>NZ_JBSGDR010000005.1:0-177780 GCF_053602455.1 Amycolatopsis sp. NPDC004378
CTCAGGCCGGCTACCCGTCGTCGCCTTGGTAGGCCACTACCCCACCAACAAGCTGATAGGCCGCGGGTTCATCCTGCACCGCCAGAACTTTCAACCAATCTAGATGCCTAGAAAGGTGATATCCGGTATTAGACCCCGTTTCCAAGGCTTATCCCAGAGTGCAGGGCAGATTACCCACGTGTTACTCACCCGTTCGCCACTCATCCACACCCGAAGGTGCTTCAGCGTTCGACTTGCATGTGTTAAGCACGCCGCCAGCGTTCGTCCTGAGCCAGGATCAAACTCTCCAACAATGAACAGTTTAATCGAGGCAATTAAATGCTCTCAAAGGAACCTCATACGAGGTTCAATACATAAGCTCTACTGGCTTAGTTCACTAGCACACTGTTGAGTTCTCAAGCAACACACTTTGAATCCACCCGCTTTATCGGCGGTTGAGACTCTCGGCATTTGTTTCAAGCTATGTCCGAGGCTGGCACCTCGGTTCAGGACCACCCACTCTACCACGTTCGTGGGAGCTTGGTTCGTGGCCCGGCGGCCGCCCGGTTTCCTTGGCGACTTGGAGAACTTTACATGCCCCTGAAACGCCCTTGCACAGGGGGGTCCCTTTTATCGCGCCAGGCCGTTGACCTGCACCGATCCGCGGTCAAGCCGGCTGGGGCTCGCCGTGTGTCGCGATGACCGTCAGCGCGACGAGCGCGGCCGTCAGCACCGCGGCGATGTGGATCGGTGCCGGCGTGAACGACGCCGCCACGACGAGCAGCGCCGTCACCGGGAAGCCGATGGCGATCGGACGGCATTCGTTGGTCGGGCCGATGTGCAGCAGCCACACGCCCAGCAGGAAGATCGCGACCGGCACGGTGGTCGGCAACGCGGCCGCCACGCCGCCGAGCTCGTGCAGCGTCCCGGTGTCGTAGGCGACGGCCACCTCGAGCCCCGCGCCCACGGCCGCGACCGACGCGAAGATGAAGTAGTGCCCGTACCCCCAGCTCATCGACGTGAACATGGTCGGACGGCGGACGAGCCGCGCGTGGCCGGGGCGGTCGAAGTACAGCCACCACATCGAGAACACCAGCACCAGCCCGGCCGCGGCCAGCGAGATCAGCGCGCCGAGGTGCCCGGGTTCGGCGGCGCCCTCCTTGATCGCGTTCGTCGCGCTGAGGATCACCTCGCCGAGCACGATCAGCGTGAACAGGCCGTACCGCTCGGCGATGTGGTGCGGGTGCCACGTCGTGCCGTGCCGGCTTTCCGCCCACACCGGGACGGCCATCTCGAGGATCGCGAGGACGAAGAACGCGTACGGCTGCAGGCCGTGCGGCAGCCACAGGTAGGCGACCCACAGGACCTGGCAGGCGGCGATCCCGGCGGCGTACCGGAGCGCGGCGGGGCGGCAGTCGCGGTCCGACCGCGCCGCGCGCACCCACTGGACGACCATCGCGAGCCGCATCAGCACGTAGCCGGCGACCATCACCCGGAAGTCGCCGTTGAACGCGCGTTCGACCCCCGCCGCCACGGTCAGGCCGCCGGCGATCTGCACCAGCGTCGCCAGCCGGTACGGGACGTCGTCGGTGTCGAACGCCGAGGCGAACCAGCTGAAGTTCAGCCAGCCCCACCAGATGCCGAAGAACACCAGCGCGAACGAGAACACGCCGTGGCCGACGTGGCCTTCGGCGAGCGCGTGGTGCAGCTGCGCGGCGGCCTGGCCGACCGCGACCACGAAACAGAGGTCGAACAGCAGTTCCAGCGGGGTCGCGACGCGGTGGTGCTCGTGGCGGTCACGCGACCGCATCGGCCGGCGCCACACCCGGAGCCGGCTCTCCGGTCGCAACGGCTGCTCGGTCATCGACGCTCCCCGGGCTCGTGCCTGTCGGACGTCGTCATCCCAACATGATCACCGGCCGGGAGGAAAGCACGACACGAAGAACGGGCGGGCCCGGTTCCCCCTCACCCGGGCCCGCCCGCTGCCGTCACGCGCCGGCGGCTGCCGATGGGCATCCCTTCCGCGAGTGCCGGGCGGTCCCCCGCGGACGCCGACAGCTCACTGGACGGAAGGTGACCGAGTGTGTCCATTCCCTCGAACTCCGGACGCCTCGATCGCTCGTGCCGGTCACCCCATCCCCGGGTGGCCGACCGATTGCCACTGTCGGTAGCCGAAGCCGCGCAGTGAAGGCTCCATAAGATCTACCCGGTTGCTCTGCGTAGCACCAGTGTCTTTCCGTGCTCGTCACTCGGATGGAGCATCGCTAATCTGCCGAAAGTAGTGTCTCAGCCCCGTTGCACGTCCGCGGCCGACGTCTGGGTACGCCGCGTTTCCGTTTCTTCCTCGGAAGTCTGCGCACGGTGACGCCGCGCCCGCAGCTCGGCGATCGCGAGGGCCAGCGCGGTGCACGTCAGCGCGGCCGCGCAGCACAAGGCGATCGTCAGGGCGAGCGAGTAGTCCTTCGCGGAGCCGACGACCGTGCCGAACACCGACGCGAGCACCGCCGTGCCGATCGCGGTGCCGATCCGC
The DNA here is from genome assembly GCF_053602455.1 of Amycolatopsis sp. NPDC004378. Taxonomy (NCBI): domain Bacteria; kingdom Bacillati; phylum Actinomycetota; class Actinomycetes; order Pseudonocardiales; family Pseudonocardiaceae; genus Amycolatopsis; species Amycolatopsis sp. NPDC004378. The sequence continues at coordinate 2,510 of NZ_JBSGDR010000005.1, forward strand.
TGGCCCGTCTGCAGGGCGCCACCCGCGACGCCGGCCATCCGGACGGGCACGCACTCGAGCGTCAACGTCGTGTTCGGTGGGATCACCATCCCGCCGCCGACCCCCGCGAACAGCAGCGGGAGCGCGAACGCCCACCCGGCCGACGACGGCGGGACGAGCTCGGCGAGCAGCGCGACGCCGAGCAGGCCGAGGGCGACCATCGTCAGGCCGGTGACGGTCAGCCGCCGGCCGAGCGTCGGCACGAACCGGCCGGCGACGGCCGCGGACACCGCCGAGCCGAGCGCGAACGGCGTCACCGACAGGCCGGACTGCAGGGGCGAGTAGCCGAGGCCCTGCTGGAAGAACATCGCGAAGACCAGCCAGATCCCGGCGAACCCGCAGAAGTAGAGCGCGCCGACCGACGCGCCGGTGGCGTACCCCGGCGTGCCGGTGAACAGCCGCGTGTCCAGCAGCGGTGACCGGCCGTGCCGCACTACCCGCTGTTCCCAGCGCACGAACGCCGCCCCGAAGACGAGCGCGACGAGGAACAGCCACCACAGCCGCGCGGGGCCGTCGCTGTCGGATTCGATGACCGGGAGCAGCACGCCGAGGACGGCGACCGCGAGCAGCACGATGCCGACGAGGTCGATCTCCGACCGGATCCTGAGCTGCTTCTTCTCGCTGCGCGGCAGCAGCCGCAGGGCCAGCGCGAACGCGACGACGCCGATCGGGACGTTGACGTAGAACACCCACCGCCAGCCGTCGTGGGCACCGAACACCGCGAGGATCACGCCGCCGAGGATCGGGCCGACGGCCGTCGAGATCCCGACGATCGCGCCGAACATCCCGAACGCGCGGGCGCGCTCGGCGCCGCGGAAGAGGTCCTGGATCAGGCCCGTGTTCTGCGGCGTCAGCATGCCCGCGGCGACACCCTGGGCGAGCCGGGCGATGACCAGCGTCGTCTCGTTCGGTGCCGCGCCGGCCAGCGCGCTGGTGACGACGAACGCCGCGAGGGCGCCGAGGAACATGTTCCGGCGGCCGAACGCGTCGCCGAGGCGGCCGCCGGTGACCAGGACCAGGCCGAACGCGAGCGCGTAGCCGGAGACGACCCAGCGGATGCCGCCGCTGCTCGCGTTCAGCCCCGACTGCATCGACGGCAGGGCGACGTTCACGATGGAAACGTCGAGCAGGCCCATGAACCCCGCGGTCAGCGAGACGGCAAGCGCTTTCCAGCGCCGGGGATCGGGTTCGTACGACATCGGCCTGCTGACCTCACGCAAGTTCACGAAGCGGGGTTACCCACCCAGCAAACACGACGAGCGGGATCGGCGCCCGCCGATCCCGCCCAGCGGCTCACGTACTGGCTGTGATCCCGCGGATGCCCTTGAGCTCGCCGATCAGCATGGAGCTGACCTTCACCGGGTAGTCGTAGAGCGCGAAGACCGTCTGGTTCTTGCCCACCAGCTTGAGGTGGACCGGGGTCTCCCCCTTGTGCGCGAGCAGTGTGGACCGCAGCTCGCTGACCACCGACTGGTCGATCTTCTCGGCCGCGGCGAGCAGCACGAGCGGTGGCTCGTCGTCGCCGTTGCCCGTGCCGACCTCGGACAGGTCGAGCGTCGCCAGGCCGCCGCCGAAGACCGACATCTTGTCTTCCCGCCAGTTGACCCGGCCCTTGACCAGCACTGCGTTGTCTTCGATCAGCTCACCGGCGAACAGCGCGTACGCCTTCGGGAAGAACAGCACCTCGAGCGAGGCGTCCATGTCCTCGACCGTGCAGATCGCCCAGGGCTCGCCCTTCTTGTTGACCCGCCGCTCCAGGGACGTGATCAGCCCGGAGATGACGATCTCGCCTTCCTTCGGCGGGTCGGCGAGGATGCCGGCGATCGGCTTCGGGGCGTGCTTGCGCAGGATCCGCTCGGCGCCGTCCAGCGGGTGGGCCGAGACGTACAGGCCGAGCATCTCCCGCTCGTAGGCGAGCAGCTGCTTGCGCGGGTACTCCTCCTCGCCGAACTTCAGGTGCGCGAGCGGCGAGGACGACGGCGCGGCCTCGCCCTCGTCGCCGCCGAAGCCGAACAGGTCGAACTGGCCCATCGCCTCCTGGCGCTTGAGCGGGACGACGGCTTCCACCGCGTCTTCGTGGACCTGGATCATCGACAGCCGCGTGTGGCCGAGCGAGTCGAACCCGCCCGCCTTGATCAGCGACTCGATGACCCGCTTGTTGCAGGCCACGAGCTCGGACTTGTCGAGGAAGTCGGTGAAGGAGGCGTACTTGCCCTTCTCCTCGCGCGTCTTGATGATCGACTCGACGACGTTCGCGCCGACGTTGCGGACGGCACCCAGGCCGAAGCGGATGTCGTCCCCGACGGCCGCGAACCGCAGGGCCGACTCGTTGACGTCCGGCGGGAGCACCTTGATGCCGAGGCGACGGCACTCCGACAGGTAGACCGCCGACTTGTCCTTGTTGTCGCCGACCGACGTCAGCAGGGCGGCCATGTACTCCGCGGTGAAGTTCGCCTTGAGGTACGCGGTCCAGTAGGAGACCAGGCCGTACGCGGCCGCGTGGCTCTTGTTGAACGCGTAGCCGGCGAACGGGAGGATCGTGTCCCACAGCGCCTTGACGGCCTCGGCGGAGAACCCGCCGGGGACCAGGTCGCTGGCCTTCATGCCGGCCTCGAAGCCCTCGTACTCGAGGTCGAGGACTTCCTTCTTCTTCTTGCCCATCGCGCGGCGGAGCACGTCCGCGCGGCCCATCGTGTACCCGGCCACCTTCTGGCCGATGTGCATGATCTGCTCTTGGTACACGATCAGGCCGTAGGTGTCGGCCAGGATCTCCCGCAGCGGCTCGTCGAGCTCCGGGTGGATCGGCTTGACCTTCTGCCGGTTGTTCTTCCGGTCGGCGTAGTCGTTGTGCGCGTTCATGCCCATCGGGCCGGGGCGGTACAGCGCACCGACCGCGACGATGTCGTCGAACACCGTGGGCTCCATGCGGCGCAGCAGGTCGCGCATGGGCCCGCCGTCCAGCTGGAACACGCCGAGCGTGTCGCCGCGGGCGAGCAGCTTGTACGTCTCCGGGTCCTCGACGCCCAGCGTGTCGAGGTCGATGTCGATCCCGCGGTTGGCCTTGATGTTGTCGATCGCGTCCCCGATGACCGTCAGGTTCCGCAGGCCCAGGAAGTCCATCTTCAGCAGGCCGATGGCCTCGCACGACGGGTAGTCCCAGCCCGTGATGATCGAGCCGTCGTCGCGCTGCCAGAGCGGGATGGCGTCGGTCAGCGGGTCGCAGGACATGATGACCGCGCAGGCGTGCACGCCCGCGTTGCGGATCAGGCCCTCGAGACCGCGGGCGGTCTCGAAGATCGTCTTGCACTCTTCGTCGGTCTCGACCAGCGCGCGGACCTCGGCGGCCTCGCCGTAGCGCTCGTGCTTCGAGTCGACGATGCCCGAGAGCGGGATGTCCTTCGCCATGATCGGCGGGGGCAGCGCCTTGGAGATCTTGTCCGCGATGGCGTAACCGGGCTGGCCGAAGTGGACGCGCGCGGAGTCCTTGATCGCGGCCTTCGTCTTGATCGTGCCGAAGGTGATGACCTGGGCGACCTTGTCCGAGCCGTACTTCTCGGTCGCGTACCGGATCATCTCGCCGCGCCGGCGGTCGTCGAAGTCGATGTCGATGTCGGGCATCGAGACGCGCTCGGGGTTCAGGAACCGCTCGAACAGCAGCTTCTGCGGGATCGGGTCCAGGTTCGTGATACCGAGCACGTACGCGACCAGCGAGCCGGCGGCCGAACCACGGCCCGGGCCGACCCGGATGCCGACGCGGCGGGCGTAGGAGATGAGGTCGGCGACGATCAGGAAGTAGGCCGGGAAGCCCTTCCCGATGATGACGTCGAGCTCCTTCTCGATGCGCTCGTCGTAGCCCTCGGGCGGCCCCTCCGGGAAGCGCCACTTCAGGCCCTTCGCGACCTCTTCGCGCAGCCAGCCGCCCTGGTCGTAGCCCTCCGGGACCTCGAAGAACGGCAGCCGGTCCTTGTGCGCGTAGACGTCTTCGTAGGACTCGATGCGCTCGGCGATCATCAGCGTCGTGTCCGCCGCGCCCGGGACCTCCTTGTCCCAGTACTCGCGCATCTCGGCGGCGGACTTGAGGTAGTAGCCGTCGCCGTCGAACTTGAACCGGGTCGGGTCGTTGAGGGTCTTGCCGGCCTGGACGCACAGGAGCGCCGAGTGCGTGTCGGCCTGGTCCTTGGTGACGTAGTGCGAGTCGTTCGTCGCGAGGGGCTTGAGGTCGAGGAGGCGGCCGATCTCGAGGAGGCCTTCGCGGACCGACCGCTCGATCGGCAGGCCGTGGTCCATCAGCTCGAGGAAGAAGTTGTCGGCGCCGAAGATGTCCTTGTAGTCGGACGCGGCCTGGATCGCCGCTTCCTTCTGGCCCAGCCGCAGCCGGGTCTGCACCTCGCCGGACGGGCAGCCGGTGGTGGCGATGATCCCGGAGTGGTTCTCGGCGATCAGCTCGCGGTCCATCCGCGGCTTGCGGTAGTAGCCCTGCATGCTGGCCAGCGAGGACAGCTTGAAGAGGTTCCGCAGGCCGGTCGCGTTCTGCGCGAGCATCGTCATGTGGGTGTACGCGCCGGCGCCCGAGACGTCGCCGCCCTCGCCCAGCTCGTCGGAGCCGCGCTGGTTCGACTGCCCCCAGAAGACCGGCTTCTTGTGGAACCGGCTCTCCGGCGCGATGTAGGCCTCGATGCCGATGATCGGCTTGAGGCCGTGCTTCTTCGACTGCTGGTAGAACTCGTCGCCGCCGTACATGTTGCCGTGGTCGGTCATGCCGACCGCGGGCATGCCGAGGCGGGCGGCCTCCGCGAAGAGGGGAGCGATCTTCGCCGCACCGTCGAGCATGGAGTACTCGGTGTGGACGTGCAGGTGGACGAAAGAATCGTTCGACACCAGCGAAAACCTCCCCTAGGTGAAGCGGACCGGCGCGCCCGGGTCCCCCACCCTAACCCGTGGCGTTCCCGGTGCCGACACGTGCTCGCCGGCTCGATTCTGCTCCTCCCGGGAGCCGTTCCGCCGCTGCGACGCGCCACCGCTTCGGGCGGTGATGATCACTGCGGCGGACCGTGACCGGGTGGTCGCGGGGCGGGGTGGGCGCGCGGCGCGTCAGCCGGCCGGGGTCACCACCGTGCGGGCGGGCGCCGGGGCCGCCGGGGCGGCCACGTTCGGGTGAAATGCCGGGAGCGCCGCCTGCGGTGGGGCGTCGGCCGCCGCCGTACCCCACGACTGGTTCGGCGTCGCAGCCAGGTCGTAGCCGATCGTGCCGCCGTTCGCGGTGAACGACTCCGGGACCCACGGCTTCGACGTCGGCGAGCCGTTCACCCGCACGCCCTGGACGTAGTACGTGTCCGCCGACGCGCGCGGGGCGTCCACCGTGATCGTCGCGCCGTTGCCGCGGTGGACCACCGCGCGCGGGAACAGCGGGGACGCCAGCACCAGGTCCGCGCGGCTCGGGACCTGCGGGAACATCCCCAGCGCCGCGAAGACGTACCACGCCGACATCGTGCCGAGGTCGTCGTTGCCGGGCAGGCCGCCCGTGCCCGGGCCGTAGATCGTGGTCACGATCTGCCGGACCGTCTCCTGCGTCTGCCACGGCCGCTGGAGGTAGTCGTACAGCCAGGGCGCGTTGATGTCCGGCTCGTTCCCCGGGTTGTAGTGGACGTCGTCGGCACCGGAGAGCGCCCAGTTGCCCGCCGCGTCGTGGAAGAAGCCGTCCAGGCGCTTCAAGGCGGCCGGTGCGCCGCCCAGGCCCGCGACCACGCCGGCCACGTCGTGCGACGCCATCCACGTGTACTGCGCGCTGCTGCCCTCGACGAACCCGGTGTCCGTCGCCGGTTCGAACGGCGTCACCCACGTGCCGTCCGACTTCCGCGCCTGGACGTACGGACCGGACGGCGAAGCCTGCGGGTTCACCAGGTTCCGCCAGTAACCCGACCGCGCCAGGAAGGAAGCCGAGCCGGCGCCGAGCCGCGAAGCCCAGTCCGAAAGCGCGAAGTCCGCGACGGAGTCTTCGAGCGTCTCGGCGGCCGAGCCCCAGCAGTGGCACGCGTCGTCCGGCGCGTAGTGCAGCTTCAGGTAGTCCGCCAGGCCGGGACGCTGGCCGATGCACTGGATCGGGCAGCCCGCGTCGCGCGTGTCGTCGGCCGTCGGGACCGTGGCCGCCCGCGACAGCGAAGCGAAGGCGCCGCGGACGTCGAAGTTGCGAGCGCCGAACGCGTACATCCCGGCCAGCGCCGGCGCCGACGGGTCGCCCGACATCACGTGCGTGCCGCCGTTGTTGTGCAGCCAGCGGTCCCACTCGCCGCCGTTCTGGCTGGCGTAGTTGTACAGCGATTGCGCGTAATCGCCCGCCCGCGCCGGGTCGAGGAACGCGAGCAGCTGGACCTGCGCGCGGTAGACGTCCCAGCCGGAGAACGTCCCGTACTGCGCGTGCTGGCCCTTCGCGAGCTTGTGCACCTTCCGGTCGCTGCCGAGGTATTCGCCGGTGACGTCGCTGGCGAGGCTCGGCTCCTGCAGCGCGTGGTACAGCGCGGTGTAGAACGTCGTGAGCTGGGCGTGCGTGCCGCCGCCGATCTCGATCTTCTTCAGCTGGTCCGTCCACGCGCGACGCGCGGAAGCACGCACGTCGCCGAACGTCCGCGAAGCCGGGATCTCGGCGTCGGCGTTGCGCTGGGCGTTCGCCGCACTGACGTACGAGATGCCGATCCGGGCCGTGACCGGGCTGCCCGGCGCGAAGCCGACGTACCCGCCCGAGCCCTTGCCGACGCGCTCGGCGTCGGTGTAGCCCTCGCCGCCGGAGGCGCTGCGGGAACCGGGCCGCAATGTCCCGTCGACCCAGGTGCCCTGCGACGTGATCGGCTGGTCGAACGTGACGCTGAAGTGCAGCGTGTAGTAGGAGCGCTGGTTCTCCTCGCCGCCGGTGGTGCGGCCGCAGAAGCCGCCCGAGTCGACCGAGCCCGTCACGCGCCGGTGCGCCGCGTCGATGCTGATCGACGCGTTCGAGCTGCCCGGCAGCGAGTTCGACGTCCGGAAGAGCAGCGTGGCCGGGGAACCGGCGGGGAAGGCGAACTTGCCGATCCCGGCCCGGTCCGTGGTCGTCAGGTCGACGCCGACGCCGTTGGCCAGGCGAACGCCGTAGTGGCCCGGCTCGGCGGTTTCGTCGGCGTGGGAGAAGTCGCTCGCGAAGACCTGGTCGGTCGCGTCGGCCGACGGCGACGACAGGACCGCGCCCGGGAACGGCATGATCGGGATGTCCCCCGAAGCGCCCGGCGTGCAGCCGGTGCCGTCGAGGTGGGTGAGGCTGAAGCCGCGCAGCCGCGTGACGTCGTACTGGTAGCCGCCGGCCGCGCCCGTTCCGTTCTGCTTGCCGCGGGTCGTCGTCGGGCTCCACGCCAGCATGCCGAACGGCGTCGTCGCGCCCGGGTAGGTGTTGCCCGCGTTGGTGCTGCCGATCAGCGGGTCGACGTAGGACGCCGGGTCGGCGACCAGGGCGACGCCCGCCGCTGCCGGTGGCGCGAACGCCGTCGCGGCCAGGGCCACGGTGCCGAGCACCGTCAGGAACTTCCGCGCGACCATGGCTCGCTCCCGCTGACAACGATGTCGGACTTGACGCTGCGCAACGCTACGGTCACCCGTTTCCGGGCGTCAACGACCCGGTGGACTTCTGTCCGGTTGTCAGCGAACCCGTGAAGTGGCCCACAAGCGTGCGGGCGACCGTTGACAGCGGACCCCGCGGAACCGAGCATTCCCCGCATGAACCTGTCTGACAGCCAGACAGCCGGACAAGGTGGTCCACGCCGGGTGAGCGCCATGGAGGCCGTGCTGGCCCACCTGCGCCGGCTCATCGAAAGCGGTGACTACCCCGTCGGCGCCAAGCTGCCGTCCGAGGCGTCCCTGAGCAGGGAGTTCGAGGTCAGCCGCTCCGTCATCCGCGAGGCGCTGCGCGGCCTGCAGGCGCTCGGCATGACCGAGTCCAAGACCGGCAAGGGCACCTTCGTGACCGCCGCCGGGCCCGCGGAGAACCCGACGTTCGGGCCCTACTCCGCCCGCGACCTCATCGAGGTGCGCCGGCACGTCGAGATCCCCGTCGCCGGCTACGCCGCGCTGAGACGCAGCCAGGACGACCTCGACCTGCTCGCCCACCTCGTCGAGCGGATGGACGCCGAGACCGACAACACGGCGTGGGTCGCGCTCGACTCGCTCTTCCACATCACCATCGCCCAGGCCTCGGGCAACCCCGTGTTCGGGAAGGTGATCGAAGAGATCCGGGACGCGCTCGCGCGGCAGTCCGCCTTCCTGAACCAGCTCGGCGACCGGCGCCGCCGGTCGAACGTCGAGCACCGGGCGATCGTCGCGGCGATCGAGAGCGGCTCCGAAACGGAAGCCGTCGACGCCATGACCGCCCACCTGACGCACGTCGAAGCCACTCTCACCAGCATCGTGAACGGGGACCAGTGACCGAACAGACCCTTACGGCCACGTCCGCGGACGCGGGCGACGCCGGCTACAACAAGGCGCTGAAACCGCGACACGTGAACATGATCGCGATCGGCGGCGCCATCGGCACCGGCCTGTTCCTCGGCGCCGGCGGGCGGCTCGCCCAGGCCGGCCCGGCACTGGCGATCGTCTACGCCGTCTGCGGGCTCTTCGCGTTCTTCGTCGTGCGCGCGCTCGGCGAACTGATTCTCTACAGGCCCTCCAGCGGCGCCTTCGTCTCCTACGCGCGTGAGTTCATGGGCGAGAAGGGCGCGTACGTCGCCGGCTGGATGCACTTCCTCAACTGGTCGACCACCGGCATCGCCGACATCACGGCCATCGCGCTCTACGCGCACTTCTGGTCGTTCTTCTCGCCGGTCCCGCAGTGGGTGCTCGCGCTGATCGCGCTGGCGGTCGTCCTGACGCTCAACCTCGTCTCGGTGAAGCTGTTCGGCGAGATGGAGTTCTGGTTCGCCATCGTCAAGGTCGCCGCGCTCGTGTTGTTCATGGTGATCGGGATCTTCCTGCTGGTGACGCAGACGCCGATCGACGGCGCCGCCGGCGGGCCGCGACTGCTGGCCGACCACGGCGGGTTCTTCCCCGCCGGGCTGCTGCCCATGGTGCTGATCGTGCAGGGCGTCGTGTTCGCCTACGCCTCGGTCGAGCTGGTCGGCGTCGCCGCGGGCGAGACCGAGAACCCGGAGAAGATCATGCCGAAGGCGATCAACTCCATCATGTGGCGCATCCTCGTGTTCTACGTCGGTTCGGTCGTGCTGCTGGCGATGCTGCTGCCGTGGAGCACGTACACGAAGGACCAGAGCCCGTTCGTCACCGTGCTCGCGCACCTCGGCGTGCCCGCGGCGGACAGCGTGATGAACCTGGTCGTGCTCACCGCGGCGCTGTCCAGCCTGAACTCGGGGCTGTACTCGACCGGCCGCATCCTGCGGTCGATGGCGAAGGCGGGTTCGGCGCCGAAGTTCACCGGCGTGATGAACCGCAACCAGGTGCCCTACGGCGGCATCCTGCTGACGGCGTCGGTCTGCGTGGCCGGCGTCGGGCTGAACTACGTCGTGCCGAAGGACGCCTTCGACATCGTGCTCAACTTCGCCGCCATCGGCATCCTCGCGACCTGGGCGATCATCGTGCTCTGCCACCTGCTGTTCGTCCGGAAGGCGAAGCGCGACGGCCTCGAGCGGCCCGCGTTCCGGCTCCCGTTCTCGCCGTACACCGAGATCGCGACGCTCGTGTTCCTCGCCGCGGTCGTCGTGCTGATGGGCTTCGACGAGACCGGCCGGATCACCCTGCTGTGCCTGCCCGCGATCGCCGTCGCGCTGGTCGCCGGCTGGTTCGCCGTGCGCAGGCGGATCGACATGCGCGAGTTCGACAAGGAGGGCCTGTGAGCCACGAACCGCTGGTCGAGCTGATCCGCGACGGCATGGTCGAGGGCGGCCACCACGGCTCCCTGGTCGTGCTCGCCCCGGACGGCTCGACGCTGGCCGCCGCGGGCGACCCCGACGCCCCGATGTACCCGCGTTCGACGGCGAAACCCTTGCAGGCCACGGCGATGGCGCGGCTCGGGCTGCGGCTGTCCCCCGCCGGGTTCGCCATCGCGGCGGCCAGCCACTCCGGCGAGGCCCGGCACCTCGACGCCGCCTCGGCCGTCCTCGACGGCCGCTCCCCCGACGCGCTCGGCAACCCGGCGGACTTCCCGTTCGACCCGATCGAGCGCGACATCTGGGTGGCGTCGGGCCGCGCGCCGAGCCGGCTCGCGCACAACTGCTCCGGCAAGCACGCGGCGATGCTCGCGACGTGCGAGCTGAACGGCTGGAGCACCGACGGCTACCTCGGCCCCGCCCACCCGCTGCAGCGCGCGATCGCCGCCACCGTCGAGGACCTGACCGGCCGCGGCATCGAGCGCGTCGCCGTCGACGGCTGCGGCGCGCCCCTTTTCGCGACGACGTTGCGCGGCCTCGCCACGGCCGTCTCGAAGATCGCCACGGCCGCGCCCGGCACACCGGAATTCCTGGTGGCCGACGGGATCCGCCGGCATCCGGACCTGGTCGGCGGCAGCCGCCGTGACGTCACCGCCGTCATGCGCGCGGTGCCCGGGCTGATCGCGAAGGACGGCTTCGAGGCCGTCCAGATCGCCGCGCTGCCGGACGGCACGGCGATCGCGTTCAAGATCGCCGACGGCGGTGACCGGGCGCGCTACCCGGTGCTGGCCGCGGCGCTGAAGCTGTGCGGCGTCGACGTGCCGCCCGGCCCGGACAACCTGCGTTTCACCGGAAACCTGTCTGTGGGGAGCCTGCGATGACCACCCGCCGCGAACACGACCTGCTCGGCGACAAGGACGTCCCCGCCGAGGCGTACTGGGGCGTGCACACCGCTCGCGCCCGCGAAAACTTCCCCATCACCGGCACGACGATCTCCGCCTACCCGCACCTGATCGAAGCGCTGGCCGCGGTGAAGGAAGCCGCCGCGCGCGCGAACGCCGAGCTGGGGCTGCTCGCTCCCGAGATCGCCGACGCGATCTGCGCCGCTTGCACGGAAATCCGCGAAGGCGGGCTGCACGGCGAGTTCGTCGTCGACGTCATCCAGGGCGGCGCCGGGACGTCGACCAACATGAACGCCAACGAGGTCATCGCGAACCGCGCCCTCGAGCTGCTCGGGCACGCCAAGGGCGACTACCACGTGGTGCACCCCAACGAGCACGTCAACCTCGGGCAGTCGACGAACGACGCGTACCCGACCGCGGTGAACGTCGCGACCATCATCGCCGTGCGCGAGCTGTCCGAAGCGATGATCGTGCTGGAGAAGGCGTTCGCGGCCAAGGCCGTCGAGTTCCACGACGTGCTGAAGATGGGCCGCACGCAGTTGCAGGACGCCGTCCCGATGACGCTCGGGCAGGAGTTCGGCACCTACGCCGTCATGCTCGGCGAAGACCGGCAGCGGCTCAACGAAGCCGTCACGCTGCTGCACGAGATCAACCTCGGCGCGACCGCGATCGGCACCGGCCTCAACGCCGCGCCGGGCTACGCCGAGGCGGCGTGCCGCCACCTGCGCGAGATCACCGGGCTGCCGGTCGTCACCGCCGCGGACCTCGTCGAGGCGACGCAGGACTGCGGCGCGTTCGTGCACCTTTCCGGCGTGCTCAAGCGGATCGCCGTCAAGCTGTCGAAGAGCTGCAACGACCTTCGCCTGCTTTCGTCGGGCCCGCGCGCCGGGCTCAACGAGATCAACCTGCCGCCGGTGCAGGCCGGGTCGTCGATCATGCCCGGCAAGATCAACCCCGTCGTCCCCGAGGTGGTCAACCAGGTCGCGTTCGAGGTGATCGGCAACGACGTCACCGTGACCATGGCCGCCGAAGCCGGGCAGCTGCAGCTCAACGCGTTCGAACCGGTCATCCTGCACGCGCTGTCGGAGAGCATCACGCACCTCGGCGCGGCCTGCCGGACACTGGCCGCGAAGTGCGTCTCGGGCATCACGGCGAACGTCGACGTCATGCGCGCCTACGTCGAGAACTCGATCGGGCTCGTCACGGCGCTCAACCCGAGCATCGGCTACGCGGCCGCGACCGAGATCGCGAAGGAGGCCCTCGCGACCGGGCGGGGCGTCGCCGAGCTCGTCGTCGAGAAGGGCCTGATCCCGGCCGAGGAGCTCGCGAGGCTGCTGCGTCCGGAAACGCTCGCGCGCGCGAACTGAGGTACGGTCGGATCCGGAAGGATCGACTCCACTTCGGAAGGCGGGCGCCCGTGCTGGACCGACTTGTCGACAAGCTGTTCGGACTCCCCCGCGCCGAGGGCCCCAAGCCCGTCGTCACGCGCGATCTCGCCGTGCCGATGCACGACGGCGTGACGCTGCTCGCCGACCGGTGGGCCCCCGCCGGCACGACGTCGGCGCCGGTGGTGCTGATCCGCACGCCGTACGGCCGCTCGGGCCTGCTCGGGAAGCTCTTCGGGGACACGTTCGCCCGGCACGGCCTGCAGACGGTCGTCCAGAGCACCCGCGGCTCGTTCGGCTCCGGCGGCGAGTTCCGGCCCTTCCACCTCGAGCGCGAAGACGGCATCGCGACCGCCGAGTGGCTGCGCGCCCAGCCGTGGTGCGACGGGACCATCGGCACCGCGGGGGCCAGCTACCTCGGGCACACGCAGTGGGCGCTCGGGCCGTACCTCGACCCGCCCTTGGCCGCGATGTGCCTGGGCGTCACGGCGTCGGAGTTCATTTCGACGTTCTACCCGGGTGGCGTGCTCGCCGCGGACAACATGGTCTCGTGGTCGGCGATGATCGGCCGGCAGGAAGAGCGGTTCGCCGCGCTGCCGAACCCGCTGCAGAAGCGCAAGACCCGCAAGGCGATGTCGTTCCTGCCGCTGGGCCGCGCCGACGTCGCCGCGATCGGGAAGCCCGTGCAGTTCCTCCAGGACGTCACCGAGCACTTCGTGCCGGACGACGACTACTGGGCCATGTCCGACCACAGCGCCGAAGTCGCGAAGCTCGACGTCCCGGTGTCGATGGTCACCGGCTGGTACGACCTGTTCATCGGCTCCCAGCTGCAGGACTTCCGGACCCTCGCCGAGGCGGGCAAGGCGCCGCGGATCACGATCGGGCCGTGGGCGCACGGCGAGCCCGGGAGCATGGGCCCGATGATCCGCGACCAGCTCGGGTTCCTGCGCGCGCACCTGCTCGGCGACCGCACCCAGCTGCAGCGCGCCCCGGTCCGGCTCTTCCTGCAGGGCGCGAACTCCTGGCTGGACTTCGAGTCCTGGCCGCCGCCCTCGGCGCCGACCGCGTCGCACCTGCGGCCGATCGGCGGGCTCGGCGAGGCCGTCGCGGCCGAGGCGCGGCCGACGACGTTCACCTACGACCCGGCGGACCCGACGCCCGCGGTCGGCGGCCCGCTGCTGACCGGCGACTGGAAGCAGCGGGACAACCAGGAGGTCGAGGCGCGCCCGGACGTGCTGGTGTTCACCGGCGAGCCGCTGCCGTCGGACCTCGACGTCATCGGCGAGGTGACGGCGACCGTCCACGTGCGCACCGAACTGGGCCACGCCGACGTCTACGTCCGGGTCTGCGACGTCGACGCCGGCGGCGTGTCCCGCAACGTCACCGACGGGATCCTCCGGCTGCGCCCGGGCTTCCCGGCCGCCGACGCCGACGGCGTCGTGGCGGCGGAGGTCACGCTCGACCCGACGGCCTACCGCTTCCGCCGCGGCCACCGACTGCGCGTCCAGGTCGCGGGCGGCGCGTTCCCGCGCTTCGCGCGCAACCACGGCACGGACGAGCCGGTGACGCGGGCGATCGAGGGCAAGGCCAACCGGTTCGAGGTGTTCCACGACGCGGCGAGGCCGTCGAAGGTCACGCTGCCGGTGTTCAACCGCTAGCGACGACGCGGTGGTGGCTGGTCACCCGGCCGTCGTCGTGCAGGACGTGCAGGAGCAGGGACGGCGGCCGCTCGTAGTCCAGCGGGCCGCCCTCCGCCCAGCCGCGCCCGGAGCCGGGCTCGGCCGGGAGCAGCGACTGCGAAACCACGCCCGGCGCGATCCGCAGCGGGACGCCCGCGAACGTCGTCGACGCGCCCGTGTGCACGTGGCCGGCCAGCAGCGCCTTCACGCGCGGGTGGCGGGCCAGCACCGAAGCCAGCCGCTCCTCGCCGGCCTGCCGGATCGCGTCCACCAGCGGGACGCCGACTTCGACCGGCGGGTGGTGGAAGGCGACGAACGCCGGGCCGTCGCCCTCGGAAAGCACGCCGTCGAGCCAGCCGAGGGTCTCGTCGGCGAGGAACCCCGCGCCGCGGCCCGGGATCGTCGAGTCGCACAGCGCGAACAGGACGCCGCCGACCTCGTGGGCGACGTCGATCGGTTCGCCGGAGGCGGGCAGCCCGAGCAGCCCGGCGCGGAACGCGGCGCGGCTGTCGTGGTTGCCCGGGAGGACCAGCACCGGCGCCGGGTGCACGAGCAGTTCGGCGGCGCGCGCGTACTCCGGCGCGGCGCCGTGGTCGGCGATGTCGCCGGTGACGACGACCACGTCGACGGCCAGGTCCCGCAGGTAGCCCATGACGGCGGCGACGCGGTCTTCGGCCCGCTGCCCGCCGTCGAGGTGGAGGTCGCTCAGGTGCGCGATGATCATCGTTCGTCCTTCCCCAGGTAGGTCAGCGCTTTCACCCAGTTGCGGACGAGCACCGCGGACGCGGCGGGCAGATCGCCGTCGCGCAGGACGGCCGCGATCCGGCGGTGCTCGCCGATGCTCTCCGCGGCGCGGCCCGCCCCGCCGAAGTAGCACGATTCGTACCGCTTCAGCAGCGGCTTGGTCTGCTCGATCAGGCGCAGCAGGTGCGGGTTCGGGCAGCGCGACAGCAGCAGCGCGTGCCACCGGTCGTCCACTTCGGACAGATCGCCGCCGGTTTCGAGTGCCGCGGTCATCTCCTCGGCGACGGCGTCGAGCGCGTCCGGCAGCCCGGCCAGCTCGAGCGGCGACGTCCAGCGCAGGGCGAGCGCTTCGAGCTCGGCGACCAGCGGGTAGAGGCGGCGGGCCTCGTCCGGGTCGAACGGCGGCACCAGGAACCCGCGGCCCGGCGCGGAGACGAGCAGCCCGCGGTCGGCGAGCCCGATCAGCGCCTCGCGCAGCGGCGTCCGGCTGACCCCCAGCTCGCGGGCCAGGTGCACCTCGTTGACGCGGGTACCGGCGGCGAGCCGCCCGTCGAGCACGCGGGCCGTGACCTCCTCGGTGAGGTCGCTGCGCATCGGCGTCTTGGCCATGCGGGCAGTATTGCATACAGAACTGACCTACTGTATTCAGTTCACATGACCTTCGACGTCGACCGCGCCCGCCGTGAAACGCCCGGCTGCGCCGAAGTGGTCCACTTCAACAACGCGGGTTCCGCCCTGCCCCCGGCCGTCGTGACCGACACCGTCGTCGACTACCTGCGCCACGAAGCCCTGGTCGGCGGCTACGAAGCGGCCGCCGAAGCGGCGGACCGCCTGGCCGCGGTGTACGCGTCGGCGGCGGCCCTCGTCGTCGGCGAACCCGACGACATCGCGCTGACCGACAACGCGACCCGGTCGTGGCAGGCGGTCTTCTACGCGCTGCCGTTCGGGCCCGGCGACCGGATCCTCACCTCCCGCGCGGAGTACGCCAGCAACGCCATCGCGTTCCTGCAGGTCGCGAAGCGCACCGGCGCGGTCGTCGAGGTGGTCGGCGACGACGAGTCGGGCCAGCTGGACGTCGAGGAGCTGCGGCGGCGCGTCGACGGCGACGTCAAGCTGATCGCCGTCAGCCACGTGCCCACCCAGGGCGGGCTGGTCAACCCGGCCGAGGAGATCGGCGCGGTCGCCGAAGCGGCCGGCATCCCGTTCCTGCTCGACGCGTGCCAGTCGGCCGGCCAGGTCGACCTCGACGTCGCGCGCCTGAAGTGCGACGCGCTGTCGACGACCGGGCGCAAGTACCTGCGCGGCCCGCGCGGCACCGGGTTCCTGTACGTGCACCCGCGGCTGCGGGAGCGGCTCGAGCCCGCGATGCTCGACCTGCATTCGGCGACCTGGGAAGCACCGTCGGAGTACGTCATCGACCCGACCGCGAAGCGCTTCGAGGTGTGGGAGCGCGACTTCGCCGCGGTGGTCGGCCTCGGCGCGGCGATCGACTACGCGCTCGGCTGGGGACTGCCGGCCATCGAAGAGCGCGTCGCGTCTCTGGCCGCGACACTGCGAAGCCGTCTCTCGGACACCGGAGCGCGCGTACACGACGTCGGCGCCCGCAAGTGCGGCATCGTCACCTTCAGCGTCGACGGCACCCCGGCGGCGGAGGTCAAAGCCAAGCTGGCCGAGGCGAACATCAACACGTCACTGTCGACGGCCACCTCGGCCCAGTTCGACTTCACCGCGCGCGCCCTGCCGGACATGGTCCGGGCGTCCGTGCACTACTACAACACCGAGGACGAGATCGACCTCCTGGTGCGGCAGGTCGAAAAGCTCTAGCACGGCGTCAGGCGAAAGCGTCGACACCGGTCAGCTCGGCCGAGACCGTCCACAGGCGCTCGGCGAAGGCCCGGTCGATCGCGTAGTCCTTGACGCCCGTGCGGGTGCCGTCGGCGGGGGCGGGCTCGGCGATGTCGCAGTCTTCGAGGTAGACGCCGCCGAGACCGTCGAGCTGGGCGGACGTCGCCGCCCAAACCTGTGTCGCGGCGCCCTGCTCCGGCGTCTTCACCTCGCCCGTCACCTGGCCGTCCGCGTCCAGCATGCCCGCCGCGACCAGCTCCTCGCGGTCGAGGTAGCGCACCAGGTCCGTCAAGATCCGGCCCGGGTGCAGGGCGAATGCGCGAACGTCGCGCGCCAGCTTGTCCAGCTGCACCGCGAAGAGGACGTTCGCGGTCTTCGCCTGGCCGTAGGCGAGCCACTTGTCGTAGCCCTGGCGGAAGTCGAGGTCGTCGAAGCGGACCGGGCCGAAGTGGTGGCCGCGCGAGGACACCGAAACGACGCGCGCGCCCGGGTTGACCGCGGGCCACAACCGGTTCACCAGGGCGAAGTGCCCGAGGTGGTTGGTCGCGAACTGCGCCTCCCAGCCCGGCCCGACCCGGGTTTCGGGCGACGCCATGATCCCGGCGCTGCCGATGAAGACGTCGATGCCGCGGCCCGAGGCGGCGAACCGCTCGGCGAACGCGCGGACGCTTTCGAGGTCGGCCAGGTCGAGCTCGTCGACCTCGACGTTTTCCCAGCCCCGCAAGGCTTCTTCGGCCGTGGCGCGGCGACGGGCCGGGACGACGACGTGCGCGCCGGCGGCGGTCAGCGCCCGCGTCGTCTCCAGGCCGATGCCGGAGTAGCCGCCGGTGACGATCGCGAGCTTGCCGGTCAGGTCGAGGCCGGCGACGACGTCGGCCGCGGTGCTGGTGGCGCCGAAGCCCGAGCCGAGCTTGTGCTGTGCAGTGGTCATCCCCCGACGTTAAGAGCTGGAGCGAACTCCAGCGCAAGCCCGAATGACCCGCGGAGCACTGCCCGATCGGCGGCCCCCGCGGGCACCCCGGTTCGCGGTAGCTTTCCCCCGTCCCCGAGGGAGGAGTCCCCGATGCGCAAGCCCTTCACCGTTCTCGCCGCGTCCGTGCTCGCCGCGGTCCTGCTGCCCGCGACCGCGTCCGCGACGCCGGGCAGCGGCGTCACGGGCACGATCCTGGCGCAGAAGACCGTCGGCCACACCGACTACACGCTGCGGGAGATCACCATCCAGCCCGGCGGCTACACCGGTTGGCACTTCCACGACGGCACGCTCTACGCGTACGTGAAGTCCGGGACGCTCACGCACAACCTGGCCGACTGCAGCCTCGACGGCGTCTTCCGCGCCGGGCGCGCGTTCACCGAAAAGCCCGACCAGGTGCACATCGGCCGCAACCTCGGGACGACGCCGCTGGTGCTCGAAGTCCTGTACGTGCTCCCGGCGGGCAGCCCGCTGTCGGAGGACGCGCCGGACCCGGGCTGCGGCTACTAGCTCGCGAACCACCCCGCGGCGTCCAGGCGGTACGCCGCGGGGCCGACGACCGCGCGCAGGTCGGTCTCGAGTGCCGTCATCCGTTCGGCACCGACCGTGCGAGCCCAGTCCTTCCGCAGGTCGTCGAAGATTTCCGCGGACTTCGAGAGCGCGTCGACGCCGTGCGCGGTGAGCCGCACGATCTTGCGGCGCGCGTCGTCCGGGTCGTCGGCGCGCTCGGCGTACCCGAGCGCCTCGAGCCGTTCGACCGTCTTGCCCGCCGCCTGCTTGGACACGCCGAGCCGGCGGCCGATCTCCGACGCCGTCGCGCCCCGGACGCCGATGGCCTGCATCGCGAAGCCGTAGGACGGGCGGACGTCCGGGTGCCCGCGGCGCGCGAGCTCGGCGTGGAGGCGGTCGATGAGCGTGCGGAAGCCGCCGAAGAGCAGGAAGGGCAGCTCGTACCCGGGCGTGTCGGTCATGAGTCCTTGCCAAATTCGACAACCAGGTTTACGGTTTCGACAACCACATTGTCGATCCTACGTCTGGAGACGTCTTGTTCCCCGATCACACCCCGGAGTCTGCACCCCCGGCCGCCCGCCCCGCGATGGCGGCCACCGCGAAGAAGTTCGGCCGCGTCCCGGCGGCCGTCGCCCGCCTGGCGACGTCTCCGGAGCTGCTGAACGGCTTCCTGAAGCTGAACGCGATCTTCGAGTCCACGACCCTGCCGGCCCTGGACCGCGAAGTCCTGGTCATGACGGTGGCGGCCCGCAACGGGTGTCACCTGTGCGTGGCAATGCACACGGCTGCCCTGTCCGGCCTGCCGGCGTCACCGGAGCTGATCACGGCGTTGCGGGCGCAGTCGGCCTTGCCCTCGCCGCGACTGGAAGCGTTGCGCCGCTTCGTGCTCGTGGTGCTCGACACGACCGGCGACGTCCCGCCCGCGGAGCTGACGGCGTTCACCGACGCCGGGTACACGGCCCGGAACGCCCTGGAAGTCGTACTGGGTATCGGGACTTACACACTGTCGACGTTCGCGAACCGCCTGACGGACGCCCCGCTGGACGACGCCTTCGCCGACCACGCATGGCACGCTACCGCGGTCTGACGGTGGTCCCGTTCGCGTCGCCTTCGACGAGGGCGCGGTAGGCCTCGGCGACCACGGCCACCGGCGTCCCGCCCGTCTCCCCCATCGCTTCGAGGGTCTCGCGGATCCAGCCCGGGCTGACGACGTTGATGCGCAGGCCGTCCGGCAGTTCGGCGGCGGCCGAGCGGACGAAGCCCTCGAGCCCGGCGTTGACGAGCGCGCCGAGCCCGCTGCCCGGGATCGGCTCGGCGAACGTCCCGCCGGTGAGGGTGATGGAGCCGCCGGTCAGGTACGCCGCCGCGCGCCGGGCGAGGGCCACTTGGCCGAGCAGCTTGCCGCGCAGGTCGTCCAGGACCCGCTCGTCGGTCAGCTCGGCCAGGGGCCGCAAGGGGACGTTGGCCGCGCAGCACACGACAGCGTCCGGCTTGGCCTCGAAGTGCCCGTCGAGCGAATCGGGGTCCCGGAGGTCGGCGCGCACGGAGGAAGCCCGGGAGACCCGGACGACGTCGTGACGCGGTTCGAGAGCGGCTGCAACGGCCCGCCCGACGAGCCCGGTCGCACCCAGCACGATGATCTTCACGCCGTCGACGCTACTCGTTTTCCTTGCGCGGCAACAGGAAGTTCGATTTTGTCGGTCGTGAGGCCGCCGAGAGCGGTGACGTCTTCGGCGTGCTGACGACGCAGTCGCCGAAGTACTGGCACGAGGTCGTGCGCCGTCACCTGATCGAGTCACGCGGCGCGCAGCCGGGCGGCCGCGCTTCGATACTGGGGCCGTGGACGGGGATGCGGAGCTGGCGCGGGTCGCCGCCCTGCGTGCGCTCGAGTTGCTCGACACCCCCAGCGAAGAGCGCTTCGACCGGATCACCCGGCTCGCCCAGCACTCCTTCGGCGTGCCGATCGCGCTCGTCTCGCTCGTCGAGCTCGACCGGCAGTGGTTCAAGTCCTGCGTCGGGCTCGACGAGCGGGAAAGCCCGCGCAGCGCGTCCTTCTGCTCGCGGGCCATCGAACGCGACGACCTGATGGAGATCCCCGACGCACGGCTCGACCCGCGCTTCGCGGACAACCCGATGGTCACCGGGCCGCCGTACATCCGGTTCTACGCCGGGCAGCCGGTGAGCACGCCGTCCGGGCACAAGGTCGGGACGCTGTGCGTGATCGACCGCGAGCCGCGCCGGCTGACGGCGGAGCAGCGGGACCGCCTGCGCGATCTGGCGCACTGGGTCGAACTCGAGGTCGCGGTCGTCCAGGCGCGGCGCGACGCCCACCGCGCCCGCGAGGTGCGCGAGGAGTTCGTTTCGCTGGTGAGCCACGAGCTGCGGACGCCGCTGACGTCGATCCACGGTTCCCTCGAGCTGGTCGGCTCGGGGCGGTTCGGGGAACTGGACGAGCGGGCGGCACGGCTGGTCGCGATCGCGGCCAAGAACACCGACCGGCTCATCCGGCTGTCCAACGACGTGCTCGACCTGACCCGCCTCCAAGGCGGCAGGCTGCGGCTGAAACTGTCCGATGTGGACGTCGCGGGCGTGCTGGAGAGCGCGGTGGACAGCGTCGAAGGCGCGGCCGAGCGGATGGGCGTCCGGATCGAGCGCACCGGCGCGGCAGGCCCGGTCCGCGGCGACGCCGACCGGCTCGTCCAGGTGTTCACCAATCTGCTCGCCAACGCGGCGGCGGTCGCCCCGGAAGGCACGGCGATCACGGTCGGCGCCCGCGACGACCACGCGTGGGCCGAGGTGTCGGTCCGCGACCACGGCCCGGGCGTGCCGCCGGAAGACCTCGACCGGATCTTCGAACCGTTCGTCCAGGCGGGCGCGCCCACCGGCGGCGCGGGCCTGGGCCTGGCGATCACCCGCGGCATCGTGCACGCCCACGGCGGCACGGTCCGCGCCGCCGCGGCGGACGGCGGCGGCAGCACCTTCACCGTCCGGCTCCCGGTCGCCGGACCGGACGTCGAACGCGCCTGGTGGTGACACGCAGACCGGAGAGTCGTCAGTCCCAGTGCAGCAGGCCCGCCAGCCGGGTCCCGATGCCCAGCGGGTCGAACGGCTTGCCCAGCACCGCGAGCGCGCCCAGCTCCAGCAGGCCCGCCGTGTCCGGGGCCGCCGTCAGGAACACCACCGGCAGGGCCGCGTTCGCCGCCCGCAGCTCGCGCAGGGTGCGGCGGCCGTCGTAACCCGGCATCTCCACGTCCAGCACCACCGCGTCCACCCCGCCGTTCCCGCAGCGCCGGACCGCTTCCGCGCCGCCCGCCAGCGTCTCGATCCGCCACGTCGAAAACGCCGAAAGCGCCAGGCTCAGGACCTCCCGCACGTCCGGGTCGTCGTCGACGACCAGGACCGTGCGCGTCACCGGGCACCCCGGTCGATGCGGTAGCCGATGCCGCGGACCGTCGCGATGAACCCCGGCGCGCCCGCCGCGGCCAGCTTGCGGCGCAGGTTCGACAGGTGGACGTCGACGGCGTGGTCGTCGGCCAGCCAGCTCTCGCCCCACGCGCGGCGGCGCAGGGCGTCGCGGCTGCTGACCGCGCGGACGTTCTCGGTGAGCGCGTCCAGCAGGTCGAACTCGATGCGCGTCAGCTCGACGTGCGCACCGTCCACCGTCACGTCCCGGGCCTCGGTGTCGATGCGGACCGGGCCGACCACGCGGCCCGGCGCGGGCGAGGGGTCCCCGAGGGCCCGCGGCCGCCGCAGCATCGCCTGGATCCGCGCCACCAGCTCGCGGGGCGAGAACGGCTTGGTCAGGTAGTCGTCGGCGCCGCTGGCCAGGCCGACCAGCTTGTCGACCTCGTCGGACTTCGCGGTCAGCATCACGACATAGGCCTGCGAGAAGCCACGCAGCCGGCGGCACACCTCGAGACCGTCCGGGCCGGGGATGTTCAGGTCGAGCACGACGACGTCCGGGTCCCACGCCCGCAGCTCGGCCAGCGCGCGGTCGCCGTCCGCGGCGGTCCGCACGTCGAAGCAGGCGTCGTCGAGCGCGAGCTCGACGACCTCGCGGATGCTGTCGGTGTCCTCCACCACCAGAACCTTCGCCATGATCGCGATTGTGACCGGCCTGGCGCGGGTCGGCAGCATCACCACAACGCCCGCTTCGCGGCCACGAGCAGGCACAGCCCCACGAAGACGATCACCGCGACGCGCACCACGCCGTACTGGCCGAGCAGCGCCACCCGCCCGATCCACGGCACGTGCCCGACGGCCACCGGCACCGTCGCAGACGTGATGCGCAGGCGCTGCGGGTCCGCGGCGGCGTTGTTGTCACCCTTCGTCCGCACCAGCGGCTCGGCCCCCGAGCGGTCGACCTCGATGACGCGGTGGGCGTACCGCTCCCCCGGCGCGTCCGGCCGGGGCAGGACGACGACGTCGCCGACGTCCACCGATCGGGCGTCCACCTGACGGGTGACGAGCAGGTCTCCCGGCGCGAAGCCGGGCTCCATGCTCGGCGAGAGCACGGGGGCGAAGCCGATCCGGAGCACGAAGACGGCGACAGCGCCCGCGACGGCGAACACCGCGACCAGGGCGAGCACCACCCCGGGCAGCCGGCGCGGCGGGCGGGTCGCGCGGTGCCGGGCGGGCGCGGTGGCGGTCATGGTGGCTCCTACGAGTTCGAGGTGGTGGCGGCGCGGACCTGCGCGCGGGAGACGGAGACGCTGAGAGAGGCGCTGGCGAGCCCCAGCAGGCCGTTCGGGGTGAGCCGCAGGCCCAGCTGCTCACCGGCGGCGAGCGCGCGGGTGACCGCGGTCGCGCCGGACGTCGAGTCGGTGAGCGTGACGATCGCGCCCGAACACGCGCCGCCGGACCAGGTGCCGCCGACGCAGGCGTCCAAGCGGACCGTCGCCAGGCTCGCGCTCACCTGGTAGGTCTCGCCGGTCAGCGCGACGGTGCCGTTGTTGCGCACCGACGCGTAGCGCGGCGAGGTGTCGAGCAGGCCCCACGAGACCGTGAGCGGCTTGCCGGTCTGGACCGCGCCGGCGCTGTCGGCCAGCACGGCCGACCACGTCACGGTGCTCGCTCGGGCCGTCGCCGACGCGGTGGCCAGGCCGGCCGCGTCCGCCGTGGCGGGCACGGCGGCCAGCGCGGCGGCCGCCGTCAGCCCGGCGGCCCAGAGCCGGCGCCCCACCTCAGGAGTTGGTGGTGACGGCCGAGCGCTGCGTCTCGGCGAAGGTGTAGGTGAGGTTGGCGGTCAGGCCCTGGATCGTCGCCGTGGGCAGGGTGCCGTTGACCGTGGTCTCGGTCTGGTCCGGCAGCTGCACGGAGACCTGCAGGTGCGAGACGGCGCCCGCGGCGACCGCGCCCGCGATCAGCGACTGGGCGCTGCTCAGGCCGCTCAGCGCGGTCGCCGGGAGCAGCGTCGTCGCGGTGCCGGTGCACGCGCCGGTCGAGGTGTTCCAGGTGCCCGGGCACTGCTTGACGGTGACCCGCAGGGCCTTCGTCGTGGTGCCGTCGGTGACGAGCGCGCCCGCGCCTGTGGCGGCGACCTGCATGGTCAGCGCCTGCGCGTCGAGGCTGCCGCCGCTGGTCAGGTCGACGTAGCGGTTGACGACGTCGCCCGGGGCGAGGTTGGAGATCGCCTGGTCGAACCCGGCGCCGTTGCCCGCGAGGGTCAGCTTGAGGGTGCCGCTGCTGATCGTCTCGGGCGTCGCGTTGGAGGCGGTCGCCGAGAGCGTCGCCCAGACACCGGCGCCCATGGCGACGAGCACCGCGCCCCCGATGACGGCGAGGGCGACGGGCCGGCGGGCGGAGCGGCGGCGGGCGGGGAGCGCGTGGTTGGCCATGGGGTTCCTTGTCCGGTGGGCACCACCTGCTGTGGTGCGCTGGAACCAGGTTCGGACGCGGACCTCCGGCCGCCCTCCGCCGTTCCTCAAGATCGCCTCAAGAAAGTTCCCGCGCCCGTGTCCGGCCGGGCCGGGCGGCTCCGACCCCTCGGTGACCGCACCACCGAAAAGGAGTCGAAATGGACAAGCCGGCCGGACGGCGGGAGTGGCTGGGGCTGACGGTGCTCGTGCTGCCCACCCTGCTCGTCGCCATGGACATGACCTCGCTGTTCCTCGCGCTGCCCCAGCTCAGCGCCGACCTCGGGGCGAGCGCCACCGAGCAGCTGTGGATCACCGACAGCTACGGCTTCGTCGTCGCCGGGTTCGTCATCACCATGGGCACCCTCGGCGACCGGATCGGCCGCCGCCGGCTGCTGCTCGTCGGCGGCGGCGCCTTCGCGGCCGTCTCGGTCGTCGCCGCGTTCTCCACCAGCCCGGCGATGCTCATCGTCGCGCGCGGCGCGCTCGGCATCGCCGGGGCGACGCTCATGCCGTCGACGCTCGCGTTGATCACGAACATGTTCCGCGACGGCCGCGAGCGCGGGAAGGCCATCTCGATCTGGGCGACGTGCCAGTTCGCGGGTGGCGCGGCCGGCCCGGTCCTCGCCGGGTTCCTGCTGCAGCACTTCGCGTGGGGCTCGGTCTTCCTGGTCGCGGTCCCGGCCATGGGCCTGCTGCTGGTCGCCGGCCCGGTGCTGCTGCCGGAGTTCCGCGCGCCCGCGTCCGGCCGGCTCGACTTCGCCGGCGTCGGGCTTTCGCTGGCCGCGGTGCTGCTGATCGTGTTCGGCCTCAAGCAGCTGACGACGGGCGAGCTGCTGACGCCGCTCGGCGCGATCGCCGCGGGCGCCGTGCTGGGGGTGGTGTTCGCCCGCCGCCAGCTGACGACGTCGTCGCCGCTGCTGGACCTGCGGCTGTTCCGGAACCGGGCGTTCACGGCGGTGCTGGTGGCGCTGGTCTTCGCCGGGGTCGCGATGGCCGGGGTCGGCCTGCTGGTGACGCAGTACCTGCAGAGCGTCCTGGGCTACTCGCCGCTCGCGTCGGCGGTGCTGTTCGCGCCGATGGGCCTCGGCGTCGCGGCGGGCACGATGACGGCCCCGTCCCTGACCCGCCGGCTGACCCCGTCGACGGCGATCGCGGGCGGCCTGGCGGTGTCGGCCTCCGGCGGCCTCCTGCTGGCCCTCACGGACGGCCTGGCCTGGGTGATGGTGGGCATCACCGTCCTGACGCTGGGCACGGGCCCGCTGTTCGCGCTCGGCATCGGCCTGGTGGTGGGCGCGGTCCCGCCGGAGCGCGCGGGCTCGGCGGCTTCGATGGCCGACACGGGCAACTACCTGGGCGGCTCACTGGGCATGGCCCTGATCGGCCTGACGGCAACCGCGGTCTACCACGCGGCGTTCCCGGCGGGCACGACACTCGCGGCGGACGTGACCCGGCCGGAGGTGGCGGCTCAGGCCCGGGAAGCGTTCACGACGGCGTTGAACGTGACGGGCGTGATCGCGGCAGTGCTCTTCGCGGGGCTGGCGCTGCTGGTGCGCACGATGCGCCCGGCGCCCGTGCCGGCGATGGCGGAGTGAGCCGAAAGCGGCGCCCCGGGCGGTGCGGGGCGCCGCTGTCCGGTGGGCGCAGCAGGGTTCGAACCTGCGACCGCTCGGGTGTAAGCCGAGTGCTCTTCCGCTGAGCTATGCGCCCGCGGACGGCGGCCCCGAGCGGGACCGCCGTCCGAAGGGGATCAAGCCAGTTCGGCCACGGCCTTCTTCCACGCCTGCTGGTCGCGGGCCTCGCCCGGCGCGTTGACCTCGGCGAAGCGGACCACGCCGGACGTGTCGATCAGGAACGTGCCGCGCACCGCCAAGCCCGCGTCGGCGTTGAAGACGCCGTACGCCTGGGCCACCTCGCCGTGCGGCCAGAAGTCGGACAGCAGCGGGAACTGGTAGCCCTCCTTGTCGGCCCACGCCTTCAGCGAGAACGGTGTGTCGACCGAGACGCCCAGGACCTGGACGCCCTTGTTGTCGTAGTCGGCGAACTCGTCGCGGAGCTGGCACAGCTCGCCCGTGCAGATGCCGCTGAACGCGAACGGGTAGAAGACCAGCAGGACCGGCTTGTCACCCCGGAAGGAGGACAGCTGCACCGGCTGCTTGTTGTAGTCGTTGAGCGTGAAGTCAGGGGCCTCAGAGCCGACCTCGACGGCCATACCGCGTTTCCTCTCCCGAACGGACACGTGCCTGCGACGACAACCCTATCGTGTCGGCCCGGCGAGACCTGTTCAGCGCTGCTTGGACTTCGACTTGGGGGAGACCAGCCGGGTGCCGATCCAGTTCGCGCCGACACTCATGTTGGCGGTCTGGGCCAGTCCGACGGCGGGCACCGCTTCGGCGATTTCGCTCGGCTCGACGTGCCCGGGCTGCCCCGTCTTCGGGGTGAGCACCCAGATGACGCCGTTCTCGTCCAGGGGGCCCCTGGCGTCGATGAGCGCGTCGCCGAGGTCTCCGTCGTCTTCGCGCCACCACAGCAGCACCACGTCGATGACCTCGTCGGCTTCCTCGTCGAGGATGTCCCCGCCGATCTGCTCCTCGATCGCCGCGCGGACGTCGTCGTCGACGTCCTCGTCCCAGCCGATCTCCTGGACCACCATCTCGGGCTTGATGCCGAGCCTCTCGGCGACGCTGGTCTGATCAGCGTCTCCCGCGGCGACCACTGCTTTCACTCCTCCAACTACGACGGAGTGTGGCGTCGGAACACCCCCGCGAGGGTACGACGGCGCCACACTCGGCGACCCGGTTGCCGATAGCGAACACTGGTGCGGCTCCGCGCGCAACCGTCCACACCGGATCTTTGACAACTCGTGTCGCAGGATACGGCCCGCGCGAGGCCCCTCGCGACGGCGTTTCGGGTACCTCGCGAGACCGGTCTGCCACCCCTTCGGGGGGCGTCCCCTAGGGTGGGGAGGAAGAAAACGCGCGCGCGATACACCGCGCGCTGGGAGTGGCTCGACCGGGTCGGCCGATGTTACCGCCAAGTAGCGGTGCGGAAGCCGGGACGGAAGACGACGATGGAGAGTCGTACACCCCCGCGTACGAGCACCACCGGCTACAACTTTTCGCAAGGAGACCCCTTGGCCCCGCAGAACGACGGCGCCTCCGGCAAGGAGACCCCGGCACGCGTACGCGTCATCCGTGACGGATTGGCGGCGCACCTGCCCGACATCGACCCGGAGGAGACCGCCGAGTGGCTGGACTCCTTCGACGAGGCGCTGGCCAGGGGTGGTCAGCAGCGGGCGCGCTACCTGATGCTGCGCATCCTGGAGCGCGCCCGGGAGCGGAACGTCGGTGTCCCGGCGCTGACGTCGACGGACTTCGTCAACACCATCCCCACCGAGAACGAGCCCTGGTTCCCCGGCGACGAGGAGATCGAGCGCCGTTACCGGGCCTACATCCGCTGGAACGCGGCGATCATGGTGCACCGGGCGCAGCGCCCGGGCGTCGGCGTCGGCGGTCACATCTCGACCTACGCCTCCTCGGCCGCGCTCTACGAAGTGGGCTTCAACCACTTCTTCCGCGGCAAGGACCACTCCGGCGGCGGCGACCAGATCTACATCCAGGGCCACGCCTCCCCCGGCATCTACGCCCGCGCGTTCCTCGAGGGCCGGCTGTCGGAGCAGCAGCTCGACGGCTTCCGCCAGGAGTACAGCCACGCCGGTGAGGGCGGCGGCCTGCCGTCGTACCCGCACCCGCGGCTGATGCCGGAGTTCTGGGAGAACCCGACGGTGTCGATGGGCCTCGGCCCGATGAACGCCATCTACCAGGCGCGGTTCAACCGCTACCTGCGCGACCGCGGCATCAAGAACACCGACGACCAGCACGTCTGGGCGTTCCTGGGCGACGGCGAGATGGACGAGGCCGAGTCCCGCGGCCTGATCCACGTCGCGGCCGGCGAAGGCCTCGACAACCTGACCTTCGTGATCAACTGCAACCTGCAGCGGCTCGACGGCCCGGTGCGCGGCAACGGCAAGATCATCCAGGAGCTGGAGTCGTACTTCCGCGGCGCCGGCTGGAACGTCATCAAGGTCATCTGGGGCCGCGAGTGGGACTCGCTGCTGCACGCCGACCGCGACGGCGCGCTGGTCAACCTGATGAACGTGACACCCGACGGTGACTTCCAGACGTACAAGGCCAACGACGGCGCGTTCGTCCGCGAGCACTTCTTCGGCCGCGACCCGCGGACGAAGGACCTGGTCAAGGACCTCTCCGACGCCGACATCTGGAACCTCAAGCGCGGCGGCCACGACTACCGCAAGGTGTACGCGGCCTACAAGGCGGCGCTGGAGCACCACGGCCAGCCGACGGTGATCCTGGCCCACACCATCAAGGGCTACGGCCTGGGCCCGGCGTTCGAGGGCCGCAACGCCACGCACCAGATGAAGAAGCTCACCCTCGACGACCTTAAGCTGTTCCGCGACTCCCAGCGGATCCCGATCAGCGACGAGGAGCTCGAGCGCGACCCGAAGCTGCCGCCGTACTACCACCCGGGCGCGAACTCGCCCGAGATCGAGTACCTCATCGGCCGCCGCAAGGCGCTCGGCGGCTTCCTGCCGGAACGCCGTCCCAAGGCCGCGAAGGCCCTGGTGCTGCCCGGCGACAAGGTCTACGAGGGCATCCGGAAGGGCTCCGGCAAGCAGGAGGTCGCCACGACGATGGCGTTCGTCCGGCTCGTCCGCGAGCTCGCGAAGGACTCCGAGATCGGCAAGCGCGTCGTCCCGATCATCCCGGACGAGGCCCGCACCTTCGGCCTCGACTCGATGTTCCCGACGGCCAAGATCTACAACCCGCACGGCCAGACGTACACGTCGGTCGACGCGAGCCTGATGCTGGCCTACAAGGAGTCCGAGAAGGGCCAGCTGCTGCACGAGGGCATCAACGAGGCGGGCTCGACCGCGTCGTTCACCGCCGTCGGCACGTCGTACGCGACGCACGGCGAGCCGATGATCCCGATCTACATCTTCTACTCGATGTTCGGGTTCCAGCGCACCGGTGACGGCCTCTACGCCGCCGCCGACCAGATGGCCCGCGGGTTCGTCCTCGGCGCCACCGCCGGGCGCACCACGCTGACCGGTGAGGGCCTGCAGCACGCGGACGGGCACTCGCTGCTGCTGGCGGCGACCAACCCGGCCGCGGTGGCCTACGACCCGGCGTGGTCGTTCGAGATCGCGCACATCGTGAAGGACGGCCTGCGCCGGATGTACGGCGAAGCCGGCCCGGACGGCAACGGCGAGAACGTCTTCTACTACATGACGATCTACAACGAGCCGTACCAGCAGCCCGCCGAGCCGGAGAACCTCGACGTCGACGGCCTGCTCAAGGGCCTGTACAAGTACGCCGACGCCCCTGGGGGCGACGGTCCCGAGGTGCAGATCCTGGTCTCGGGCGTCACGATGCCGGACGCGCTCAAGGCGCAGAAGCTGCTGGCCGAGGAGTGGGGCGTGCGGGCCGCGGTGTGGTCGGCGACGTCGTGGACCGAGCTGCGGCGGGAGGCCGTCGAGATCGACCACGACAACCTGCTCTACCCGGGCAGCGAGCCGCGCGTCCCGTACGTGACCGAGAAGCTCTCGGGCAGCAACGGGCCGGTCGTGGCGGTGTCGGACTGGATGCGCGCGGTGCCGGACCTGATCCGCCCGTACGTCCCGACCGACATGCTGACGCTGGGCACGGACGGCTTCGGCTTCTCCGACACCCGGCCGGCGGCGCGGCGGAAGTTCCTCGTCGACGCCGAGTCGATCACTGTCGGGGCGCTGTCGATCCTCGCCAAGCGCGGCGAGGTCGACCAGGCGAAGGTCCTCGAAGCGGCCACGAAGTACCGGCTCGACGACATCGCGGCCGCCGGGCCGCAGACGTCGGATTCCGGCAGCGCGTGATCCGATGCTAGAAAGGGACCCGGCAGACATCCGATGTCTGCCGGGTCCCGCTCGCTTAGGGAGTTGATGAGGGTGACGAAGCGCCGACTGCCCAAGCCGGACGAGCTGAAGCAGATCCTGCGGCCGAAGCCGATCGTGCTGAACCCGACCGACCGGCGGCTGGCGAACGCCCACACCATCGCCGACCTGCGGATGATCGCCCGCAAGCGGACCCCGCGGGCGGCGTTCGACTACACCGACGGCGCCGCCGAGCTCGAGGACAGCCTGCGCCGGGCGCGGCAGGCCTACCGGCGCGTCGAGTTCCACCCGAACGTGCTGCGCGGGGTGTCCGATGTGGACACCACCCGCGAGATCCTGGGCAAGACGTCGGCGCTGCCGTTCGCCTTCGCCCCCACCGGGTTCACGCGGATGATGCAGCACGAAGGCGAGAGCGCGGTCGCGCGCGTCGCCGAGCGAAACGGCATCCCGATGGGCCTCTCGACGATGGCGACGACGTCGATCGAGGACCTGGCCGCGGCCGCGCCGGGCGCCCGCAAGTGGTTCCAGCTCTACGTCTGGCGCGACCACGGCGCCGGTGAAGATCTGATGAATCGGGCGTGGGAGCACGGCTTCGACACGCTGATGCTGACCGTGGACACCCCGGTCGGCGGCGCGCGCCTGCGGGATGTCCGCAACGGCCTGACCATCCCGCCCGCGTTGACGCTCAAGACGTTCCTCGACGGCGCGACGCACCCGGCGTGGTGGTTCAACCTGCTGACCACCGAGCCGCTGCAGTTCGCTTCGCTCACCCACTTCGGCGGCACGGTCGCCGAGCTGCTGAACAAGCTGTTCGACCCGACGCTGAACTTCGACGACCTCGACTGGGTGCGCCGCACCTGGCCCGGGAAGCTCGTGGTGAAGGGCGTCCAGAACGTCGACGACGCGCGGGACGTCGTGAAACACGGCGCCGACGCGGTGCTGATCTCGAACCACGGCGGCCGCCAGCTCGACCGCGCCCCGACGCCCCTGGAGCTGCTGCCCGCGGTGCTGGACGAGCTCCAGGGCGGCGCCGAGGTGTGGATCGACACGGGCATCCTGTCCGGCGGCGACATCGTCGCGGCGATCGCCCGCGGCGCCGACGCGGTGCTGGTCGGCCGCGCGTTCCTCTACGGCCTGATGGCCGGCGGCGAGCGCGGCGTCCAGCGGTGCGTCGACATCCTGCGGACCGAGATGGTCCGCACGATGCAGTTGCTCGGCGTCCGGACGCTGAAGGACCTGACGCCGAGCCACGCCACCCTGCGTTAGACCTGCGCCTGGCCGCCGTCGACGAAGAACTCGACGCCGTTGACGAAGCTCGCCTCGTCGGTGGCCAGGAACAGCGCCGCCGCGGCGATCTCCGCCGGGTCGCCGATCCGGCCCAGCGGGACCGCGTCCGTCATCCGCTCCACCATCGCCTGCTGCGCATCCGGTTCGGCCAGGCCGAGCAGGCCCGGGGTGAGCGTCGGCCCCGGGCTCAGGACGTTCACGCGCACGCCACGGCCCTGCAGGTCGAGCGCCCAGGTGCGGGCGAAGTTGCGGACGGCGGCCTTCGTCGACGCGTAGACGCTCATGCCGGGCGCCACCCGAGTCGACGTGGTCGAGCCGATGATGACGACCGATGCCTTCTCGTTGAGCAGCGGCAACGCCTTCTGCACGGTGAACAACACGCCTTTGACGTTCGTGCCGAAGGTGACGTCGAACTGCTCCTCGGTGATCTCGCCGAGCGGGGCGTTGACGCCGCTGCCGGAGTTGGCCACCACGACGTCCAGGCCGCGGCCGCGTTCGGCGATCGCGCGGTAGACCTCGTCCAGGTCGGCGAGGTCCGACGAGTCGGCGCGGATCGCCTGCACCGAACCGCCGATCTCGGCGACGGCGTCGTCGAGGACCTCCTTGCGCCGCCCGGTGATCACGACGTGCGCGCCCTCCGCGGCGAACCGCTTCGCGATGCCCAGGCCGATGCCGGTCCCGGCGCCGGTCACGAGGGCGGTCTTGTTCGCCAGCTTCACGATGTCCTCCCGAATTCTTGACTGCCTCGTCCAGAACCTACGCCGTTCTGGACGAGACAGTCAAGAATGCCTATCCTGAAGTCATGGCGAGACCGCGGAGCTTCGACGAAGGCGCGGTCCTGCGCACGGCGCGGGACCGGTTCTGGTCGACCGGCTACGCGGGCACGAAGATCGACGACATCGCCGCCGCGACCGGCCTCGGCAAGGGCAGCCTCTACGGCGCCTTCGGCGACAAGCACGCCCTGTTCGTGCGCGTCTTCGCCGACCACTGCGCCACCGCCGTCGAGGGCGCGCGACGCCGGCTCGAAGGCCCCGACAGCGAGGCCTACCAGCGGCTGCGCGACTACGTCCTGGCCGACGCCGAAGCCGTCGCCGCGGACGCCATCCACCGCGGCTGCCTCATCGCGAAGACCGCCGCCGAGTGCGCCGAGCACGACCCCGAGATCGCGGCCCGCGCCCATCAGGCGTTCCGCGAGCTGAACGGCCTGCTGACGGCCTGCGTCGCCGGCGCCCAGCGCGCGGACGACATCGCCGAGGGCCACGAACCGGCCCGGCTGGCCGGCCTCCTGCTGGCGACCCTGCGCGGCATCGAAGCCCTCGGCAAGGGCGGCTGCGACCAGGCCGACCTGCTCGGCATCGCCGAAACCGCCCTCGCCGTGCTGCCGGTCAGCCGCTGACCGACTGGGCCAACCGGTCTCAACTTCTTGACGGACCGACTGGTTTGTGACGAAGATCTCGGGCACCCGCCGAAAGGCCGTTTTCGCATCGTGGAAAACGGAGGTCGCCCGTGTTCGTGCAAGACCTGACTCCCCTCGGTTCGCTGGGCCTGTCGGCGCTCGTCGCCGTGCTGCCGCTCGCCACCGTCCTCGTCCTCCTCGGCGTCGTCCGGATGCGGGCGCACCACGCCGCCCTGATCGGGCTGCTCGTCGCGCTCGTCGTCGGGATCGCCGCGTACGGCATGCCGGTCGTCCAGGCCGTCTCCGGCGCGCTGTCGGGCGCCGCGTTCGGGCTGTGGCCGATCATGTGGATCGTCGTCAACGCGCTGTGGATCTACCGGCTCACCGTGCGGACCGGGCACTTCGACGTCCTGCGCCGCTCGTTCGGCCGGATCTCCGACGACCCGCGCATCCAGGCGCTGATCATCGCCTTCTGCTTCGGCGCGCTGATGGAGGCCCTGGCGGGCTTCGGCGCACCGGTCGCGATCAGCGCCGTGATGCTGGTGGCCGTCGGCTTCCACCCGGTGAAGGCCGCGGTCGTCGCGCTGGTGGCGAACACCGCACCGGTCGCGTTCGGCGCCATGGGCACCCCGGTCGTCACGCTCGCCCAGGTGACCGGGCTGCCGCTGGAGCAGGTCTCCTCGATCGTCGGCCGCCAGACGCCGCTGCTCGCGCTGGTCGTGCCGCTGCTGCTGGTGATCATCGTCGACGGCAAGCGCGGCCTGAAGGACACCTGGCTGCCCGCGCTGGTCTGCGGCGTCGCGTTCGGGCTGGTGCAGTTCCTCGCGTCCAACTACGTTTCGCCGCAGCTGGCCGACATCGCCGCCGCGCTCGCCGGCGCGGCCGCGCTCGTGGCCCTCCCCCAGATCCGCCGCCCGGCGCCGGAAGCCGTCCGGATCGGCATGGGCGGGACGGCGACCGAGGAAGCACCGCCGGAGGATTCACGCACCGACGTCGTGAAGGCGTACCTGCCGTACGCGCTGATCATCGTGATCTTCTCGCTGGCCGTGCTGCCGCCGGTCAAGAAGCTGCTCGACAAGGCGACCTGGAAGTTCCACTGGCCCGGGCTGAACGTCGCCGGGCCGAACGGGAAACCGGTGTCCGGCAACACGTTCTCGCTGCCGTTCCTCAACACCGGCGGGACGCTCGTGCTGCTCGCCGGCATCCTGACGGCGGCGATCCTGGCCGTCTCGGCGGGCGGCGCCGCGAGCGAGTGGGGCGCGACCGTGAAGGAGCTGCGGTTCGCGATCCTGACCGTGACCGGGGTGCTCGCCTTGGCCTACGTGATGAACCTGTCCGGCCAGACGAGCACGATCGGCACGTTCATCGCGGCCGCCGGCAGCGGGCTGGCGTTCCTCTCGCCGGTGCTGGGCTGGTTCGGCGTCGCCGTCTCGGGCTCGGACACGTCGGCGAACGCGTTGTTCGGCGCGCTGCAGGTGACCGCGGCGAACAAGACCGGCCTGCCCGCCGACCTGCTGGCCGCGGCCAACAGCTCGGGCGGCGTGCTCGGCAAGATGGTCTCGCCGCAGAACCTCACGATCGCCTGCGTCGCGGCGAACCTGCCGGGCGAAGAGGGCAAGCTGCTGCGGAAGGTGCTCCCGTGGAGCCTGGGGCTGCTGCTGGTGATGTGCCTGATCGTGCTCGGGCAGAGCACGCCGGTGCTCAGCTGGATGCTGCCATGACGCTTTGCCCGACCCGCTTGGCCGAGCGGTTCCAGCTCCACCAGCCGTGGATGACGAGCCCGGCGAAGACGATGTAGATCGCGGCCGAGAAGTACAGCCCGGACGAGATCTGCAGCGGCACGCCGATCGCGTCGACGACCAGCCAGACCAGCCAGAACTCGACGAGCCCGGCCCCCTGCGCCCCGAAGGCGACCAGGGTGCCGACGAAGATGGCGGCGTCCGGCCACGGCGCCCAGGACGCGTTCAGCGCGTCGAGCACCAAGGCCATCACGGTGGTGCCGGCGACGAAGGCGCCGAGCATGGCGAGTCGTTCGGCGAGCCGCCCCTGCCGCACGACGACGCCGAAGACCGGGTCCTGCCGGCGCGTCCAGGCCCACCAGCCGTAGACGGAGATGGCGAGGATGGCGACCTGCCGGGCGGCGAGCCCGCCGAGGTGCGCGGAGACGTAGACGGCGAAGAGCAACACGGTGGCCCCGACCTGCACGGGCCACGTCCACAGGGTGCGACGCTGCGCGAGGAACACGACGGCGAGCGCGAACACCTGCCCGGCGAGCTCCGCGATCGAGATCCACTGGCCGAGCACCGTGATTCCGTGGTGCAGCAAGAAATCCACGTGACGCCCCTTTCGTCCTACCGCACCCAACATGCTCCGGGGGTGGTGAATTCCCTAGGAACTGTGAGCGGCGGAACATCCCGGACCGTGGGACGCCGGCCGGGTGAGGCGAAAAGACCGGGTGGGGCGAAAAGACCGGGGCGGGCCCGGCGCCTTCCTCGTCCGCCGGACCCGCCCCGAAACCGTTCGAAAACCTCAGCCCTGCGGGCGCGGCGTGCCCGCCGGCGGGGTCGGGGTGTTGTCGGCGCCGACCGGGACGCGCGGGGCGGCGCTGGTGCCCATCTCGCCCGTGCGCTGCTTCGGCGTCTCCATCTGGTGCTCCATGTTCGCGATCCAGCCGCGCCAGCGGTCCTGCGCCGGCTTGATCAGGCCGCCGCCGAAGCCGACCACGATGACGCCGCCGATCGTCGCCAGCACCGCGATCAGGAGCGGGCCGGTGATCGTCGTCGCGATGTTCACCTGGCCGAGCGCCGCGATGATGCCGAACGCCATGATCAGCCAGTAGGCGGCCAGCGACAGCGGGCGAGCGGCCCCGCGGCCGGACAGCGCCGACGCGACGACGTCACGCACGACCTTCGCGATGGCCGCCGCGACCACCACCAGCACCAGCGCCACCAGGATCCGCGGCAGGAACGCGATGATGTCGTTGAGCAGCTGGCTCACCGGGTTCGTCGGCCCGAAGACGCCGAACGCCAGCTGCAGCGCGATCAGCAGGATGAAGTAGTAGACCAGTTTCACGAGGATCCCGGTCGCGTCGATCTTCTGCTGGCCGACCGTTCCGCTCAGGCCGGTCTTCTCCACGAGCTTCCCGAACCCGACTTTCGCGAGGACGAGCCCCAAGGCTTTCGAGACGGCCTTCGCGATCAGCCAGCCGATCAGCAGGATGATCAGGAATCCGACGAGTTTCGGGACGAACGTGGCCACCAGGTTCCACGCTTGCCCGAGCCCGTCCTTCAGTTGCTGGCCCATACCGATCCCTCCACGGTTTTTGCGCCGAATCGCCACGCAACGATTCGGGTTGGTGGCGCTGTGTTGCACCGGATCGTTGATCAGGTACCCAGCGTCGGCAACTCGTGCGCCCCACGATCGAGTGAGACGACTGGCGCGCGAAGATCAGCGATGGCCATACTGGTTTCACCGGTGGGGACCGGGGAGACGAGGCCGTCCGGCGCAGCGAAAACCGCGAGCGCCGGGCGGCCTCGAGCATTTACCGGACGTAAAGAACCGGCCCCCGGACACCGAAGCGTCCGAGGGCCGGATGAACAACCGGGAAACGTCAGGCGGCGCGCAAGGCGTCCCGCAGCTTCACCTTCGCGCCGGTGCGCATCACGGCGTTGCGGTAGATCCGCGCGGCCAGCCAGATCAGCCCCGGAATCATCAGCACCACCAGCACCACCGACAACGCGGCTTCCCACACCGGCACGCCGCCCATCGCCAGCCGGATCGGCATCAGCGTCGGCGAGAACACCGGGATCACGGAAAGCACCTCGACGAACGTGCTGCCCGGATTCGACGGCAGCACCGAAATGCCGATCACGTACCCGGCGATCACGAACATCAGCGCCGGCATCGTCGCCCCGCCGACGTCCTCCTGACGGGAAACCAGGGCACCGAGCGCGGCGAACACGATCGAGTACATGAAGAACCCGAGCAGGTACCAGACGATCAGCCAGACGACCGTGCCGACGGCCGAGGAAAGCGAGAGGTCCGGCAAAGCTCCGGTCGCCAGCGCGGCCACCATTCCGCCGACGCCGATGACGACCATCTGGATCAGCCCGACCACCCCGATGCCGAGCACCTTCCCGGCCATCAGCTGCCACGGCTTGATCGTCGACAGCAGCAGTTCGACGACCCGCGACGTCTTCTCCTCGACGACGCCCTGCGCCACGCTCTGGCCGTTGATCATCAGCGACAGGTAGATGAGGATGCCGGCGGCGATGCCGAGCCCCAGCTGCGTGCCGTTGTAGTCGTACGGCTGTTCCAGCGGCGGGTCTTCGACGTACTTCGCCGACGCGACGGCGGCCTTGAAGCGCGCCGGGTCGCCGCCCAGGCTCGTGATCTGCCGGTCGATCGCCACCTGCTGGGACAGCAGCTGCAGCACGTTGGCCAGCTTGCCGTCGAGGTCCTTCTTCACCTGGACGTGCACGGTCCTGCCGTCGCCGGTGAGGAGCGCGTCGATCGAGCCGTCGGCCAGCTTCGCGCGCCCGGCGGCCTCGTCGGAGACCTGGGTGACGTCGATCTTCTCGCCGACCGTCTGCCCGCCGGCCTGCAGCGGCGCGGAGAGCGGGGCGGTCGCCGCCGTGTAGCCGACGGTCGCGTCGGCGCCGCTGCCGCCGGAGATCAGCTTGAGCAGCAGGATCCCGGCCACGATCAGCACCAGCATGACGACGGTGGCGACGCGGAAGGCCTTCGACTTGACCCGGGTGGTGATCTCGCGGGAGGCGACCAGGCCCACCGCCGCCATCGGGCTCATCCGGACGTCGGGAACCGGGGCGCTCATGCGGGGACCTCCACGGTCACGACGGAACGGAACAGGTCGGCCAGCGACGGTTGTTCGCGGGCGAACTCGCGCACAGGCCCGGTGGCCAGCGCGGCCTTGAGGACGTCCTGGTCGTCGGCGCCGTCGCCGAGTTCGAGCTCGG
Source organism: Amycolatopsis sp. NPDC004378 (assembly GCF_053602455.1). Lineage (NCBI taxonomy): Bacteria > Bacillati > Actinomycetota > Actinomycetes > Pseudonocardiales > Pseudonocardiaceae > Amycolatopsis > Amycolatopsis sp. NPDC004378. The sequence continues at coordinate 39,938 of NZ_JBSGDR010000005.1, forward strand.
TCACCGGGCCCGAGTGGCCCAGCACCTTCACCCCGGCCAGGCCGTCGGCCCAGCCCTCGGGGGCCTCGGGTGCGTCGACCCGCAGCCGGACCGTGCCGCCGGCCCGCAGCTCGCCGACGGTGCCCTTGGCCACCATCTGTCCACTCCGGACGATCCCGACGCGGTCGCAGAGCCGCTCGACCAGGTCGAGCTGGTGGCTGGAGAACACGACCGGCACGCCTTCGGCGGCCTTTTCCTTGAGCACCTGGCTCATCACGTCGACCGCGACCGGGTCGAGCCCCGAGAACGGCTCGTCGAGCACCAGGATCCGCGGCTCGTGCACGAGCGCCGCGGCCAGCTGGACGCGCTGCTGGTTGCCCAGGCTGAGCTTCTGGACCTCGTCGTCGCGGCGGGCGGCGACCCCGAGCCGTTCGGTCCACTTCTCCGCCGACTTCCGCGCGTCCGCGGCCGACATGCCGTGCAGGCGCGCGAGGTACGTCAGCTGCTCGGCGACGACCATCTTCGGGTAGAGGCCGCGTTCTTCCGGCATGTACCCGATGTGGCGCCGCGTTTCGTGCGTCACGGGCTCGCCGTCGTAACGGACTTCGCCCGCGTCGGCGGAAAGCACGCCGAGCGCGATCCGCATGGTCGTGGTCTTGCCCGCGCCGTTGCTGCCGACGAAGCCGAACAATTCACCCGGCCGGACGTCGAACGTCATTTCGTGCAGAGCCACCACGTCGCCGAAGCGTTTGGAGATCCTGTCGATCTCTAAACCGGTCATTCCGGTTCCCCCATTCCTGTGTGGTGCCGATCCTAGGCAGTACGAAGACGCGCCGCACACCACCCGACGTTGCCACCGGGGCTGCGAAAGTTGCGAGCCACGTAGGATCGCCTACGCCATGGAAGGAACCCCGCGCCCGGTGCCGAAGCACCACGGACTGTCCGCGAAGACGCTCCGGCGGCTGGAGCACGCGTCCGGCAGCCTGGCGAGCGCGAGCATCGCGGTGATGGAGCGGCGGCTGCCGTGGTTCGCCCGGCTCCCGGCCGACCAGCGCGCGAGCGTGCTGCTGATCACCCAGGCGGGCGCGGCGGGCTTCGTCGACTGGCTGCGGGACTCGAAGGAAGCGCTGAAGCTGACGACCGAAGCGTTCCGCGACGCACCGGCCGAGCTCTCGCGGTGGGTGAGCCTGCGCCAGGCGGTCGGGATGGTGCGGCTCGCCATCGAAGTGTTCGAGGAGCAGCTGCCCGAGTTCGCCGCGAACGAAGCGGAACGGGCCACCCTGATCGAAGGAATCCTGCGCTACGGCCGGGAAATCGCGTTCGCGGCGGCGAATTCCTACGCCGCGGCGGCCGAAGCGCGCGGCGCGTGGGACGCCCGGCTGGAGGCGCTGGTCGTCGACGGCATCGTCCGTGGCGACGCGGAGGAGTCCGTGCTTTCGCGCGCGACGGCGCTCGGCTGGGAGCCGACCGCCGCGGCGACGGTCCTGGTCGGCAACCCGCCGTCGGAGGACCCGCCGACGGTGGTGTTCGAGGTCCGCAGCCGCGCCGCCCGCGTCGGCCGCGCGGTGCTGCTTTCGGTGCAGGGCTCCCGGCTGGTGGTCGTGGTGGGCGGCCCGACCGACGGCGGGGTCAAGGAACGGGAGATCCTCGCCCGGATGTCGGTGGCGTTCGCCGACGGCCCGGTGGTCGCCGGCCCGACCGTGCCGACGCTCGCCGAGGCGCACCACAGCGCGACGGAGGCCCTGTCCGGCCTGCGGGCGGTGGTCGGCTGGCCGGGCGCGCCCCGGCCGGTCCGCTCGGCCGACCTGCTGCCCGAGCGGGCGCTCTCGGGCGACGCCGAGGCGGAACGCCTCCTGGTGGACCGGATCGCGCGTCCGCTGGAAGAGGCGGGCCCGACGCTGCAGCGCACGGTCGAGGCGTACCTGGAGAGCGGCGGAGTGCTGGAGACGTGCGCCAAGACGCTGTTCGTCCACCCGAACACGGTCCGGTACCGGCTGCGGAAGGCGGCGGAGCTGACGGGCTGCCAGGCGACCGACCCCCGGGACGCGCTGGTGCTGCGGATCGCGCTCACGGTGGGCAGGCTGGCCCGCGCCCGCGGCCTCTGGTGACGCTCGGCGCGTGACCCAGATTACAGTGAACCCGACAAGGCTTCCGGGTTACGAGCGAGCTCGTCCGGCGCGTCTTTGGAGGGTTCCGACAAAGACGCCGGGCAGACACTGTGAGCGTCGGCATCCCCGGAAACGCCCTCTCCCGTGTTGTCTTGAAGGGTGACAGCAGCAGTCCTCGCTCCCGGTCAGGGGTCCCAGGCCCCCGGTATGTTCACGCCCTGGCTCGACCTCGACGGCGCCCGCGAACGCGTCGCCCAGTGGTCCGAGCGCGCGGGGCTCGACCTGCTCCGCCTCGGCACCGAGGCCGACGCCGACGAGATCCAGGACACGGCGGTGGCGCAGCCACTGATCGTCGCGCTGTCGCTGCTCACCTTCGAGCACCTCCAGGCCACCGCGCCGGTCCCCGCGGACGCGCCGGTCGCCGGGCACTCCGTCGGCGAGCTCGCCGCCGCCGCGATCGCCGGGGTGCTCGAGCCCGCCGACGCCGTCGCGCTCGCCGCCGTCCGCGGCGCGGAGATGGCGAAGGCGTGCGCGCTCGAACCGACGTCGATGGCCGCGGTCATGCTCGGGGACCCCGAGCAGGTCGTCGCGTGGCTGGCCGAGCAGGGCCTGACCGCGGCGAACCGCAACGGAGCGGGGCAGATCGTCGCCTCCGGCGCCGCCGACGCCATCGCGAAGATCGTCGCCGAGCCCCTCGAAGGCACGAAGATCCGGGCCCTCAAGGTGGCCGGCGCGTTCCACACGCAGTACATGGCGCCCGCCGAAGAGGCGATGCGCGCCCACGCCGCCGAGCTGACCCCGGCCGACCCCACCCGCCCGCTGCTGTCGAACGCCGACGGCGCGGTCGTCACCAGCGGAGCCGAGTACCTGGAGCGCCTCGTCGCGCAGGTCACCCGCTCGGTCCGCTGGGACCTGACGATGGACGGCCTGGTCTCGCTCGGCGTCACCCGCACCGTCGAACTCGCGCCCGCGGGCACCCTGACCGGCCTGGTCAAGCGGCAGCTCAAGGGCGTCGTCACCACTACCACCGCGCTGAAGACGCCGGCCGAGCTGGCCGCGCTGCGCCAGGAGGACGCCTCGTGACCGACCGACCCACCCTGAGCCTCAACCCCGGCTCGCGCGGCAGCCGCGTGCTGGGCATCGGCAGCGCGCAGCCCGAGAAGGTCGTCACCAACGACGACCTCTCGAAGATCATGGACACCAACGACGAGTGGATCCAGACGCGCGTCGGCATCATCGAGCGCCGGTTCGCCGAGAAGGACGAGTCGCTCACCGACTTCGCCGTCGCCGCCGGCAAGGCCGCCCTCGAGGACGCCGGGGTCGACCCGTCCGAAGTGGACACGGTGATCCTGCCGAACTGCACCATGCCGACGCTGATCCCGAACGCCGCCGCCCAGGTGGCCGCGCGGATCGGCATCCCGAGCCCCGGCGCGTTCGACCTCAACGCCGCGTGCGCCGGGTTCTGCTACGGCCTCGGCGTCGCCTCGGACCTGATCCGGGCGGGCTCGGCGAGGAAGGTCCTCGTGATCGGCGCGGAGAAGCTCACCGACTCGGTCGACCCGGTCGACCGGGCCAACGCGATCATCTTCGCGGACGGCGCGGGCGCCGCGGTCGTCGGTGCCTCCGACGAGCCGGGCATCGGCCCGGTCTCCTGGGGCAGCGCGGGCGACCTGGTCGACCTGATCTACATGCGCGACGACAAGTACATCTACCAGGAGGGCCAGTCGGTCTTCCGGTGGGCGACCACGAAGATCGCGCCGATCGCGATGCAGGCGCTCGAGGCCGCCGGGCTCAAGCCGTCCGATGTGGACGTCCTGATCCCGCACCAGGCGAACCTGCGCATCGTCGAGGCGATCGCGAAGAAGCTGCGGGCGCAGGGCGCCCGTGACGACATGGTCGTCGCCGACGACATCAAGTACTCCGGCAACACCTCGTCGGCGTCCATCCCCCTCGCGCTGGACCACATGCGCAAGGCCGGGACGGTCAAGTCCGGCGACGTGGTGCTGGCGGTCGGGTTCGGCGCGGGCCTGTCCTACGCCGGGCAGGCGTTCGTCTGCCCCTGATCACCGTTACGCTCCCCGCGGGCATTCGCCCACGGGCAACACAGAACCCCCAGAAAGACCGAGAAGGGAACAACCCCATGGCTGACAACGCTGAGATCCTCGCCGGCCTCGCCGAGATCGTCGAAGAGGTGGCCGGTGTGGCTCAGGACGACGTCACCGCCGAGAAGTCGTTCGTCGACGACCTGGACATCGACTCGCTGTCGATGGTCGAGATCGCCGTGCAGGCCGAGGACAAGTTCGGCGTCAAGATCCCGGACGACGAGCTCGCCAACCTCAAGACCGTGGGCGACGCCGTGAACTACGTGTCGGCCAACTCGAAGTAAGTCCTCTTCCCCTCCTTGAGGAGACTCAAATGAGCAACATCGACGTCGTGATCACCGGTCTCGGCGCCACCACACCGCTCGGCGGGGACGTCACGTCCACCTGGGACGGTCTGCTGGCCGGGCGGAGCGGGGTCCGGGCGATCGAGGCCGACTGGGTCGAAGAGCTGCAGCTTCCGGTCAAGATCGGCGGCCAGCTGGCCGTCGACCCGGCCGAGGTCCTGCCCCGGGTCCAGGCCCGCCGGCTCGACCGCTGCGAGCAGGTCGCGCTGATCGCCGCCCGCCAGGCGTGGGCCGACGCCGGGTACACGGAGCCGACCGACGAGCACACCGACGTCGATCCCGACCGCCTCGGCGTGTCGATCGGCACCGGCATCGGCGGCCCGGTCACCCTGCTCACCCAGAACGACCTGTTGCACCAGCAGGGTCTCCGCAAGGTGTCGCCGCTGACCGTGCCCATGCTGATGCCGAACGGCCCGGCCGCGCACGTCGGCATCGACCTGAAGGCGCGGGCCGGGGTGCACTCCCCGGCCTCGGCCTGCGCTTCCGGCGCCGAGGGCATCGCCAGCGGCGTGGAGATGATCCGCTCCGGGCGCGCCGACGTCGTGGTCGCCGGGGGTGCCGAGGCGTGCATCCACCCGATCACGCTGGCCGGCTTCGCCCAGGCCCGCACGGTGTCCACGCGCAACGACGACCCGGCGAGCGCGTCGCGGCCGTTCGACGCGAACCGCGACGGCTTCGTCCTCGGCGAGGGCGCCGGCGTGGTCATCCTTGAGCGCGCTGACCAGGCGCGGGCCCGCGGGGCGCGCGTCTACGCGACGATCGCCGGGCACGGCATCACCTCGGACGCCTACCACATCACGGGCAACCACCCCGAGGGCGTCGGCCAGATCGCCGCGATGCGCGCGGCGATGAAGATGGCCGGCGTGACGGCGGCGGACGTCGGGCACGTGAACGCCCACGCGACGTCCACTGTGGTCGGTGACATCGGCGAGGCGGCGGCGATCCGCAACGCGGTCGGGGAACACCCGGTCGTGACGGCGCCGAAGGGCTCGCTCGGCCACCTCGTCGGCGGCGCCGGCGCGGTCGAGGGGATCATCACGATCCTGGCGCTCTACCACGGCATCGTGCCGGCGACCCTGAACCTGACCGACCTGGACCCGCGGGTGCAGCTGGACGTCGTTTCGGGTGAGGCGCGCAAGGTCGACCTGACCGCCGCGATCAGCAACTCGTTCGGCTTCGGCGGGCACAACACCGCGCTGTTGTTCACCCACGCGGCCTGAGTTCCTGCGAAAAAAAGGGGGCCCGGCTTCGGCCGGGCCCCCTTTTCAGCGTCTTTTCAGCACCTCTCGTGCTCGGGTGCCGGCCCGGGGTCGACGGTGTCGATCCGGAGCGAGTTCCGCTCGACGACCACCGGCATCACGAGGCGCCACTTGATGCAGGGCTCCTTGAAGAACTCCGGGGCGTCCTTGGTGTCCTGCACGCTGGTGAACGCGACCAGCACCCGCAGCGACGTGCCGGACCCGCGTTCGATCCGGTAGACCAGCGCGTCGGAGTCCCTTGTGGACTTGACACCGGCCCGCCACGCGGCAGGCGGCTGCTGCGCGGCCCGCTCACTGCTGACGGTCTGGGTCCACTGCTGGTAGTTCTTGGCGTTGATGGCCCCGAAGTACGTCTCGAGGAGCTTGCGGACGGCGTCGGCCTGCGGGTGTGCCAGCGCGTCGTCGGTCATCCGCACCGGGCCCGTCGGCGCGGGTACGCCCCCGGCCGGCGACGAGGTGGCCGTCGACGCGGTGGTCTCGTCCGCGGGCTGGTCGGGACGGCGGTAGAGCTCACGCGCGAGCAGGCCGCTGCCCACGGTCACGGACAGCACCACGACCACGATGGGCGCCAGCCAGCGCTGGCGGGAGCTGGGGGCGGGGGTGGTCACCCCGCAGAGCGTACCGGCCCGGCGGAGGGCGGTTTCCCCGCCGGGCCACGCGTCAGCCGACCTGGTGCAGCCAGGTGACCGGGGCGCCGTCGCCGGCGTGGCGGTAGGGCTCGAGGGCTTCGTCCCAGCTCGCGGCGAGGAGCTCGTCGAGCTTGTGCGCGAGGGACTCACCCCCGCGGGTCATGGCGACGAGGGCGCGAAGCTGGTCCTCGCCCACCACGATGTCGCCGTTGGCGCTGGTCCGCCCGTGCCACAGGCCGAGGCCGGGCGCGAAGCAGAACCGCTCGCCGTCGAGGCCCGCGCTGGGCTCTTCGGTGACTTCGAACCGAATCATCGGCCACGCCTTGAGCGCGGCCGCCAGCTTGGCGCCGGTGCCCGCGGGCGCGCGCCAGCCGCACTCGGCGCGAAGCTGACCCGGACTGGCCGGCTGCGCCGTCCACTTCAGGTCAACGCGGGCACCCAGGGTGCCCGAAATAGCCCACTCGACGTGCGGACACACCGCAGACGGCGACGAGTGGACGTACACCACACCTCGGGTGCTGCCACGGGTGCTCACTGCTACCTCCGCTTGTTGCTCGACGAGGGACGTCTTCCCCTACGCCCTGACTCGAGCTGCGGTACGGCTTCAGCGCGGCTCCCGAATGCCGCCTCCGATGCGTTGTAGCACATTCTGCACCCCAACCGTGCTGTTTGGCCACATGAACACCACAAGTCACCCGGGGCACCACTTTCGGAGGGCACCCGGCCGCGTCGTCCCCGTGTCGCGCCGGGGATTCGGCCGGGCGCGCTAGCGTGTTGACCCGGAACGACGAGCAGGGAGGGGTTTTCGGTGCGACTGGTGCGCCTGGAGCGGCAGCAGTCCCGGGTCGCCGACGACGTCCGGGCGGCACTGGCGTCCCTGGGCCGCGGCAGCACCGTGATCGGCGGGATCGCGCTGGTGGGTGTCGGCTCGGTGACCGAGCGCCCGATCGAGGCGGTGGTCCTGCTCCCCCACGGGGTGATCATCGTGATCGGCGTCGACCTCCCGGACCCGGCCCTGCGCCTGGAAGCCCCGCTGGGCGCGGAGTGGAAGGCGGACGGCTGGCCCCTGGTGGCCGACGACGACGCGGTCAACCCGGCCACCGAAGCACTGGACATTTCCCAGGCGTGCGAGCAGCGGATCTCGGAACTGGTCCCGGGCACGGCCCCGGTGGGCACGATCGTCGCGGTAGGACCGTACGTGGAGACGGTCGACCAGCCGGCAGGCGACCTGGCCGGCCCGGTCCGGGTGCTCCACCCGACCCCCACGACCATGCTGGCGGCCACGGTCTCCCTGGCCACGGCGCACCGCCCGCGCTCGGTGGACCAGGTACGGGCCCTGATCCGCGGCCTGGCCCCGGAGGCCCCGGAGTTTTCGGACGAAGTCCTGCTGGGCGAGGGATTCAGCAGGTTTTCCGACGACTCACCCCCGGAGTCCCTTTGGGACACGGCCCCACCGGCACCCCGCCAGGCCACACCGCCCGCGGCCCCAACCTCGGCGGGGGCGGCTTCGGCCGGTACGGCTGCGGCCGGTACGACTTCGGCCGGTACGACTTCGGCCGGCACGGCCGAGTGGCACAGCAAGACCCCGGTGCCTGCCGAGCCGGAGCCTGCCGAGCCGGAGCCTGCCGAGCCGGGGCCTGCCGCGCCCGGACCTGCCGGGCTTGCAGCGCCGGGGTCCGCCGAGCGGGGCCCTGCCGAGCCGCGGCCTGCCGGGCTTGCCACGCCGGAGCCCGCCAAGCCGACGCCCGCCGGGCCAGGGCCCACCGAACTTGCCGAGCCCGAGCCTTCCGGGCCCGAGCCTTCCGGGCCCGAGCCTTCCGGGCTGGGGCCTGCCGAGCACGGGCCCGCAGAGCCGGGACCTGCCGAGCGTGCGGAACCCGAGCCCACCGAGTCGGCGGCCGCCAAGCCCGAGCCAGCCAGGCTGGGGCTTGCCGAGCCGGGACCCGCCGCGCCCGAATCCGGCGTGCCAGGGCCTGCCAGGCCCGAGGCGGAGGCGACCGAGGTGGCACCGGAAGCCGATCGTGCCGGGTCGCCGGATGCGCTCGCGGAAACCGGGCGCACGGAGACCATTCCGGTTCCCGCACCGGAGAAAACCTCCACGCTGCCGATCTTCCCCGGCGCGGCGCTGCCACAATCCACCCAGGCGAGTGATGCGAACGCATCGCCGACCGCGGATACGGAGCGAACTGAAAACCTCAGCGTTCCCACGGCGACGCGACCAGTCGAGTCCGAACCTGAGAAAGCCGGCTCCCGGCCGAGCGAGCCCGAGCAGCCGGCCACGCAAGAACACGCGCGGCCCGCGCACGGCCTCTCCCCCGCCGAAGCCGCACCCCCGGACAGCCCGCGGCCCTTCCCCACCCCGCGGCCGCCCGCGCCCACCGAGACCCCGGCCTCGCGGACCGTCCGGTGGCTGCCCCTCGGGGCCATCGGGTTGCTCGCCGCGCTGATCGTTGCCGCCGTTGTCGTGGCCACCTCCGGGGACGACACCGCCGCCGCCCCCGGCACGACCACCCCACCGGCGCCGCCGCCGCGGACGACCGCTTCGGCGCCTCCCGTGCAGAGTCTGCGGTTCGCCCTGCGCGCCGCCGATCACGATCAGCGCTGTGCTTCGCACGCCTTCGGGGATGCCCAGGCCAGCCTGCAGCAGACCAGCTGCTCCGGCGTGCGGCGTGCCTCCTACGCCGTCACCGTCGACGGGCGGGCCGGGGCCGTCACCGTCGGGATCGTCGAGTTTCCCGACGCCGGCCAGGCCGCCGCCTTCAAGGCCGTCGCCGACACGCCCGGTGGGGGCGGGATCCTCGACCTCGCCACCGAGACCGGCAAGTGGGGCGCCACCCCCGCGCCGCGCTTCGAGAACGCCGCCTACGCCTCCAAGGCCGACGGCAACTCCGTGCGGCTCGTCGAAGCCGTGTGGGTGCCGGGACCGTCCACTGCGGACGATCCCGGCCTGGCCCGGGCCGCGAAGGCGGCCCTGGACCTGCCCGCCGAGTGACTCAGAGGCCGTACGCCTCCAGCAGCCGCAGCCACACCTCGCTGATCGTCGGGAACGACGGCACCGCGTGCCATAGCCGGTCCAGCGGCACCTCGGCGACGATCGCAATCGTCGCCGAGTGCAGCAGTTCCGAGACGTCCTGGCCGACGAACGTCACACCGAGCAGCACGTTCCGCTCGGTGTCGACGACGATCCGGGCCTTGCCGGTGTAGCCGTCCGCGTGCAGCGACGAGCCCGCCACCGCGATGTCGATGTCGACGACCCGGTCGGCCGAGCCCGGCCGCGCGTCCGCCAGGCCGACGGCCGCGACCTCCGGGTCGGTGAACACCACCTGCGGCACCGCGTGGTGGTCGGCCGTCGCGGTGAAGGGGCTCCACGCCGCCGACGAGACCGGCTTGCCCGCCGCCAGGGCCGCCACCGTGTCACCCGCCGCGCGGGCGCCGTACTTGCCCTGGTGGGTCAGTGGCGCGCGGCCCGTGACGTCACCCGCCGCGTACAGCCAGCCACCGTCCACTGCGGACACCCGGCCGGTGTCGTCCACCTCCAGCGCGCGGCCGGCCTCGACGCCGATCGCCTCCAGGCCGAGCCGGGCCGTCGCGGGACGCCGGCCGGTCGCGACCAGGAACTCGTCGACGACCAGCACCTCGCCGTCCTTCAGCGTCAGCTCGGTGCCGTCCGAACCCGCCGCGACCCGCTCGACCCCCGACTCCGTGTGCACGTACACGCCCGCCTCGCGCAGCCCGTGCAGCACGAGGTCGCCGGCGAACGCGGCGGTGCGCGGCAGCGGCCGCTCGCCGGTGATCACCAGGTGGACCTCCGAGCCGAGGGTGGCGAACGCCTGCGCCATCTCGACGCCGACCACGCCGCCGCCGAGGACGCCGAGGCGCCGCGGTGCGGACTCCGCCGACGTCGCCTCCCGCGAACCCCACGGCTTGATCGTGTCGAGGCCGGGGATCGACGGCGTGCTGGGCACGCTGCCGGTGCACACGATCACGGCGTGCCGCGCGGTCAGCACGAGGTCGCCGTCGACGGTCACTTCCCGCTCACCGGTGAGCTCGCCGTGCCCGCGGATCGGCTCGATGCCCACGCCCTTGGCCCAGCCGACCTGCCCCGAGTCGTCGCCCTTGCCGGTGAACCAGTCGCGCCGCGCGAAGACCGCGGCGGGGTCGAGCCGGTCGCCGACCGGCACGCCGGGGATCCGCTTCGCCGCGGCGAGGAGGTTTCCCGGCCGCAGCAACGCCTTGCTCGGGATGCACGCCCAATAGGAGCACTCGCCACCGAAGCGCTCGTGCTCGACGAGGGCGACCTTGAGGCCTCCGCGGGCCGCCCGTTCGGCGGCCACCTCCCCCACCGGACCCGCGCCGATCACCACTACGTCAAAAGTCTGTCCAGACATGGCTTCAGCGCACACCACCACGCGGGATCACGCAAGCCAGCGGTTATCCTCGTCGGGAAGCTGCAAGAAGTCGGCGGCCCCGGGTGCCGTCGGCCCCGGTGCGCGCGCGGTTACCACGTTCGGAGCACGGGAGGTTTGTCGTGGCCAGGAACACGGCGGTGCAGGTACTGGATGATCTGACCGGCGACCCCGCCGGGGAGACCGTCGGGTTCGGGCTGGACGGCATCGACTACGACATCGACCTCTCCTTCGCCAACGCCGAGGCGCTGCGCGAGCTGCTGCAGCGCTACGCCGACGCCGGCCGCCGCACCGGTGGCCGCAAGCGCCGGCCGCGGATCGTCCCGGGCGCCAAGAAGCCACGCGCGAAAGCGGCCCCCAAGACGGCCAAGGCGGTCACCGGGCGGCGCACGGCGGCCAAGACCGCGAAGGCCGAGCCCAAGACGACGACCCGCGCGAAGGCGGTCAAGGCGAAGGCCGAGCCCGCGAGGACGACCCGCACGCGCAAGGCCGCGGAGCCGAAGAAGACCACGCGCGCGACGGCGCGAAAGGTGCCCGGCGTCACGTTCTCCGCGGCCGATTAAGTCCACAGTAGACAGAGGGTCAGGCGGCGCGCTGGCTGCCGTCGGCGTGCCAAGAGGGGTAGCGGTAGCGCGTGTGCAGCAGCGCCCGCTGCCGCGCCAGCTCGGCCGCGGACGGCGGGCGCGGCACCAGCGTCCCGAGGATCTGCGACGCCGCCGCCCGCACCGCTGCTTCGACCGACGGGAAGCCGGGACGCAGGCCGTGCTCGGCCAGCGACGCCACCGGGCTGCGGTGGGAGTCGAGCGGCCGCGGGTCCGGCGGCGCGCTCGTCAGGTAGCGGCCGACGAGCGACGCCGACGTCTCGACCAGCAGGGTCGAGTGGGCCAGCAGGCCGGTCTTGGTGCGGAACACGGCGAACCCGCAGAGCTTCGCCTCGCCGACGAACAGGCCGCGGTCGCCGATCCGCGGCACCAGCCCCAGCTGGTCGACGGCGGCGCTCATCACCTTGCCGAGCGTCTCCAGCGGCCGGTCCGTGGGCCCCGGCAGCACCAGCGTCACGTTGAGGTTTCCCGGGTCGTGGAACACCGTGCCGCCGCCGCTCGCCCGCCGCAGCACCGGGACGCCGTCGCGCTCGCACTCCGCGACGCGCACCTCGCGCGCGATCCGCTGCCCGCGCCCCACCACGACGCAAACCGGGTTGCGCCAGAGCCACAGCACCGGTGACTCGGGCGCAACCCGGAGGAGCGCTTCGTCGAACGCCAGGTTTTCGGCCGGATCCGTGAACGCGGCACGGACGTCCGACCCGGTCGTCATAGCGCTTTGAGTTCCTCCACGATTTCGCCCACCGACGACTTGGCGTCCCCGAAGAGCATGCTGGTCTTCGGATCGTAGAACAGGTCGTTGTCGATGCCGGCGAAGCCGGAGCTCATCCCGCGTTTCAACACGATCACGGACCGGCTCTCGTTGACCTTCAGGATCGGCATCCCATAGATCGGCGAGCTCGGGTCGGTCTGCGCGGCCGGGTTGGTGACGTCGTTCGCGCCGATGACCAGCGCGACGTCGGTCTGGGCGAACTCGGAGTTGATCTCGTCCATCTCCTTGAGCTGCTCGTACGGCACGTCGGCCTCGGCGAGCAGCACGTTCATGTGCCCGGGCATGCGGCCGGCCACCGGGTGGATGGCGTAGGCGACCGTGATGCCCTTCTTCTCCAGCAGCTTCGCCATCTCGCGGACGGTGTGCTGCGCCTGCGCCACCGCCATGCCGTAGCCGGGCACCACGACGACCTTGCTGGCGTACGCCATCTGGATCGCGGTGTCGGCCGCGCTGGTCGAGCGCACCGGGCGCTCTTCCTTCGTGCCGCCACCGCCCGAGACCGCCGGGCCGCCGCCGAAGCCGCCCGCGACGATCGCCGGGATGGACCGGTTCATCGCCTTGGCCATCAGGTTCGTCAGGATCGAACCGGACGCCCCGACGATCATGCCGGCCACGATCAGCGCCGTGTTGTCCAGCGCGAGGCCCATCGCCGCGGCCGAGAGCCCGGTGAACGCGTTGAGCAGCGAAATCACGACCGGCATGTCCGCGCCGCCGATCGGCAGCACGACCGTGAGGCCGAGGATGCCCGCCGCGACGAGCAGCCCGACGATCAGGAAGCCGGAGTCGCCGCCCGCGATGATGATCACCGCGCAGGCGAGCGCGATCAGCAGGAGCAGCGCGTTGACCGGCTGCTGCAGCTTGCCCAGCGTGATCGGGCGGCCGCTGATCAGCTCCTGGAGCTTGCCGAACGCGACGTTCGAACCCCAGAACGAGATCGACCCGATGATCGCCGCGAAGAGCGACGCGATCGCGATGTACGCGGGTTCGTGCGCGTAGCCGTCGGTGGAGTTGAACTCGACCCAGGCGATGAGCGCGACCGCGCCACCGCCGACGCCGTTGAACAGGGCCACCATCTGCGGCATCGCGGTCATCTTGACCTTGCGCGCGGACGGGACGCCGACCACCGCGCCGATCGCGACGCCGAGGACGATGAGCAGCCAGTTGCCCATGCCCGGGGTGAGCAGGGTGGCGATGACGGCGATGCCCATGCCGACCGCGGCGATCCAGTTGCCGCGGACCGCGGTGCGCGGGCCGGTCAGGCCCATCAGGCCGTAGATGAAGAGGGCGAACGCGATGATGTAGAGGATCGCGACGAAGTCGGTCACTTGTCGTCCTCCTCGGCCGGAGCGGGCTTCTTGCCCTTGAACATCGACAGCATCCGGTCGGTGACCAGGAACCCGCCGACGACGTTGATCGTGCCGAAGGCGATCGCGATCACCAGCAGGATCTTGTTGAAGACGCCGTCGACGCCGAGGCCCAGCACGACCAGGCCGCCCAGCAGCACGATGCCGTGGATGGCGTTCGTGCCGGACATCAGCGGTGTGTGCAGGGTGTTGGGCACCTTGGAAATGACGGCGAAGCCGACGAACCCGGCCAGCACGAGGACGGCGAGGTTCTGCACCAGCGGACTCACGACGCGCTCCCTTCGCGCCCGGCCACGCAGGCACCGGCGACGATCTCGTCTTCGAAGTTCAGCTCCAGCGCGCCTTCCTTCGTCACGAGCAGTTCGAGCAGCTCGGTGACGTTGCGCGCGTACAGCTCGCTGGCGTGCGAAGGCATTTCGGCGGGCAGGTTCAGCGGGGAGGAGATGGTGACGTCGTGCTCCACGACGTCCTCGCCCGGCTTGGTCAGCTCGCAGTTGCCGCCGGTCTCGCCGGCGAGGTCGACGACGACCGACCCCGCGGGCATGCCCTTGACAGCGTCCGCGGTGACGAGCGTCGGCGCCTTGCGGCCCGGCACCAGCGCGGTGGTGATCACGACGTCGAACTTCGTGATCGCCTCGGTGAGCCGCCGCTGCTGCTCTTCGCGCTCCTCCGCGGTCAGCTCGCGGGCGTACCCGCCCTCGCCGACCGCCTCGATGCCGAGGTCGAGGAACTGCGCGCCGAGCGACTTGACCTGCTCGGCGACCTCGGGCCGGACGTCGTAACCGGTGGTCTGCGCGCCGAGCCGCTTCGCCGTGGCCAGGGCCTGCAGGCCCGCGACGCCGGCGCCGAGCACCAGCACCTTGGCCGGCGGGACGGTGCCCGCCGCGGTGGTGAGCATCGGGAAGAAGCGCGGGAGCTTCTGCGCCGCGAGCAGCACGGCGCGGTAGCCGCCGATGCTGGCCTGCGACGACAGCGCGTCCATCGCCTGCGCCCGGGAGATCCGCGGGATCGCCTCCATCGCGAACGCGCGCAACCCCGCTTCTTCGAGCTTCGCGAGCCCGTCCGGATTGCCGCGCGGGTCGAGGAAGCCGACGAGGACGGCGCCCCGGCTCAGCTTGGCGACCTCTTCCGGCGCGGGTGGGTTCACCTTGACGACGATCGGCGCGCTCCAGGCGTCACCGAGTTCGGCGCCCGCCTGGGTGTACGCGTCGTCACTCAGGTGCGCGCCGGCCCCGGCGCCCGGTTCGACGAGCACGCGCAAACCGCGCTGCGCGAGCCTCCCGACCAGTTTGGGCACCATGGCCACCCGGCGCTCCCCGGGGCGTGACTCGGCCACCACACCCACGGTGAGCTGCTGATGCTGTTCGCTGTCCGCCACACGACCTCCTCATCGGCGAGGCACGATCCGAGGGTTGTACCACGTCGGACCGACACTCCCCAGTGACGTGGGTCGCAAGTCTCGTGGTTGTGCCAGAAGATACGAGCGTCGTGCGGGAAACTGTGAGGACTATTCAGACGTCGGCCGGCGCAAGGTTCCGCCAGGCGCTCCGCCCCCGTGCCGCAGCGCCGGCCTGATCCGAATAGCCCTCATTCAGCGAGTTTTCCAATGGGGGATGCCGAGCAGGATCAGGCGCAGCCGTTTTTCCGCCGTTCCGGTGATTTTCGCGTCTTCACCGGGGCGGGCTTCCAGCAGTTCGACCGTCGTCGTGATCATCACGGAAACGATCAAGTCGGCCAGCATGTGCAGATCTTCGGTGCTCCACGCGCGCAGCGGTGCGAACCGCGCGAGGTCGATCGCGAGATCGCCGGAAAACATCCGGAGTTCGACGGCGATGGACCGCGCGAGCGGGCCGCCGCCGTAGCGCTCGCGCGTCAGGAACCGGAAGTGGTCCTCGTGCGCCCGGACGAACTGGTGGACGGTGGCCACCGAGGCGCTGATCATCCCCTGGTAGGTGTCGGGGTCGGTGCGCGCGGAGCGCATCATGCCGCGCAGCGTGCGCGTCGCCTCTTCGACGAGCGCGATGCCGAGTTCCTCCATCGAGGCGAAGTGCCGGTAGAAGGCCGTCGGCACCAGGCCGGCGCCCTTGGCGACTTCGCGCAGCGAAAGCGTCGCGAAGGGACGGTCGGCCAGCAGCTCGAGGGCCGTGTCCAGCAACGCCTGGCGTGTGCGCTGCTTGCGCTCCTGACGGCTTACCGGCTCCTCCGACACGAGGTCCAGCGTACGGATGTCCACCGCGTTGCTCACGTCACATCCTCCGCGCTCTTCGTTGACAGGCAGTCCACTCCTGCAGTGCACTGTTGAGTGTACAGTCGTTCACTGTAATCGAGGAGGACCGATGACGGCGCTGATCCCCCGGCGGGTGCGCGGCCTCGCCTCGCTGGCCGAGGCGCTGCTGACGCCGCACGGGATGGACCGGTACCTCGAGCTCGTCGACCCGATGCTGGTCCGCCGCGAGATCCGCGGACTGGTCACGGCGGTGCGCAAGCAGACGCCGGACAGCGTCACCTTCACCGTGCGGCCGAGCCGCGCGTGGCCCGGCTTCACCGCCGGGCAGTACGTCCGCCTGCAGGTCGAGATCGACGGCGTCCGGCGCACGCGCTGCTATTCGCCGTGCGGTTCGCAGTACGACGGCGAACTGGAGTTCACGGTCAAGGAGCAGGGCCTGGTTTCCGGGCACCTGAACCGCGGGCTCGGCACCGGCTCGGTGGTCGGTCTGTCCACTCCGGACGGTACGTTCACCCTGCCCGCCGCCCGGCCGGACCGGCTGCTGCTGATCGCCGGCGGCAGCGGCATCACGCCGGTGCTCGCCATGGCCCGGACCCTGGTCGACGAAGGCCACGCGGGCGAGATCGTGTTCGTGCAGTACTCGAACGGGCCGGCCGACGCGCTCTACCGCACCGAACTGGCCGAGCTCGCCGCCCGGCACCCCGGGCTGCGGGTCGTGCACGCCTACACCCACACCCAGGGCGGGGACCTGCGCGGCTTCTTCTCGCCGGAGCACCTCGCGCAGGTCGCGCCCTGGTTCCGCGACGCGGAGGCGTTCGTCTGCGGCCCGAAGCCGCTCATGGACGCCGTTCGCGAGGAGTTGGGTGAACGCGTGCACACCGAGGAGTTCACGCCGCCGGCGTTGACCTTCGACACGTCGGCCGCGGAAGGCCAGGTGCGCTTCAAGCGCAGCGGGCGCGAGTGCGCCAACTCGGGGAAGCCGTTGCTGGAGCAGGCCGAAGAAGCGGGCCTTTCGCCGGAGCACGGCTGCCGGATGGGCATCTGCTTCTCCTGCACCCAGCTCAAGACCGCCGGGCGCGTCCGCAACGCGAAGACGGGCGAGATCTCCGGCGAAGAAGACGAAGAAATCCAGCTCTGTATCTCCGTCCCGGTCGGGGACGTCGAGATCGACGCGTAGGGAGAACCGCCATGACCGGTCTGCAGGACCGCCTGACCCCGGAACAGGTCGAGGAGTTCGGCCGCGAGCTCGACGCGCTGCGGCAGCGGATCGTCGACGACCTGGGCCAGGAGGACGTCGACTACATCCACAACGTCATCAAGACGCAACGCGGCCTGGAGGTCGCCGGGCGGGCGCTGCTGTTCGCCGGGTTCTTCCCGCCCGCGTGGCTCGCCGGCGTCGGCGCGCTTTCGGTGGCCAAGATCCTCGACAACATGGAGATCGGCCACAACGTCATGCACGGCCAGTACGACTGGACGCGCGACCCGGCGCTGAGCTCGCAGCGCTTCGAGTGGGACACGGTGGCGCCGGCGGAGAACTGGCGGCATTCGCACAACTACATCCACCACACGTACACGAACATCGTCGACAAGGACCGCGATGTCGGCTACGGCATCCTGCGGATGGACACCGCCCAGAAGTGGCACCCGTACTACCTGGGCAACCCGGTGTACGCGACGCTGCTGGCGCTGTTCTTCCAGTGGGGCGTGATGCTGCACGACCTCGAGGTCGAGAACGTCGTCAAGGGCGAGCGGACCTGGGCCGAGAACGTGCCGGTGCTGCGGCGGATCGTCCGGAAGGCGTCGCGGCAGATCGGCAAGGACTACGTGCTGTTCCCGCTGCTGACCGGCCCGCTGGCGCCGCTGACGTTCCTCGGCAACGCGACGGCGAACCTCACCCGCAACCTGTGGGCGTTCGCGATCATCTTCTGCGG
Source organism: Amycolatopsis sp. NPDC004378 (assembly GCF_053602455.1). NCBI lineage: Bacteria > Bacillati > Actinomycetota > Actinomycetes > Pseudonocardiales > Pseudonocardiaceae > Amycolatopsis > Amycolatopsis sp. NPDC004378. The sequence continues at coordinate 57,661 of NZ_JBSGDR010000005.1, forward strand.
CCACTTCCCCGCCGACGTCGAAAGCTTCACCGAGGAGGAGACGGCCTCGGAATCGCGCGGGCAGTGGTACCTGCGCCAGATCCTCGGCTCGGCGAACATTTCGGGCGGCCCGCTGTTCCACATCATGAGCGGGAACCTGTCCCACCAGATCGAGCACCACCTGTTCCCGGACATCCCGGCGCGCCGCTACCCGCAGATCGCCGGCGAGGTGCGCGCGATCTGCGAGAAGTACGGCCTGCCGTACCACACCGGCCCGCTGCGCAAGCAGCTCTGGTCGGTGGCGAAGAAGATCGTGAAGCTGGCTCTCCCGCAGACTTCGCCGTCGCCGACTACCGTGGAACCCGACCGGCAGCTCCGAGCAGCGTGAGGGTGACATGGTGGGCCAGTTCGAACGAGACAAGGACACCTTGCAAGTGATCACCGAATCGGCCGCGACCCACGTGGGCAACATCGCCTCGATCATCACGGGCGCGATCCGCGACATCGCCCGCGAAACGGGCGACTGGCTGACCGACGTCATCGAGATGCGCGAAGCCGCGCAGAAGGCCCGGGAGGACGACCCGGACCACGTCTGAACCCAGTGTTCGCGAAGGCCGCGTCGAGAGTCCCTCGACGTGGCCTTCGCGGCTTTCGGGGAGCGGAATTGTCGGTGGTCGCCGGTAGCGTGGAAAACGGGGGCGCCCCCGGCGGGCACTCGGCGACGCGGGGCCTGAGCGAGGCCGGGCCGCTCGGCGAAGCCGCCCCGGCAGGCCCAGGCAGCTCGGCGAAGCCGCCCCCGGCGGGACCGGGCGGCCCAGCGAAGCCGGGCAGCCCCTCCCAGAGCAGCTACCCGGGGCCGCGGTAGGGGGAAAACCGGATGGGCAGCCCGCCCAGCCCAGGCGAGACTGGGCAGGTGACCGGCTACGACCTGCCCCGCCCCCACCCGCTGCGGCGGGTGTTCGGGCCGCTGGCCTCTCGGGACTTCCGGGCCGAATACCTCTGGCTGTGCCTCTCCGCGCCCCTGACCCTGTTCGCCCTCGTCACCTTCCTCACCGTGGTCGCCCTCGGCCTCTGGCTGACGCCGATCCTCCTCGGGTTTCTCGTGCTCGCCGGGGCGCTGCTGTACGCGCGTGGCCTCGGTGCCGTCCACCGGCGGCTCGCGCGGGCGCTGCTCGGCGTGAGCGTGCCCGCTCCGCGGCGGCCCGAGCTGAAGCCCGGGCTGTGGGCGTGGGTCAAGGCGCGCGTCGGGGATCCGGCCGGCTGGCGCACCGCCGGCTACCTGCTGCTGCGCCTGCCGCTGACCCTCGTCGCGCTGTTCACCATGGTCGTCGCGACGGTCTACGGCGTCGCCGCCACCAGCTACGCCTTCCTGTGGTTCCCGCTCGGCGAAGAGCGGATGCCGGCCTTCGACATCCACGCCGACGGCTGGCCGGGTGCGCTGGCCTGGTCGGCGTCGGGGCTGCTGGTGCTGGTGGCGCTCCCGTGGGTGACGCACGCCTTCGCCTCGCTCGACCGGCTGCTCGTCGTCGGCCTGCTCGGTACGCGCGTGCTCTCCGAACGCGTCCGCGACCTGGAGGCGAGCCGGGCGACGGCGGTCGAAGACGCGGCCCTGCGGCTGCGGCGCATCGAGCGTGACCTGCACGACGGCGCGCAGGCCCAGCTCGTCGCCCTCGCCATGAAACTCGGCCTGGCCAAGGACGAGCTGGCGGACGTCGACCTCCCCCAGGTGAAGGCGCTGGTCAACGCCGCGCACGCCCACGCGAAGCAGGCCCTGACCGAGCTGCGCGACCTCGCCCGCGGCATCCACCCCGCGGCCCTGGACGCCGGTCTCGACGTGGCCCTCTCCACGCTCGTCGCGACGTCGGGGATCGACGCGCGGGTGACCGTCGCGCTGCCGCGGCGCCCGCCGCCGTCGCTGGAGACGATCGTCTACTTCAGCGCCGCCGAGCTGCTCACCAACGCCGCGAAGCACGGCGGGACGACGCTGGTCGAGCTCACCGAGGAGCGCGACGTCCTGTGGCTGCGGGTCCGCGACAGCGGCCGGGGTGGCGCGCGGATCGTGCCGGGTGGCGGCCTCGCCGGGGTCGCCGAGCGGCTGCGGACGGTCGACGGCGAACTGGCCGTCGCCAGTCCCGCGGGCGGGCCCACCGAAGTGAGAGCGCGAGTGCCCTTGCCCGGATAAGCTCCCGCGCATGCGGATCGTCATCGCGGAGGACTCGACCATCCTGCGCCAGGGTCTCGTCGAGCTGCTGACCTTCCGCGGCCACGAGGTCGTCGCCGCGGTGAAGGACGCGGACGCGCTGCGGACGGCCGTCGCGGACACCGCCCCCGATGTGTCCATTGTGGACATCCGGATGCCGCCGACGCACACCGACGAGGGCCTGCGGGCGGCGATCGCGCTGCGCCACGAGGTGCCGGGCCGCGCGATCCTGCTGTTCTCCCAGTACGTCGAGACGAAGTACGCGGCCCAGCTGCTCGCCGACCGCGCGGGCGGCGTCGGGTACCTGCTCAAGGACCGCGTCGCCGAGGTGTCGGACTTCCTCGACGCGCTGCGCCGGGTCTCGGACGGGGAAACGGTGCTCGACCCCGAGGTCGTCAGCCAGCTGTTCTCGGCGACGCGCAAGACCGACGCGCTCGGCGGGCTCACCCCGCGCGAACGCGAAGTCCTCGGCCTGATGGCGGAAGGCCGGTCGAACTCGGCGATCGCGGCGAAGCTGTTCCTCTCGGCCGGCTCGGTCGAGAAGTACGTGACGTCGATCTTCGGCAAGCTCGGCCTGCCACCGTCCGAAGGGGACAACCGCCGGGTGCTGGCGGTGTTGCGCTACCTGGAGTCCTGAGCCGGAAGCCCGAGGGAGCCCGTCCCTCCCTAGGCTGGGGCGTATGTACTCCACCGAGATCGAGGTCCGCACCGGCTCCGAAGCCGTCGTCCACGACCTCACCCACGAGGCCGAAGCGTTCCTGCGCGACGCCGACGCGGCGGACGGCCTGCTGCACGTCTGGGTCCCGCACGCCACCGCCGGGCTGGCGGTCCTGGAGACCGGCGCGGGCAGCGACGAGGACCTGCTGACCGCGCTCGACGAACTGCTCCCCCGCGACGGCCGCTGGCGGCACCGGCACGGGAGCCCGGGTCACGGCCGTGACCACGTGCTTCCCGCGCTGGTGCCGCCCTACGCGACGATCCCGGTGCTCGGCGGCGTCTTGGCGCTGGGTACCTGGCAGTCGATCTGCCTAGTGGACACCAACCTCGACAACCCGGTCCGCAAGGTGCGGTTCAGCCTCCTGGCGGGCTGACCGGCCCGGCCAGAGGGCCAGGAGCAGCCCCGCGGCGAGCAGGCCGCCGAGCACCCAGACGCCGGTCTTGACGTCGGGCGCGCCCGGCACGCCCTGGAGCAGGCTGCGCAGGCCTTCGGCGGAGAAGCGGAACGGCGTCCACGACCACAGCAGCGTGCGGTAGGCCGGGTTCAACAGCTCCGGGACCTGCCCGGCGACCGCCGGCGCGACCAGGTAGAGCGGGCCGAGGACGGCCATCGCGCGCAGCCCGAGCAGGCGCAGCAGCCCAGCCTGCAGGGCCGCGAACGCGGTCGCGGCGAGGAAGACGAACCCGAGCACTCGGGCGTTCAGCGGCAGTGTGGCGTCCCAGAGCGCGAAGAACCCGGCGACGACCGCCGTGACGAGCACGCCCACCCCGACGACCTGCGCGAGCCGGGCGCCGGCGCCGACCGTGCGGCCGGATCGCTTGGCCAGCTGCGTCAGCGCGAGACCGCCGGCGAGCGCGCCGATCCAGGCCAGCGCGGACGCGGCCAGCGGCGCGGTCCGGCCGGCGAGGCTCACCGGGTGCAGCACCTCCTGCTTCGGCGCACCGCCCAGGGCGGCCGCGCCCGCGGTCAGCGCCTGCTGCGCGACCTGGGTACCGGCCGGGTTGACCGCGCCGGACGTCACGACCGTCGCGGGCGAACCGAGTTCGAGCACGCCGTAGACCTTCTTGTCCTCCAGCAGCTGCCGCGCGCCGGCGGGGTCGGTGACGGTCCAGGCGAGCTGGCCGCCGCCGTGCCCGGCGAGCTGGTGCGCGACGCCCTGCAGGGGCCCCGGCGGCGCGGCGACGGCGACCGGCACGCCGTCGGGCGCGATGGTGGCCTGCGCACCGAAGGTGAGGAACCCGAGCACCACGGCCACCAGCGCGCCGGCCACGGCGGCGACCAGGGCGAGCGCCCCGGCGGGGGGCCGGACGGGACTGGTCATGACAAGCCTCCAGTAATTCGTCACTTGTTGAATTGCAGTTCACGGTACGACGCGTTCACCAAGAAGTCAACACGTGTTGAATAGCGCTCCCGGTAGCCTCGAAGCCGTGACGAAGACACGGCTGGTGCTCTGGGACATCGACCACACGCTGGTGGACTTCGCCGGGCTCGGCGCTTCCTGGTACTCGGCGGCGTTCACCGCCGCGACCGGCGCCACCCTGCGGGTCGACCCGGTGTTCGGCGGCCGCACGGAGCTGGCGACCACGACCGAACTGCTCACCTCGAACGGCATCGAGGCCGGCCGGGAGACGATCGAGGCGATGTTCGCCGCGCTCGTCGCCGAGTCCGAACGCGCGGTCGACCGGTTCCCGACCGAAGCCCGGGTGCTGCCCGGCGCGGCCGAGGCGCTGCTCGTGTTCGCCGGGTACGGCGAGGTCGTCCAGACGCTCGTCACCGGCAACCTGCCGGAGATCTCGCGGCACAAGCTCGCCGCGTTCGACCTGCTGGAGCACCTCGACCTCGAGATCGGCGGGTACGGCGCGCTGTCGGTGCACCGCCCCGACCTGGTGCCGCACGCCGTCGGCCTCGCCGCCGCCAAGCACAGCGCGTCGTTCGAGGGCGCCGACGTCGTCGTCATCGGCGACACCCCGAACGACGTCGAGGCCGCGCTGCACCACGGCGCCGTCTCGATCGCGGTGGCGACCGGCCTCTACTCCGCCGACGTGCTGCGGGAGGCGGGCGCGCACATCGTGCTGCCGGACCTGGCCGACACGGACGCCGTCCGGAGCGCCGTCCTCGGCTGAGCGTGGTCCTCCAGAGGGGGATGACCCTCAATCGAAAGGCGGACTCCCCTAGGGGATAAGTCCGTCCTTCGCCTGATGTCCGCGGCGGGCGGAGTCGACATGCTTTTCGCATGACCGAAACAGCGTCGGCGGCCGTGGCCGCCGGAGGGGGACGCATCCGGGGCACGCTCGCCGTACTCAGGCGACGGCTGCCCTTCACCAGCGGCGTCGTGCTCGCGATGCTCGTGCTGGCCGTCGCGACCGGGGCGGTGTGGAACGCCGCCGAGGACCGCGCGGCCTACCCGTTCGTCGCCTACGGGCTGCCGTCGCTGGAGACGGGCCGGTGGTGGACCATGCTCACCGGGCCGTTCTTCGCCGTCATCCCCTGGTACTACCTCCCGATGGTCGGCAGCTTCGCGCTCTTCGCCGGCTTCGCCGAGTGGCAGCTGGGCACCCGGCGGGCGATGGTCGTGACCATCGGCGGCCAGTTCGTCTCGGTGCTCGCCGCGACGCAGTTCCTCGCGCTGTGCCGCAACTCCGGCTGGCTGTGGGCCGAGCGCATGGCGGGCAGCCTCGACGTCGGGTTCTCCGGCGGCGCGCTCGCCGCGGTCGCGGTCGCCAGCGCGACGCTGCGGCCGCCGTGGGCGCTGCGGCTGCGGGCCGGGCTGTGCGTGTACGCCGGGGTCGCGATCGTCTACGTCGGCACGCTCGCCGACCTGGTGCACTTCTTCGCGCTGCTGCTGGCGATCCCGCTCGGCAACCGGCTCGTCGGCTCGCGGCGGGTGCCGTCGGCGGGGCCGAACCTGCGGGAGTGGCGGCTGCTGACCGTCGCGGGCCTGCTGCTGCTCACCATCGCCGAGATCGTGATGTTCCTGGTGCCCGGCGAAGGCCCGTTCGGCTCCACGGAAGGGGTCTCGCTGTCGGCGCCGGAGCTGGCGGTGCTGGTGCTGGTCGTCGTGCCGATGATCAACGGGCTGCGCAAGGGCGGCCGCGTCGCCTGGCGCTGGGCGGTCGGGCTGTCGGCGTTCGTCACGCTGCAAGGGCTCGCGGCGGCCACGGTCTACGGGCTGGCCGACCTCTTCGGGGCGGACTACGACCCCACCGGCCTGCCGTTGTTCTTCGTGGACAATCTCTTGTGGACGGTGCTGCTGGGCGTCCTGATCGCCGCGCGCCACGCCTTCCGCGTGCCTTCGCGGCGCCGGCTGCGGCGGCACGCCCAGGGCCCGGGCGCGGCGCTGGCCCGCACGCTGCTCGGGCGGCACGGCGGCAGCACGCTCTCGTGGATGACGACCTGGCCGCGCAACACGTACTTCGTCCGCGCGGACGGCCGGTCCTACCTCGCCTACCGCCGGCACGCGGGCGTCGCGGTCGCGTTGGGCGACCCGATCGCCCCGGACGGCACGGCGGCGGCCACGGTCACCGAGTTCACCACGATGTGCGAGAACACCGGCCTGGTGCCGTGCGTGTTCTCGGCGACCGAAGCGACCGTCGCCGCGACCCGCGAGCAGGGCTGGCAGCACGTCCAGGTGGCCGAGGACAACGTGCTCGACCTGGAAGGCCTGGAGTTCCGCGGCAAGGCGTGGCAGGACGTCCGCTCGGCGCTGAACAAGGCCGCCAAGCAGGGCATCGACTTCCGGCTGGTCCGCTTGGCCGACCAGCCGGAACCCATCCTCGCCCAGGTCCGCGCGCTGTCGGAGGAGTGGATGTCCGGCAAGGGCATGCCGGAGATGGGTTTCACCCTCGGCGGCCTCGACGAGGCGATGGACCCGGCGACGCGCGTCGGCCTGGCGGTGGACGCGGAGGGCACGGTCCACGGCGTCACGTCGTGGCTCCCGGTCCACACGGGCGCGGGCAAGGTGGGCGGCTGGACCCTGGACGTGATGCGCCGCAGCGCCCACGGCTTCCGCCCGGTGATGGAGTTCCTGATCGCGTCGGCGTGCGTGCAGTTCCGCGCGGAGGGCGCGAGGTTCGTCTCGCTGTCGGGCGCACCGCTGGCCCGCAGCGCGTCACCGGCGGGCACGGTCGACCGCGCGCTGGAGTCACTGGGCCGGGTCATGGAGCCGTACTACGGCTTCCGGTCACTGCACGCGTTCAAGGCGAAGTTCCAGCCACGGCGGGTACCGCTGTACCTGGCCTACCGCGACGAGGCCGACCTGCCGCGGATCGGGCTGGCGCTGAGCCGGGCGTACCTGCCGGACGTCCGCCTGCGGGAGCTGGCGAAGCTGGCGCGGAAGCGGTGACCCGAGCGGTACCCTGAGCCACGGACCGAGGGAGGCGGACGTGGCCGAGGGGACCGTTGGGCGACTGTACTTCGGCCGCGACGACGCCGAGCACGACTTCGCGGACGGGCTGCTTCGCGAAGGGTTCCTGGTCACCAAGGCCTTCGAAGAGGTGTCGGCCGGGCACAAGAACCTCGTCATCGGGCGCAAGGGCACGGGCAAGAGCGCCATCTGCATGCAGCTCACCGCAGACGACGGCACGTGCCTGATCACGCCGGACGACGCCGCGGGCGAGGAGCTCCGCCGCTTCGAGCTGCAGGGCCTCACCGGGGCCACCGCGAAGTCGTTGATCTGGCGGTACGTCTTCGCGGTGCAAGCGGCCCGTCACCTCGTCGCCCACGCGCGGCCCGGGCACCGCCGCCGGTCCGCGAAGCCGGTCCGCGCGCTACGCCGGTTCTTGAAGAAGAACGGCGAGCTCGCCGACGTGAGCTTCTACGACCGGATCCTCCGGGGCGGCCAGGGCCTGCAGGCGTCGCTCTCGCTGGAGGCGTTCGGGGTCAAGGCGAGCGTCGACCACAAGAACGGGGCATCGGAGGGAGCTCGCGCTTCGAAGCAGCTCGAGGTGCTCGAAGCCGGTGTCGCACGGGGCTTCCGGGCGCTCGGCTGTGCGGACCACGCCCCGCTGCTCGTTCTCGTCGACCAGCTGGAGCAGGTCTGGTCGAGCGATCGCGACAGCGACGACCTGGTGGTCGGGTTGCTGCTGGCGAGCAAGCGCGTCACCCAGGTCTACGGCGGCGCCGTGCGCTGCGTGCTGTTCCTGCGCTCGGACATCTACGACGCGCTCCAGTTCGACGACGCCGACAAGTTCCACAGCGACGAGCTGCGCCTCGACTGGACCCCGGAGAAGCTCGGCGAAGTCGCCTTGCTGCGAGCCCGGGCCTCCCTCGGCCGTTCGCTGACCCGCGACGAACTCTGGGGCGAGGTCTTCCCGGCGCGGATCGGGCACGAGCCGACCGACGCCTACCTCTTCTCGCGCACGCTGCCACGCCCGCGCGACGCGATCCAGTTCCTCAACCTCTGTCGCGACGCCGCGCACGACCACGGCGCGGACCGGATCACGGAGCCGGACGTGCGGGGCGCGACCTTGCGGTTCTCCCAGTGGAAGCTGCTGGACCTCGCCAAGGAGTACCTGGTCACCATCCCGTTCCTCGATCGGCTGTTCGTGCTGTTCCAGAACACGGGGTACGTGGTCATGCGCGGCGCGGTGGCCACGCGGCTGGAGCCGTTCGCCGAGGCGCTGCACAGCCAGTTCCCGAACTACGCGGGCGTCCTGACCGCGGACGGCGTCGTCGACGTCCTCTACCGCGTCGGGTTCCTCGGCGTGCTCCGCGAAACCGGCGTGTCCTACTCCGGGTCGGGGCAGCTCCCCCTGCAGCCGCAGGAGAACGAGTTCCACATCCACCCCTGCTTCCGGCCGGCGCTCAGCGTCGACCAGCCGGCGGCGCTGACGCCGTTCCCGGTAGCGGCCCAGCAGAGCCGGATCGCCATCGGCCCCGACAACATCGGAGTGGCCCAGCAGATCGCCACCGCGGACACGTTCGTCGTCGCGCCGCGTGACTTCCAGCTCCTCGACCTGCTGATCGGCACCTGCCAGCGGCTCCTGCGCACGCTCGCGCGGTCGCCGTTGCCCGGCGGAGCCCACAGCCAGCTTTCGGACCAGCTGTCCGACCTCGTCGCCCGGACGGTCGCGCTGCGGTCCCACCCCGGCATGGACGATTCGGTTGCGTACGTGTCGAAGGCCGCGACCTACCTCGATGAGCTGGCCCGGCAGCTCATCGAGTCCGGACTCGGCGGTTCCCGCGACGACGGGATCGTCCGCTCGCTCCGCGTCGCGGCACAAGGGCTGCACCGGCGAATCGGCGGCGACTACACCCGGTATGACCCTTCCTAGCGGTAGGTGGTCGGCGGCGGGGTGGTCGTGCTCCGGTGCGCCGCCGGCACGAACCGGTAGCTCCGCACGATCCGCGCCAGGTCCTCGCGGATCGACGCTCCGCCGCGGTCGCTGTCGGCGTACGCCACCACTACGCCCGACGCCCCCGAGCCGTTCCCGAAGGCCATTGCCGCGACCAGCGCGTGCTTCGCGGTGCACTCCCCCGTGCCCGTCGGGGCGACCTCGGCGACCACGAACCGGGCCGGGACCTTCGTGCCGTCGGCCTTGGTGAGCGGGGCTTCCGCGCCCGGGCCCACCTGGGCTGTCCCGCCGTACGCGGCCGCCGCCAGGTCCGTTGCGACCTTGCGCGCCGCCGCGTCCGGGTCCGGCTCCGGCGAGGTCGTGACGCCCGCGCCGCCCAGGTCGTCCTTGCCGCAGAAGTTCTTGCCCAGGAACGCGCTCGTGACCAGCCGGATCGACGGCTGGTCCCAGCCGTGCAGCGTGGTCGGGGCCGGTTCCCAGTTCGGCGGGACGTCGTAGGCGTACGACCCGTCGCGAGCCGCGACCGGCTGCCAGCCGGCGACCGCCGCGGGCACCGCGACCCGCGGCGACGGGGTCGCCACCAGCGGCGAACGCGGCGCGGGCGTCGGCGACGCGTGGTGCGTCTTGCCGACGCCCAGCGCGTTCAGCACACCCGCGATCAGCGCGATGAGGGCGAGCCCGAGCCACGGCGCCCGCCGCCACTTCGGCGGCTTCGCGACCGGGCGGATCCGCTTCGGCTGTGCACGCGGGGCGTCCGCGGGTTCGTAGCCGCCGAACCCGCGGAGCGCCGCGTTGTCCTCATACCCCGGCGTCGGGTTGTCGGAACGCCGGGAGAACCGCCCCATCAGGAGCGGACGAGCTTGACCAGGTGCTCGACGACGGCGTCGACCGCGATCTCCTCGCGCTCGCCGGAGCGCCGGTCCTTGACCTCGACGACGCCGTTGGCCAGGCCGCGCCCGACCACCAGGATGGTCGGCACGCCGACCAGCTCGGCGTCGGCGAACTTGACGCCCGGGGTCGCCTTGCGGTCGTCGAGGATGACCTCGATGCCGGCCGCGTCCAGCTCGGCGGCGATCTTCTCGGCGCCGGCCGCGACCGCCTCGTCCTTGCCCGCGATGACGATGTGCACGTCGAACGGCGACACCTCGCGCGGCCAGATGAGACCGAGGTCGTCGTGGTTCTGCTCGGCGAGCACGCCGACCAGCCGCGAGACGCCGACGCCGTAGGAGCCCATCGTGATGCGGATCGGCTTCGAGTCGGGGCCGAGGGCGTCGACCTCGAACGCGTCGGTGTACTTGCGGCCGAGCTGGAAGATGTGCCCGATCTCGATGCCGCGGGCGGCGACCAGGGTGCCGTGGCCGTCCGGCGAGGCGTCGCCCTCGCGGACCTCGGCGGCCTCGATCGTGCCGTCCGGGGTGAAGTCGCGGCCGGCCAGCAGGTCGACGACGTGGTGGTCGACCTTGTCGGCCCCGGTGACCCAGGCGGTGCCGGGCACGATCCGGGGGTCGGCGAGGTAGCGCACGCCGTTGTCCTGCAGCGCCTTCGGGCCGATGTAGCCCTTGACCAGGAACGGGTTCTTGGCGAAGTCGGCCTCGTCGAGCAGGGCGACCTCGGCGGGCTCCAGCGACGCTTCGAGGCGCTTCATGTCCACTTCGCGGTCGCCCGGGACGGCGACGCAGACCAGCTCCCACTCCGACGCGCCCGGCCGGCGCGTCTTGAGCATGACGTTCTTCAGCGTGTCCGCGGCGGTGAACGTGCGGCCGAGGTTCGCGCCGTTGAGGAAGGTGACCAGCGACTCGATGGTCGGCGTGTTCGGCGTGTGGTGCACCTGCGCCTCGGGACGGCCCTCGATCGGCTGCGCGGGGGGCGCGGGCGTGACCACGGCTTCGACGTTCGCCGCGTAGCCCGACTCGGTGCTGCGGACGTAGGTGTCCTCGCCCGTCTCGGCGACGGCGAGGAACTCCTCGGACGCCGAGCCGCCCATCGCGCCCGACGTCGCCTTGACGACGACGTACTCGAGGCCGAGGCGGTCGAAGAGCTTGACGTAGGCGTCGCGGTGGGCCTGGTAGGAGCGCGCCAGGCCCTCGTCGTCGAGGTCGAAGGAGTAGGAGTCCTTCATGACGAACTCGCGGCCGCGCAGGATGCCGGCGCGGGGGCGCGCCTCGTCGCGGTACTTCGTCTGGATCTGGTACAGCGTGACCGGGTAGTCGCGGTACGAGCTGTACTCGCCCTTCACGGTGAGCGCGAAGAGCTCCTCGTGCGTCGGGCCGAGCAGGTAGTCGGCGCCCTTGCGGTCCTTGAGGCGGAAGAGCGCGTCGCCGTACTCGGTCCAGCGGCCGGTGGCCTCGTAGGGCTCCTTCGGCAGCAGCGCGGGGAACTGGATCTCCTGCGCGCCGATGGCGTTCATCTCGTCGCGCACGACGTTCTCGATGCGCCGCAGCACCCGCAGGCCCAGCGGCAGCCAGGAGTACCCGCCCGGGGCGACCCGGCGGACGTAGCCGGCGCGTACCAGGAGCCGGTGGCTCGGTACCTCGGCGTCCGCCGGATCCTCGCGCAACGTGCGAAGGAACAACGACGAAGTCCTGGTGATCACTGCGGGGCTCCCTGCTCCGGGCGGGTGTGAAAGTACCGCTCAGGGTAGTCAACCCCCCGGCCGTGACTCCAACGGGTTACGCGGGCTCCGGTTTTTTGTCGGTGGTGGCCGCTAGCTTCGGGGGCATGGCGATCCACATGGGCATGATCACGATCGACTGCGCCGACCCGCGCGGTCTGGCGGAGTTCTGGACGGCCGCGCTCGGCACGACGGTCGCCCAGGACCACGGAGGGGAGTTCCTGGTGCTGGCGCCGCCCGAGGGCGGGCTGCCGCTCGGGTTGCAACGGGTCCCGGAGCCCCGGGCCGGGAAGAACAGAGTCCACGTCGACTTCGGCGGGGACGACCGCGCAGCGGAGGTGAAACGCCTGGTGGAGCTGGGCGCGCGGGAGGTCGCGGAGCACTCCGTGCCGGGCTTGGCGTGGACGGTGCTGACGGATCCGGAAGGGAACGAGTTCTGCGTCTCCGGGTAGAAAGGCGGGCATGAGCGCTCGGGTACTGCTGCCTTGGACCGACATCGACGTGCCGGAAGGGGTCGAGGCCGCGTACTACGACGGCGTCTCGTCGCCGCCCGGCGATCTGGGCGAGGTCGAGTTCTACGTGCTGCCCTACGACCGCGGGCCCGAACCGCCGAAGCTGATCCGGGAGCTGCCGTCGTTGCGCGTGGTGCAGTCGCTGTCGGCGGGCGTCGAGACGCTCGTGCCGCTGCTGCCCGAGGGCGTGCGGCTGGCGAACGGGCGCGGGCTCCACGACCTGAGCGTCGCCGAGCACGCGCTCGCGCTGATCCACGCGGCGCAGCGCGACCTGCCGCGCTGGTTCGCGCAGCAGGCTCGCGGCGAGTGGGTGCGCGAGCACACGCGGTCGCTGGCCGACAGCCGGGTGCTGCTGGTCGGCCACGGCTCGATCGGCCGGGCGATCGAGCGCCAGCTGCTCGCCGCCGAAGCCGTGGTGACGCGGGTGGCGAGCCGGGCGCGGCCCGAGGACCACGTCCACGCCGTCGCCGAGCTGCCCGGGCTGCTGCCGGAAGCCGACATCGTGGTCCTGGTCCTCCCGGACACGCCCGCGACACGCGGCCTGCTCGACGCGAAGGCCCTGGCCGCGTTGCCCGACGACGCGCTGGTGGTGAACGTCGGGCGCGGCACGGCGATCGACACGGACGCCCTGGTGGCGGAGACCGGCACCGGCCGGCTGCGCGCGGCCCTCGACGTCGTGGACCCGGAACCCCTGCCGTCCGACCATCCACTGTGGACGATTCCCGGCGTGGTGCTGACCCCGCACATCGCGGGCGGGTCGGCGTCGTTCTACCCGCGCGCGAAGAAGCTGGCGGCGGAGCAGCTCAAGCGGTACGTGAACGGAGAGGAGCTGGTCAACCTCGTGGACCTTTGAGCACGTGGACGTGCCACTCGTCTTCGACGCGGTATCCGCAGCGCTCGTAGACCCCGAGCGCGCGGTGCGCGTTGTCGACGTCGACGTTCAGCGCCGAGCGCTCGAAGCCGGCTGCCTTCGCGGCCAGCAAGGTGTGACCCAGCAACCCTGACGCGACACCGCGTCCGCGCAGGGCCGCCCGCGTGCCCACCCAGCTGGCGTAGTGCTCGCGGATGCCCGTCACCTCGGCGTCGGTCGCGTAGAAGTGGCTCAGCACGAACGCGAGCACCTTGTCGCCGTCGAGCACCAGGTACGAGAGGTCCGGCCGGAAGTCCTTCGCGCCGGTGACCAGGTGGCGCCAGACGTCCGGTTCGTAGACGGTGCTGCCCCAGTGGTCGCCGAAGGTGTCGTTGCGGGCGTCGAGCGCGGCCAGGTCGTACTCGAAGTCGAACGGCACGGCCACGAAGCCGGCCGGCAGCGGGGGCTGCGGTGGCAGGTCGGCGAGGCCGACGCGCATGGTCACCATCGTCCGCACGTGCTCGTAGCCCGCACCGGCGAGGACGCCGGCGATCCAGCGCTCGTTCTCGTGGTGGCCGTGGTGCACCTCGAGCGGCGCGGCCGGGAAGGCGCGCTCGTGGACCTCTCGGCTGGTGCGCGCGAACCACTCGACCAGGTGCGCGCCGACGGCGTCGGTGCGGTGGTCCGGGTGCACGGCCGACTGGACCCGGACCATGTGGACCGGGTTCGCGGCGTCGCGCCGGCGGACCAGGCCGTAGCCGGCGAGCTCGTCGCCCGCCCAGGCGCCGGTGGTGGCCCGGGCCAGGTCGACGTTGGGCGCTTCGAGCTCCTCGCGGAGGTCTTCCGCGCTCAGGTGCTCCCCCGTCCGGTCGACCTCCTCGGCGGCGGCGTACAGCCGGGCGAGCGCGGGGACGTCGTCGAGGGTCAACGGGCGCCAGGTCAGGTCCATGCCGGGAGGCTAGGCCGGGCGACGGCGTCCGCGCACCCCGATTTGCCGGGCGGGCGGTCCGGGCGCGGCTGTGGTCGGACCGGCGAAAACCGGCGCAGTACGCTCGGTCCGTGCTGGTGCTGCTCCCTCCTTCCGAAACCAAGGCCGACGGCGGCCGCGGCGGTCCGCTGGACCTCGACGCGCTGTCGTTCCCCGAGCTGAACCCGGCGCGCGCGAAGCTCGCCGACGCGCTCGTCGAGCTGGCCCGCGACGTCCCGGCCAGCATCGCGGCCCTGGGCATCACCGAGCGCCAGTCCGGGGAGGTCACCCGCAACGCGCAGCTGTGGACGTCGCCGACGATGCCGGCCCTGCGCCGCTACACCGGCGTGCTGTACGACGCGCTCGACGTGAAGAGCTTCACCCGCGCGGGCCTGGCGAAGGCCCACCGGCGGCTGGCGGTGACGTCGTCGCTGTTCGGCGTGGTGTCGGCGACCGACCCGATCCCCGCGTACCGGCTTTCGGGCGGGAACTCGCTGCCGTCGATCGGGACGGTCCGCGGGCTGTGGAAGCCGGTCCTCGAGCCGGTGCTGCAGCAGGTCGAGGGCCTGGTCGTGGACCTGCGCTCGGGCACGTACTCGGCGTTCGCGAAGCTGCGCCCGGACGCGGTGACGGTCCGCGTGGTGACGGAGGGCGCGAGCGGCGAGCGCGTGACGGTCAGCCACTTCAACAAGGCCTACAAGGGCCGCCTGGCGCACGTGCTGGCGGACACCCGCGCCGAACCGTCCACTGTGGACCAATTGGCGAAGGTGATCCGGCGGGCGGGCCTGGTGGTCGAGCGCACGGGCGAGCACGCCCTGGACCTGATCACCGAGGGCTGACGGGTCCTGCGACGGCCCGTGGGGCAGACCGGTCAGAACCGGTCCGGGGCGAACGCGGTCAGGTCGAAGCCCGGGTCCTCCCCCAGGGCGATCGACGCGACCAGCTTGCCGGCGAACGGCGCGTTCGTCAGCCCGCCCGCGCCGAAGCCCGTCGCCACCGTCAGGCCCGGGCGCAGCGCGCCGAGCACCGGCAAGCCGTCCGGGGTGCCCGGGCGGAAGCCGACGCGGGTCTCCGCCAGCGTCGCGTTCGCCAAGCCGGGCGCGACCGTCAGCGCGTTGTCCAGCACCTCGCGCTGGCCGGCCGCCGTCACGCGGTAGTCGAAGCCGGCGTCCGCCTCGCGCGTCGCGCCCGCCACCACGCGGCCGCCGCCGAACGCCAGGAGGTAGTGGCTCGTGCGCGGGAGCACCACCGGCCACGCCGCGGTGTCCGTGTCCGGCAGGTCGAAGTGGCTGATCTGGCCGCGGTGCGGCGTCACCGGCAGGTCGATCCCGAGCGGTGCCAGCAGGTCCCGGCTCCACGCGCCGGCGGCGACCACGACGCTGTCGGCTTCCAACGGGCCGGCTTCACCCGCGACCGTCCCGTCGGCCCGGAACGCGATCTCGCCTTCGACGAACTTCGCGCCCTTGCGCTCGGCGTCCTGCAGCAGGGCGCGGCGCAGCTCGTGCCCGTCGACCCGGCCCGCGCCGGAAAGGTGCACCGCGCCCAGCCCGGGCGCCAGCGCCGGGAACAGCTCGCGGGCCTGGGCCGGGTCGAGCCGGCGGACCTCGCCGATCTCCGGCGCGTCCGCCGCGCGCCCGGCCAGCCGTTCTTCCGCTTCGGTCAGTTCGGCGTCGTCGGCCGAAACGATCATGCCGCCGACGATCTCGAACGACGAGCCCCCGAGCTCCGCCGTGAACTCCCGGTAGTAGCGGCCCGCGGCCGAGGCGAGCGGGTACACCGCGTCCTCCCAGCGCGACGTCCACGGGCTGACGATCCCGGCACCGGCCTCGGTGGCCGTCCCCGGTCGAGCCGCGTCCGCCACGACCACTTCCGCGCCCCGGCCCGCCAGGTGCCAGGCCGTCGCCGCGCCGCCGATTCCGCTTCCGATCACGAGGACTCGCATACCCCCACCCTGCCCGAAACTGCCGCGCCGGGGCCAACGGGATGCGCCGCGCGTTCGGCCGGCCGGTCGTATGCTGCGCGCCATGCCGAGCCGTGCCGAGCGGTATGTCGCCCATCTCGACACCCTGACCGGGAACGCCGAACCCCGGCTGCAGCCGATCCCGTCGACCCACGCCGGCCTCGACGACGTCGTCGCGTTCGTCTACGCCGACGAGCCGGAGCCGCGCTACCTCACCGGAGCGACGTACGGGCTTTCGCTGGCCGACCACCCCGACTGGCACGGCGTGAAACCGGAGCTGTGGATCAGCGTCCGGTCCGACGACCCGGTGTGGGCGCTCGCCATCGGCTACCTCGCCGAGCAGCTGCGCGGCACCTGCCCGTTCGTCTACGGCGACACCATCGACTTCGGCGAGCCGATCGCCCCGGAGTCCAAGATGACCGCGTTCGCCGTTTCGGCGCCCGCGAGCCTCGACGCGCACCAGTACACGCTGATCGACATCGGCGGCGCGCCGATCAGCATCGCCGGCTGCTACCCGGTGCACGACACCGAGCGGCGCTACATCCGCGAGCACGGCATCGACGCGTTCTGGCAGCTGGACTGGGACCTCTACGACGTCCGGCGCCCGCCGGTCGTCTGATACGCGTCCGCCGCCAGCCGCACGAACGACCGGACCAGCGGGCCGGCGTCCTTCCAGGCGACGACCACCGGGTTCGGCGCGAGGTCGGTGAGCGGCACGACTTCCAGTTCGCCGGGCGGGCGGTGGCCGAGCGGCATCAGCCCGACCGTGCCGTTCCAGAGCACGGCCTGCAGGCACTCCTGGACGGCGCGCACCACCGGGCCTTCGCGCGGTTCGCCGCCGTGCCAGTACGCCTGCCAGACCGGGTCGGTGCCGTCCGGGAACCGGAACCAGCGCCGCGCGGCCAGGTCGGCGAGCGCCAGGTGGTCGCGCGCGGCGAGCGGGTCGTCGGCGCGCAGCACCGCGCCCACCGGGTCGGCGCGCAGCCGGTGCACGGTCAGGCCGGTCTCGTCGAAGGGCCCGCGGGTCAGCGCGACGTCGACCAGCCCGGCCCGCAGCCCGCACGTCGGGTCGGTCAGGTCCGTGTCGCGGACGCGGACCTCGACGTCCGGGTGCTTGCGGCGGTAGGCGTCGGCGAGCCGCACCGCGCCCGGATCCGCGCCGTCGCCGAGGATCCCGACGGTGATCGTCGCGGCCCCGGCCGCGGCGGCCACCCGCACGCGCGCCTGGTCGGCCTGGTCGAGCAGCGCCCGCGCCTCCTCCAGCAACGCCGCCCCGGCCGGGGTCAGCGCGACACCCGTCGCGGAACGCACGAGCAGCACGGCGCCGACGTCGGCCTCCAGCTGCTTGACCGCCCGGCTCAGCGGCGGCTGGCTCATGTGCAGCCGCGCGGCGGCCCGGCCGAAGTGGCGTTCTTCGGCGACGGCCACGAAGTACCGCAGCGTGCGCAGCTCCATGACCCGCGACGATAGGCGTCCGGTATCGGCACCACGCAATCGGTCTTGGACGGCTCGCGGGCCCGGCGGTGGAATCGGGGGCATGACCGACCTGACCGATCCCGCCGTGCGGGTGAGCGGCGCCCGCGAACTCGCCGCGGACCTGCTCGTGATCCCCAACGCCCGCGTCGACCTCGTGCCCAACATCGGCGTCGTCGCCGGGACCGAAGCCGTCCTGGTCGTCGACACCGGCATCGGCACCGAGAACGCCTCGCAGGTGCTCGCCTTCGCGGCCGAGTTCGCGAAGGGCCGCCGCCTGTACCTGACCACGACGCACTTCCACCCGGAGCACGCCTTCGGCGCGCAGGTGTTCGCCGGCGAGGCGACCTACCTGGTCAACCGCGCCCAGGCGGCCGACCTCGCCGCGAAGGGCCCGGGCTACCTGGAGATGTTCCGCGGCCTGGGCGAGGTCGTCGCCCGCCGGCTCGACGGCGTCCGGGTGCCCGCTCCCGACGTCGTCTACGACGGCGTGCACGAGCTCGACCTCGGCGGCCGGACCGTCCGGCTGCGCCCCACGGGCCGCGGCCACACCGTCGGCGACCAGGTCGTCGAGGTGCCGGACGCCGGCGTGCTGTTCACCGGCGACCTCGCCGAGACCGGGCAGTTCGCGATCCTCCCGTGGTTCCCGCCGCACGACACGGACGTCACCGGCACCGGCTGGCTCGCGGTGCTGGACGCGCTGGCCGCGCGCGAGCCGCGCGTGGTGGTGCCCGGCCACGGAGAGGTCGGCGGCACCTCGGTGCTCACCGACGTCCGCGACTACCTGCGCGAACTGCGGGACGAGACCTGGCACCGCCGCGACTCCGCGATGGGCGTGGACGAGATCACGGCCGAGGTGCGGGCGCTGCTCGTCGAACGCCACCCGGAGTGGGCCGGGCGGGAGTGGATCGAGCCGGGCGTCGGGTGCCTGTGCGCCGAGCACGACGCCGCCCGGATCTGACGCCCGTCACCCGCCGGGGAGGCCCAGCACCGCCATCGCCGCGTTGTGGCCCGGAATGCCGCTGACACCACCTCCCCGCACCGCTCCCGCGCCGCACAGCAGCACGCGTTCGTGGTCCGTTTCCACGCCCCACTTCCCCGCCTGCGCCGGATCAGACGCGTACGGCCAGGCCAGGTCCCGGTGGAAGATGTGGCCGGCCGGCAGGCCCAGCTCGGCCTCCAGGTCGAGCGGGGTCTTCGCTTCCACGCAGGGTTTTCCGTCCGGCCCGGTCAGCAGGCAGTCCTCGATCGGTTCGGCCAGCACGCTGTTCAGCGAAGCCAGCGTCGCGCGCAACGCCGCTTCGCGCGCCTCTTCGTTGCGTCCCTCGAAAAGGCGCGCGGGCATGTGCAAGCCGAACAACGTCAGGGTCTGCGCGCCGGCCGCGCGTTCGGCCGGGCCGAGGATCGACGGGTCCGTCAGCGAATGGCAGTAGATCTCGCACGGCGGCAGCGTGGGGATCCGCCCCGCCGCCGCCTCGCGGTAGGCCGTCTCGAGCTGGGTGAACGTCTCGTTGACGTGGAAGGTGCCGCCGAACGCCTCGGCCGGGTCGACGTCCGGGTCGCGCAGCTTCGGCAACCGCGAAAGCACCATGTTCACCTTCAGCTGCGCACCTTCCGGCCGCTCCGGCGGTTCCTCGCCCAGCAGCCGCGCGAGGGTCGACGGCGCGACGTTCGCCAGGACGTGCCCGCCGTGCACGACGTGCTCCGCGTCGTCACGGCGGTAGCGCACCTCGCCGTCCGGGTCGACCGAGAGCACCTCCGCACCGGTCACCAGCCGCGCCCCCGCCGAAGCCGCCACCGCGGCCAGGGAACCGGTGACCGAGCCCATGCCGCCGACCGGGACGTCCCAGTCGCCCGTGCCGTTGCCGATCACGTGGTAGAGCAGGCACCGGTTCTGCCGCAGGTCCTCGCCGCCCGCCGCGGCGAACGTGCCGATCAGCGCGTCGGTGAGCACGACGCCGCGGACGAGGTCGTCGCCGAACCACGACGCCAGCGCCTCGCCGATCGGCCGCTCGAACAGCAGCGACCACGCGTCGCCGTCGCCGACCCGGCCACGGAAGTCCACTTCGGACAGAAGCGGCTCGGTGAGCGTGCCGGCGACGCGTTCGGCGACGCCGCCGGTCAGCTCGTAGAACCGGCGCCAGGCCGCGAAGTCCGATGTGGACCCGGTGACCGCGCGGAACGACGCCGCCGTCCGGCCGTCGTCGCCCGTGTCGACAAGGAGACCCGAGCCGCCCGAGGGCGTGTAGGACGACATCCGGCGCCGTTTCAGCCGCACGTCGAGACCCAGGTCGGCCACGATCTTCCGGGGCAGCAGGCTGACCAGGTAGGAGTAGCGCGAAAGCCGCACGTCGACGCCTTCGAACGCGCGGAACGACACGGCGGCGCCACCGGTCTCCCCGCGCCGTTCGAGCACGAGCACCGACCGGCCCGCCCGCGCCAGGTACGCGGCCGCCACCAGTCCGTTGTGCCCGCCGCCGACGACCACGACGTCGTACGCATCCATCCGCCCCTCCTCGGGTGAGCTTGCCCGTTCATCGTGACCGCGGCGGCGGGCCGAATTCAAGGAAAGCGCACGAACGGCCCGTTCGCGCTATTCGGTTGCGCGGCCCCGGAACGGTCGGGCAAGCTGACCGGGTCCGGCAGGGAGCCGGTGCGTGAGAGCGGGGAGGTGCCGTCGTGATGGATGTCCGGGCCTTTTCGCGCCCCCACCCACCCGCCCCACGGAGCTGACCACGCGCCCGGTGGGGAATCCCGACCAAGGAGAACCCCACCAGTGCGCACGCACGACTCCGAAGACTTCGATTCGTTCGACGACCACCCCACCCACCGCCGTCAGGCGCGGGCCCGCCGGCGCGGGCGGGTCGAGGAACCCGAACCCGCCCGCCGCGGCCGGCTCACCGAGGGCGAGCGCGTCCGCCTCGCCAAGCTCCGTGACGACGCCTACACCGAACGGCAGCTGCCCGACGGCGCCGACCGCTGGTCCACCTGGGACGACGCCGAACACGGCCCGCTCCCCCGGCCGGACTGGGTCGTCACCGAGCTCGCCGCGGTCGACACCGACCTCGGCGTCCTCAAGACCGGCAAGGAGGCCGACGTCCACCTGCTGCGGCGCGGCCTGCCCGGCACCGGCGGCGCGCTGCTCGCCGCGAAGCGCTACCGCAGTGACGAACACAAGCTGTTCCACCGCGACGCGGGCTACCTCGAAGGGCGGCGGATGCGCCGCTCCCGCGAGATGCGCGCGATCGAGCACCGCACGGCGTTCGGCCGCAACCTCATCGCCGAACAGTGGGCCGTCGCGGAGTTCTCCGCGTTGAGTCGCTTGTGGACGCTCGGCGCGCCGGTGCCGTACCCGGTGCAGCGCAACGGCACCGAGCTGCTCCTCGAGTTCCTCGGCGAGGACGACGGGACGGCCGCACCGAGGCTCGCCCAGGCGCGTCCGGAGCCGGACGAGCTCAAGGACCTCTGGTACCAGGCCACCGCGGCGCTCGAGCTGCTCGCTTCGGAAGGCCTCGCCCACGGCGACCTCTCGGCGTACAACCTGCTCGTGCACCGGGGGCGGCTGATGGTGATCGACCTGCCGCAGGTGGTCGACGTCGTCGCCAACCCCGGCGGCGTCGAGTTCCTCGAGCGGGACGTCCGCAACCTCGCCGGCTGGTTCCACGGCCGGGGGCTCGGCGAGCACGTCACGAACACCGGCGAACTGCTGGCGGAGCTCGTCTCCGCGGCCGGGATCGGGTGATTCCACGGCGGCGTCGCGAGTGTGGCACGGAACACGCCTGCGACGCCGCCCACAACCGGTTACCTCCGTGCGGAGGACCAGGCCCCCCTCAGGTACTATCGATACAGACCGCAACCGGCGGCGTGGATGTAGTTGGTGTCCGTCGCCTCCAAAGCCACCGAATGGCTCGCGGTGATCCGTAACCCCCAAGCGGCGCGCAGTGTCGGAACAAGCGCAAGACACAGTGTGCCGGGTCCGTCCCTGTGAACGCCCATCGCACACCATCTTGCCCTGCCTGCGCGCGGGGAGCCCGGGCCTCCTTGTGACGAACCACGTCCGAGAGGCATTTGTGACCGTCACGTTCAACTCCGGCCCTTCCTCGACGTCCGCGCGCGCGGACCGTCCCGACCGCAAGCCGCGCCAGCGCGCCGCCGGCGGGGACATGCTGCGCGACGACGCCGTCGAGACCGTGGCCACCAAGACCTTCGCCCAGCTGGGCCTGCCGGAGCCGCTGCTCCGCGCGCTGGCCGACGCGGGCATCGCCACCCCGTTCCCGATCCAGTCCGCGACCATCCCGGACGCCCTGGCCGGCCGCGACGTGCTGGGCCGCGCCCAGACCGGTTCGGGCAAGACCCTCGCCTTCGGCCTGGCCATGCTGGCCCGGCTCGACGGCGGCAAGGCCCGCCCGAAGCGTCCCCGCGCGCTGATCCTCGTCCCGACCCGCGAGCTGGCCATGCAGGTGGCCGACTCGCTGACCCCGCTGGCCAAGGCGCTCGGCCTGTGGTGCCGCACGGCCGTCGGCGGCATGGCCTTCGCCCGCCAGGCGGACGCGCTGTCCCGCGGCGTCGACCTGCTGATCGCCACCCCGGGCCGGCTGTCGGACCACGTCCGGCAGGGCACCGCGCACCTCGGTGACTGCAACTTCATCGCGCTCGACGAGGCCGACCAGATGGCGGACATGGGCTTCATGCCGCAGGTCCGCGAGATCCTCGACCTCACCCCGCCGGGCGGGCAGCGGCTGCTGTTCTCGGCGACGCTCGACGGTGACGTCAACCGCCTGGTCCGCCAGTACCTGACCGACCCGGTGACGCACTCGGTCGCGCCGTCGACCGCGAGCGTCGACACGATGGACCACCACGTGCTCCAGGTGTCGCACCAGGACAAGCAGGACGTCGTCACGCAGATCGGCGCCCGCGAGGGCCGCACGATCATGTTCGTGCGCACGAAGCACCACGTCGACCGCCTCACCGAGCGGCTGCGCGAGCAGGGTGTGCACGCGGCGGCGCTGCACGGCGGCAAGACGCAGGGGCAGCGCAACCGCGTCCTGGCCGACTTCAAGGAAGGCCACACCCCGGTGCTGGTCGCCACGGACGTCGCCGCGCGCGGCATCCACGTCGACGACATCTCGCTGGTGCTGCACGTCGACCCGGCGGCCGACCACAAGGACTACCTGCACCGCGCGGGCCGCACGGCGCGCGCCGGGGCGTCCGGTGTGGTCGTCACGCTGGTCACGCACGACCAGCGCCGCATGGTCAAGCGGATGACCGACCGGGCCGGCGTGCGCGCCGAGTCCACGACGGTCCGCCCGGGTGACGACGCGCTGTCGCGCATCACCGGTGCCCAGGAGCCCAGCGGCGAGCCGGTGGTCGAGCGGCGGCGCGAGAACCCGCGTCGCGGCGGTGGCTTCCGCGGCGACCGCGGCTTCGGCGGCCGCGGCGGTGACCGTGGTGGCTACAACCGCGGCGACCGCAACCACGGTGACCGTGACCGCGGGAGCTACGGCGACCGCGGCGGCTACGGCGACCGCGAGCGCGGTGGCGACCGCGGCTACCAGGGGTCGCGCGACGGGCACGGTCACCGCGAAGGCCGTCCCGGCGGCTTCGGCGGCCGCGGCCGTCAGCCCCGCTCGGGCAACGGCGGTGGCTACGGCCGCCCGAGCCGTGGCCCGCGTCGCGGCTACGACAGCTGATCTCGTCCTTCGGAAGCCCCGGACCCCGCGGTCCGGGGCTTCCGGCGTTTCCGGGCCCTGCTGCGCGGTCGCGCGAGGCCCGGATGGGAGACTGCCGGACGTGACTACGCCGCCGACGCTCCCGCCCGAAGAGGTTTTCGACTGGCTCGACACCGAGGCGGAGAAGCGGGCGAACGCGGGACTCGTGCGGCAGCTGCGGCCGCGTCCCGCGCAGGCGGACGAGCTGGACCTGGCCGGCAACGACTACCTCGGGCTGGCCCGCGACAAGCGCGTCGCCGGCGCCGCCGCGGCCGCCGCGCTGCGCTGGGGCGCCGGCTCGACGGGGTCACGGCTGGTGACCGGGTCGACCGAGCTGCACACCGAGCTGGAGCTTGAGCTCGCCCGGTTCTGCGGCGCGCAGGCGGCGCTGGTGTTCTCCTCCGGCTTCGCGGCCAACCTCGGCGCGGTGACGGCGCTGTCGGGCGCCGAGGCCGCGATCGTCACGGACAAGTACATCCACGCGTCGCTGATCGAGGGCTGCCGGCTCTCGCGGGCGGACGTCGCCGCGGTCGCGCACTCGACGCCGTCGGCGATCAAGCACGCGCTGGCGACCCGGCGCAAGCCGCGCGCCCTGGTGGTGACGGACTCGGTGTTCTCGGTCGACGGCGACCTCGCGCCGCTCGGCGAGCTGGCCGGGATCTGCCGTGCGCACAGCGCGGCGCTGCTGGTGGACGACGCGCACGGCTTCGGCGTCCTCGGCGAAGGCGGCCGCGGCGCGGTCCACGCGGCCGGGCTGTCAGGCGCGCCCGACGTCGTCACGACGTTGACGCTGTCGAAGTCGCTCGGTGCCCAGGGCGGGGCGGTGGTGGGGCCGCGTCGCGTGATCAAGCACCTCGTGGACACCGCTCGCAGCTTCATCTTCGACACGGCTCTGGCGCCCGCGAGTGCCGCGGCCGCGTTGGCCGCGTTGCACGCGCTGAAGGAAGAGCCGGGGCTGGCGGAGAAGGTCGTCGAGAACGCGGGCAACCTGGCGATGTCGTTGAAGGCGGCCGGGTTGACGGTGAGCCTGCCGGACGCGGCGGTGATCTCGGTCCAGGCGCCGTCCGCGGAGACGGCCGTCGCGTGGGCGGCGGCGTGCGCGGAGCAGGGCATCCGCGTCGGCTGCTTCCGGCCGCCGTCGGTGCCGGACGGCATTTCCCGGCTGCGGCTGACCGCGCGGGCCGACCTCACGGAGTCCGATGTGGACCGTGCGGTGAAGGTGATCACGGCGACGGCACCCCGCGGCGCGACCGGCTGAGCCACACCGCACCGGACGTCTCGCGTGATTGGACGGGCATCACGCGTGATCAGAGAGGCATCACGCGTGATTGAAGGGGCATCACGGCGTCAGTGCGGGAGGCGGCGCATGCGGATGTGCGGGATTCCGTCGTCGTCGGTGTATTCCTGGCCTTCAGCGATGAAGCCGTAGCGCGCGTAGAAGCCCTGGACGTACGTTTGCGCGTCCAGCACGTATTCGCCCGGGACCGTCAGGGCCGCGTCCATCAGGCGGGCCGCCAGGCCGGCGCCGCGCGCGGAGGCCGCCGTCACCACTCGGCCGATGCGGCGGACGCCGCCCGGGTCGAGCAGCACCCGCAGGTACGACGTGACCCCGGTGGCGTCCGAGAACCACAGGTGGCGGGTGTCCGGCAGCAGGTCACGGCCGTCGAGCTCCGGGTAGGCGGCCTTCTGCTCCACCACGAACACGTCCACGCGCAGGCGGAGGATGTCGTGCAGCTGGGCGGCGGTCAGCTCGGGCCCGGTCGCATCGTGCAGGGTCGGCATGCCCCCTGCTTACCACGCTCAGAAGATGCGCGGCTTCGCCTGGTCCTGGATGTCGTCGACGTACGCCGAGACGCGCGTGTAGACGCCCGGCTTGCCGGCCTTGCCGCAGCCGTCGCCGAAGGACACGATGCCGATCAGCGTGTCACCCACGACGAGCGGGCCACCCGAGTCGCCCTGGCAGGCGTCGACACCGCCGTTCGGGTACCCGGCGCAGACCATCGACTTCTGGTCGTAGACGTCGTAGTCGGACTTGCAGGCGTTGTCCGACACGACCGGCACCTGGGCGCTGCGCAGGTAGTCGGAGCGGTCGCCGCCGTCGGCGACGCGGCCCCAGCCGAGCACCGTCGCCTGGGTGCCTTCGCGGTACGAAGAAGCGTCACCGCTGCCGGGCAGCTGAGCGGGCCGGTAGCCGAGCTGGCCGCGAACGGTCAGCACCGCGATGTCGTTGCCCTGCGTGGGGTCGTTGTAGCCCTTGCTGACCCAGACCTTCGACACGCTCAGGACGTCACCGTCGTCGGTGCGCTTGTCCTCGCGGCCCGCCACCACGCGGATGTCCTGCTTGGCCACGGCCTTGGCGCAGTGCGCGGCCGTCGCGACCGCCGTGGAGCTGACGATCACCGCGCCGCAGAACTGGTTCCCGCCCGAGTCGGTCAGGTACACCGCGTACGGGTGGTCGGCCAGCGAAGCCTTGTCACCGCCCACGATCCGCGGCTGGTTGGCGGACGCCGGGTCCGCCGAAGCCGTGCCGACCACCACCGGGACGGCCACCGCGGCGACCGCGAGGAGCGCGCCGCTCGCGAGCAGCAAGGATCGGCGGGACTTCACGGACATGGGTCGTTCCCCTCATTCGGCACAGCAGAAGACAGAGCACTCGGCACCCGGATGACTCCGGTGCGTGAACGATGTGCGCTCAATACCCTAATCCGAGGGGGCCCAAAACGGTGTCACTGGAACGGGTGGACTCCGCGCTCACCGACCGCTTCTGCCAAGCTGGCCGGATGCGACGGAGTGCGACGGCGACGTTCGGGGCGGTGCTGACCCTGCTGCTGGCCTCGTGCTCGTCGGAAGGGCCCTCGACACCGCCGTCCGCGGCCCCGGCGCCGCCGCGGACCACGCCCACGACGGGGGTCACGACGCCGGCGCCGGCGACGTCGAGCGCGCCCGCCGTCACCTGGCAGGTGGGTGCCCGCCCCCTCCCCCGGCGCCCGGACGGCTTCGGTGAGATCGAGCCGACGCCACCCGAACTGGTGAACCGGGCACTTCCGACAAAAGACGTCCTCCCGCCGCCGGCCGGCGACCGGTACGCGTCGACGATCAGCGCGGTCCCCGCCGACGTCCTCGCGCGCAGCACCTGGCAGGCCGCCTGCCCGGTCAACTCCACCGACCTGCGCTACCTGACGATGTCGTTCTGGGGGTTCGACGGCCGCGCGCACACCGGCGAGCTGCTGGTGAACGCGTCCGGCGCCGCCGGGATCACCCGGGTGTTCGGGCAGCTCTTCGCGGCGCGCTTCCCGCTCGAGGAGATGCGCATCACCAGCCCGGCGGAGCTCACCGCGCCGCCGACCGGCGACGGCAACGACACCAGCGCGTTCGTCTGCCGCCCCGCCCACGGGCAGACGAACTGGTCGGCGCACGCCTACGGGCTCGCGGTCGACGTCAACCCGTTCTGCAACCCCTACACCCAGGGCGACCTCGTGCTGCCCGAGCTGGCCTCGGCCTACGTCGACCGCGCGGACCGCCGGCCGGGGATGGTGCTGGCCGGCGACGCGACCGTGCGCGCGTTCGCGGCGGCCGGGTGGAGCTGGGGCGGCGCCTGGCACGACCCGACCGACCGGATGCACTTCACCGCGACCGGCCACTGACCACGTAATACGACGTTAAGCACAACGGGGAACATCGGCTTTCCGAGCCTGGTTGGCTAGGGTGAACCGACCGAACGGACCCCGGAGGATGCAGTGCCCCACTACGACCTGGTGATCATCGGGACGGGATCGGGGAACTCGATCCTCGGCCCCGGTTTCGCCGACAAGAAGACGGCGATCGTGGAGAAGGGCACCTTCGGCGGCACCTGCCTGAACGTCGGCTGCATCCCGACGAAGATGTTCGTGTACGCCGCCGATGTTGCGTACACGCCTTCGCACAGCGCGAAGTACGGCGTCGACGAAGAGCTGAAGGGCGTCCGCTGGCGCGACATCCGCGACCGGATCTTCGGCCGGATCGACCCGATCGCCGCCGGGGGCGCGGAGTACCGCCGCAGCCACGAGGACAACGCGAACGTCGACGTCTACGAGGGCACCGGCACGTTCACCGGGCACAAGGAGCTGCGGGTCAGCTTCGCCGACGGGCGTCCCGACGAGGTGCTGACGGCCGACAGGTTCGTGCTCGCCGCGGGCGGGCGGCCGGTCATCCCCGAGATCCCCGGCCTGGACACCGTCGGCTACCACACCTCCGACACGGTCATGCGGCTCGACGAACTGCCCGAGCGCATCGTCATCCTCGGCGGCGGGTACATCGCGGCCGAGTTCGCGCACGTCTTCGCCTCGTTCGGCGTGCGGGTCACGCTGGTCAACCGCTCGGGACGGCTGCTGCGTTCGGAGGACGAAGACGTCAGCGAGCGCTTCACCGAACTGGCCGCCGAGCGCTTCGACGTCCGCCTGGACCGCAAGACCGTCCGGGCGCGCAAGACCGACACCGGCGTGGCCCTGGACCTCGAAGGCCCGCAGGGCGCCGAGACCGTCGAAGGCGACCTGCTGCTGATCGCCACCGGCCGGAAGCCGAACTCGGACCTGCTCGACGTCGCCGCCACCGGAGTGACCACAATGGACAGTGGGCACGTCGTGGTCGACGACTACCAGGAGACCGCGGTCGAGGGGATCTACGCCCTCGGCGACCTCTCCTCGCCGCACGAGCTGAAGCACGTCGCGAACCACGAATCCCGCGTGGTGCAGCACAACCTGCTGCACCCCGACGAGCGGATCACCGCCGACCACCGGTTCGTGCCGCACGCGGTGTTCACCCACCCGCAGGTCGCCTCCGTCGGGCTCACCGAGCAGAAGGCGCGCGACCTCGGCGTGTCCTATGTGGTCTCGAAGCAGGACTACGCCGGGATCGCCTACGGCTGGGCGATGGAGGACACGACGGGCTTCGCGAAGCTGCTGGCCGACCCGGCGACCGGGCAGCTGCTGGGCGCGCACATCATCGGGCCGCAGGCGTCGTCGGTGATCCAGCCGCTGATCCAGGCGATGAGCTTCGGCCTGGACGCGCGTTCGATGGCGCGCCGCCAGTACTGGATCCACCCGGCCATGCCGGAGCTGGTCGAGAACGCCCTGCTCAACCTGCCCCTGGACTGACGCAAGGCCAGGAGGGGCACCTTCACCGCGAAGGTGCCCCTCATGGCGTTCAGAGGGTGAGGGACCACGTGTCGAGGGTGCCGGTATCGCCGGGGCCGTAGTCGGTGACGCGCAGCTGCCACTTGCCCGCGGCCGGGGAGGCGACGCCCGGGACCGTGAACGTGCGGGCGCCGTTCCACGGCGTGCACGTGCTGCCGCCGCTGTACTTCAGCGCGTACGCACGGCCGCGCGGGTCGAGCATGGTGACGCCGAGGTCTTCGGCGCACGTGTGGCGGATCGTCACCGCGACCGACACCGACGCCGCCGCCTGGCCGGTGAGCGTCGAGACGATCGGGCTGAACACCTGCTGGTAGTCGCGGATCGCGAAGTCCGTGTCGTTGGTCAGCGTCCGGCTTCCACCCCCGGCCTGGGTCCGGGCCGAGACCGCGGCGCTCGCCGGCGAGGTGTTGCCCGCGGCGTCGCGCGCCTTGATCGTGAACGTGTACGCCGTGTCCGGCGAAAGCCCGGTGACCGTGGCGCTGGTGCCCGCGACGCTCGTCGCCGGCGCGGAGCCGTTGTAGACGTCGTACGCGGTGACGTCGCCGGTCGGCGCGTCCCAGGCGAGCGAGACGCTGGTCGCGGTCGTGCCGGTCACCCGCGGGTTGCCGGGCGCGCCCGGCGCCGTCGTGCCGCCGCTCGTCACCAGGCTGAGCTGCCACTTGGCCAGCGCCTCGAGCACCGGCTGGAACAGGGACAGGTCGCCGTCGGACGGGTTGTCGACGCACTGCGACGGGCCGCCGTCGTGCAGGCCGGTGGCCTTGTCGCCGAGCAGCCAGCCGCCACCGGAGTCGCCGCCGAGGGAGCACGCCGTCGTCCAGGTCAGGTCGTCGATGACCAGGCCGCCGCCGTAGTCGACGGACTTGTGCGTGTACTTGACCTCGCCGCACTGCCAGTGGGAGGTGTTGCCGGAGTGGCAGACGCGGTCGCCGACCATCGCTTCGGCCGCGCCGGTGAGCGTGACCGCCGGCTGGCCCCAGGTGTTCACCGACGCCGAAAGGTTCCAGCCCGCCTCCGTCACCGCGACGACACCCATGTCGCCTTCGCGGGCGTTGACGCTGTGGGTGCCGCCGACGTTCGACGTGCCGATCCTGTTCTGCTGCCCCGCAGCGCCGTACGCGGCTTGGTCGCGGTCGTTGGTGCAGTGCCCCGCGGTCAGGAAGTGCTTGGCCCCGCTCGAATCCGTCACGGGGAATCCGACCGAGCAGTTGCTCTCGCTGCCCGGCCACCACGGGTTGCCGGTCTGGATCGTGCCGGACTGCTGCCGCGGCGACGACGTCGTCTCGGTGATCCGGACGCCGAGAGCCCGTACGCGGGAAAGGAAGCTCTCGGTCGCGGCCGTCGACTTCGTCCGGTCGACGTCGACGCCGACCTCGTTGCCCCGCACGTCGACGCCCCAGCCGTAGACGCCGGGGACGCCCGTGCCGACCAGGTCCCGGACGGCCGCGTCCGTGCGGTCCAGGTCGGCCTGGCTCCGCGCGACCACCTTCGCGGCGGCGCCCGCGGCCCGCGCCTGTCCGGCAGCGGACGGCGAGGTGACGGCGACGGTCAGCTTCCCGGCGGCCGCGTCGAACCACTGGCCGGCCGAAGCCGCGCGCACCGCCGCGGGCAGGTGCGCCGCCAGCCGGTGGGCGTCGTCCTGGGCGGTGAGCTGCGCGCGGGCCTGGTCCGCGGTGAGGCCGAAGGCCGCGGCGACGCCCGCCACCTCGGCGTCCGGGTGGTCCGGCGCCGCTTCGGCGGGCGTCAGGCCCAAGCCGAGCGCGGCCAGCGCGGCCGCGCTCGCGACGGAAACGATTCTGCGCATCGGTTTCTCCTCGGATCGGCGAGTGGAGTGCGCTGACCGTAAAACGCGCGGCGGAGCGAATTGAAGATCCGCAGGTCCTTAACAGTTAACTGGCGGGCCAGTCCCATTCGAAACCGTACCGGCCGGGTCCGAAGTTGAGCGCGACTCCGTGCACCGCATCGGCTTCCGGGACGACGTCGGTTTCCTCGCTGGGTTCGGCGAACCGGCGGCACGCCGGCGGGACCGCGCCGGGCGAGAAGCGGATTTCGAGCACGTATTCGCGGACCGGGAGCCGGAACTTCCGTTCGTAGTTCGTCGCGACCGGATGCGGCGCGCGATTCACGAGCGTGTGTTCGGTCAGGACGGTTTCGCCACGCCGGAGCGGCCGGCCGAAGAGCAGTTCGACGACGAGGAGGCCGTCTTCCGGCCGGAGCACCCGGCGACCGGGACGGCAGCCGCGCAGCCCGCGCAGTTCCGGCAGCGGCCGGTCGTGCTCGTCGAGGTGCAGGATCACCACCCACCGGTCCGGGCCGTCGGCTTCCGCGCGCAGCACCTGCCGCGACCGGATCTCCAGCTCTTCGCGATCGGGGCCGACGAGGACGACGTCGTGCTGGCTGAGCCGGGTCAGCCGCTCGTCCCAGCGAGTGTCCACATCGGACACCGCGGCGTCGATGCGCCGCCCGTCGGGCCAGAAGCGGCCGATCTCCGCGGGCGCGGACCGGCGCGCCCGCGGCGGGCCGAGCAGCGCGGCGAGCGAACCCTCCGGCACGTCGAGAACGGCCTCGAGCTGCCCCAGCCCGCGCACCGAATCCCGCCGTTCGGGGCGGCTCCGGCCGGACTGCCAGTAGCTCAGCGTCGCCGTCGTCACCGTGACACCGCGGGCGCGCAGGTGCTCGCGCAGCCGGTCGAGGCTCAGCCCGCGAGCACGGATCGCCGCGCGCAGGGCCGCGTCGAACGGCCCCTCGCGCAGCAACGTCCGCAGGTCCGGCGCCGGCACGGCCACCCGGTGATCTTAAGCCGGGCTGCCGGGGACGAACGGCGTTAACAGTTAAGAATCAGACGAACCGGCGGCGGCCGGCCAGCGCGCCGAACACCATCTGGACCAGCAGCAACGCCAGCAGCATCCCGAGCGGCACCGGCCAGCCGCCCGCGACGTCGTGCAGCAGGCCGAACAGGAACGGCCCCAGCGCGGCGAAGAGGTAGCCGAAGCCCTGCGCCATGCCGGACAGCCGCGCGGTGTCGGCACCGGTCCGGGCGCGCAGCGCGATCACCGTCAGGGCCAGCGAGAACACGCTCATCCCGAGCCCGACCAGCAGGCTCCACAGCAGCGGCGACCACTCCGGGGCCAGCATCAGCCCGGCCGTCCCGGCGAAGCCGAACACGCCGAGCGTGACGATCCACCGGCCCTGCCCGCGCTGGCGGGCGGCCATCGGCGCGACGACGAGGCTGATCGGCACGGCGATCAGCGAGACCAGGCCGAACAACAGCCCGGCCTCGTCGCGCGGCACCCCGGCGTCCATCAGCACCTGCGGGAACCAGCCCATCGCCGCGTAGGCGTAGAAGGCCTGCAGCCCGAAGAAGATCGTGACGATCCAGGCGAGCCGGTTGCGCAGCAGCGACCGGCCGGCGTCGGCGGCATCGGCGTGACGCGGTGCCCGGCCGGTGCCGCGGGCTGCGAGAATCCACGCCACGAGGGCGACCACGGCCACCACCGCCCACGAGCCCAGCGCCGGGCGCCAGCCGCCGAACGCGTCGCCGAGCTGCGGGGTCACGGCGGACCCGAGCGCGCCGCCGC
Source organism: Amycolatopsis sp. NPDC004378 (assembly GCF_053602455.1). Lineage (NCBI taxonomy): Bacteria > Bacillati > Actinomycetota > Actinomycetes > Pseudonocardiales > Pseudonocardiaceae > Amycolatopsis > Amycolatopsis sp. NPDC004378. The sequence continues at coordinate 89,678 of NZ_JBSGDR010000005.1, forward strand.
CCTGCAGCGCTGCGGTGTAGACGCCGGTCATCACGCCGATGCGGGCCGGGAAGGAGTCCTTGATGACGACCGGGATGAGCACGTTGATCAGCGCGATCCCGGCGGTGGCGACGAGCGTCCCGCCGAGCACGACGGCCGGGCCGTCGAGCACGCGCAGCACCAGCCCGGCGCCGAGGGCGGTCAACGCGATCGCGATGGCGGCGCCGATCCCGGCCCGGCGCGCGAGCAGCGGCGCGGCCAGCCCGGCACCGGCGAAGCAGAGCGTCGGCAACGTCGTGAGCACGCCCGCCCAGACCACCGACGTGCCCAGGTCCGCGCGCATTTCGGCGAGCATCGGGCCGACACCGGTGATGGCCGGGCGCAGGTTGAGAGCGGTGAGCACCACCGCGACCGCCAAGAGCGCGCCGGCGGCGACCACCCCCGGCGTCCGGACCTCGACGGCGCCGTCCAGCTCGGGTTCGAGGGCGGATTCACGGTGTTCGACCTGCATGACCGCTACTATCGCATACGTAGGATGATTGGATGAAGGGATAATCCTGTGCCTCTGGCCACCACCCGCCGGGCCGGCCTGGTCGACCAGGTCATCGAGCAGCTGCGGACCGCGGTCGCGCAGGGCGAATGGCCCATCGGCGACCGCATCCCGACCGAAGCCGAGCTCGTCGACCAGCTCGGCGTCGGCCGCAACACCGTCCGCGAAGCCGTGCGCGCGCTCGCGCACACCGGCATCCTCGAAGTCCGCCAGGGCGACGGCACGTACGTGCGCGCCACCAGCGAGGTGTCGGGCGCGATCCGCCGCCTCTGCGGCGACGAGCTGCGCGAGATCCTGCAGGTCCGGCGCACCCTGGAGGCCGAAGGCGCCCGCCTGGCCGCGACGTCGCGCACCCAGGAGGAGGTCGCCGAGCTGTGGTCGCTGCTCGCCCGCCGCGAGCAGGAGCAGCGCGAGAAGCGCTGGGAGGACTTCGCGCACACCGACGCCGAATTCCACCTGGCCGTCGTGCGGGCCGGGCACAACCAGCTGCTCACCGAGCTGTACCGGGGCCTGACCGAGGTCATCACGGCGAGCGTCGCGGCGACGTCGAGCATCACCCCGGGCGTCGACTACGTGCCCGAAATCGGCCACGAAGGCCTCGCCGACGCCATCGCCAAACGCAACCCGGAGCGGGCCGCCGCCGAGGCCTGCGGGTTCCTGGACGAGCTCCTGGAGCGCATCGAGCGCTCCTGACCTGCGTTTGTGCCAAGCTTGACCCCTAAGGGTGCCAATTCAGGGTTGTCGTGGCACCACCGTGGTGCCACAGTAGTGCCATGGACCTGACGCCCTTCGTGGACGAACTCCGCCGGGAGCTCGCGGTCGCCGCCGAAGCGGCGGGCGAGGAAGCCGTCGCCCTCGCGGAGCGGCTCACCGCGCCGCTCGAATCGGCGATCCGGCTCACCCTGCTCGACGCCCTGTCGGCCGCGGCCGACGAGATCACCCGCGACCTCGCCCCCGGCTCCGTCGAAGTACGCCTTCGCCGCCGTGAAGCCGAGTTCGCCGTCTCCCTGCCCACCACGCCCGAGCCCGCGGCCGACCAACCCCCGCCTCCCCCGCCGGAGGCCGAGGACGGCGCCGTCTCGCGGATCAACCTGCGGCTGCCCGAACACCTCAAGCAGCGGGTCGAAGAAGCCGCGAACCGGGACATGCTCTCGATCAACGCCTGGCTCGTCCGGGCCGCGAGCACCGCGCTCGGCCCCGGCAGCCGTCCGGCGCCACGCCGGTCGGTGTTCGGCGAGAAGTACACCGGCTGGGTTCAGTAGCCCTTCCCGTTCCTCACCCGCACGTCTCCGACCTGCGGAGACGCCACCCACGCACCCCAGGAGGGCGCAGCCATGCCCGTTTTCGCCACCCCCGAGCCGATCTCGGCCGTGATCGACGTCAGCATCGCCGACGTCCGGATCCTCGCCGGCGAGCGCGCCGAAACCACCGTCGAGGTCGAGCCCGCCGACCCGGGCGACCCCGAAGACGTCAAGGCGGTCGCCAAGACCCGCGTCGAGTTCGCCGACGGCGAGCTGCTGGTCAAGGGCCCGAAGTACACCACCCGGCTGTGGGGCAAGGGCGGCGCCCTGCACGTCACGGTCGAGCTGCCGGCCGGCTCCCGCGTCCGGACCACCGCCGCCATGGGGGACGTCCGGATCAGCGGCCGCGTCGGGGAAAGCCGCGTGAAGACCTCCGTCGGCAACATCCACCTCGACGAGGCCGCCCGGCTCGAGGCGACCACCGCGACCGGCGACGTCACCGTCGAGCGGGCCACCGGGCACGCCGAGGTCGGCACCGGCTCCGGCGAGCTGCGGATCCGCGAGATCGACGGCTCGGCCGTGGTCAAGAACTCCAACGGCGAGACCCGCGTCGGCGAGGTCACCGGCGACCTGCGGGTCTCCACCGCCAACGGCGACATCCTGGTCGGCCTCGCCCACGCGGGCGTCAACGCCAAAACCGCGGCGGGCGACATCCGCGTCAACGAGGTCATCCGCGACCGGGTCGTCCTCGAAACGGCCGTCGGCGAGATCGAGGTCGGCATCCGCGAAGGCAGCGCCGCGTGGCTCGAGCTCAACTCGCTGACCGGCACCGTCCTCAACTCGCTCACCGCCTCCGAGGGACCCGGCGGCAGCACCGAGACGGTCGAGGTCAAGGCCCACACCTACACCGGCGACATCGTCATCCGCCGCGCCTGAAACTCCACACGGAAAAGGGGAAATCCATGCCAGACGCCATCGTGGCCGAGGGACTGGTCAAGAAGTACGGGAAGGTCACCGCGCTCGACGGGATGGACCTGCGGGTGCCCGAGGGGACGGTGCTCGGCGTGCTCGGGCCGAACGGGGCCGGCAAGACCACGACCGTCCAGATCCTCACGACGCTGCAGAAACCGGACGCGGGGAGAGCGACCGTCGCCGGGCTGGACGTCGTGCGGGACGCGCACGAGCTGCGTTCGCGCATCGGCGCGTCGGGGCAGTACGCCGCCGTCGACCAGGAGCTGACCGGCGCCGAGAACCTCGAGATGGTCGGGCGGCTCTACCACCTGGGCACCAAGCGGGCCAAGGCGCGCGGCCGGGAGCTGCTGGCCCGGTTCAGCCTCGCCGACGCCGCGGACCGCCCGGTCAAAGGCTACTCCGGCGGCATGCGGCGCCGGCTCGACCTGGCCGGCGCGCTCGTCGCGAACCCGCCGGTGCTGTTCCTCGACGAGCCCACGACCGGGCTCGACCCGCGGGCCCGCACCGAGTTGTGGGACGTCATCACCGAGCTCGTCGCGGGCGGCACCACGCTGCTGCTCACCACGCAGTACCTGGAAGAGGCCGACCGGCTGGCCGACAGCATCGCCGTCGTCGACCACGGGCGCGTCATCGCCCGCGGCACCGCCGACGAGCTCAAGGACCTGGTCGGCGGCGAGCGGATCGAGCTGACCGTCGGCTCCCACGCCGACGTCGGGTTCGCGCAGCGGGCCCTCGCCCGCCTGGCCAACGGCGAGCCGCAGGCCGAGGGCTTCCGGCTCACCGTGCCCGTGACCCACGGCGCGAAAGCGCTTACCGAGGCACTGGCGCTGCTGGCCGCCGACGGCGTCGACGTCCGCGACGTCGGGGTCCGCCGCCCCACCCTCGACGACGTTTTCCTTTCCCTGAACGGACACGACGTGAAGGAGGCCGTGTGATGAACGCGGTACAGCTGGCCGTGACCGACGGCGTCACCGTCGCCAAGCGCAACTCGATCAAGATCCTGCGCTCGATGGACCTGCTCGGGTCGATCGTGTTCATGCCCGTGATGTTCGTGCTGTTGTTCGGGTTCGTGTTCGGCAGCGTGATCGACATCCCCGGCATGTCGTACCGGGAGTTCATGCTGCCGGGGATCTTCACCCTGGCCGTGGCGATGGGCAGCATCGTCACCGGCTACGGGCTGACCGACGACCTCCAGAAGGGCATCATCGACCGGTTCCGCTCACTGCCGATGTCCCCGGCCGCGGTGCTGGTCGGACGGACCACGGCGGACCTGATCCTCAACGTGACGAGCCTGCTCATCATGGGTCTCGTGGGGCTGCTGGTCGGCTGGCGCATCCACACCGGCGTCTTCGAGGCACTGGGCGGCGTGCTCCTGCTGCTGGCCTTCGCGTACGCGCTGTCGTGGGTGATGGGAACGCTCGGCCTGGCCGTGCGCAAGCCCGAGGTGTTCAACAACGTCGCGAGCGTGGCCATTTTCCCGCTGACGTTCCTGGCCAACACGTTCGTCGACAGCGCCCGGCTGCCCACGCCATTGCGCGTGGTCGCGGACTGGAACCCGGTCTCGGCGATCACGCAGGCGGCGCGGGAGCTGTTCGGCAACACGAGCGCCACGTTGCCGGTGCACGACGTCTGGCCGATGCAGCACGCCGTGCTGGCTTCGGTGCTGTGGATCGTGGTGCTGCTGGTGGTCTTCGTGCCGCTCTCGGTGCGCTGCTACAAGCGAGCCACGAGCCACTGAGGCCGTGTCGTCGCTCTGATCACGCGTGTCGACCTCCCAGTCACGCGTGTCGGCTCCTCCATCACCGGAGCCCGGCCGGTCCGCCGGCGGCCCCGGTGATCCGGGGGTCGACACGCGTGATTGCGGGGTCGACACGGCGTGGGGGTCAGGGGAGGGTGAGGATTTCGCTGCCGTCCGCGGTCACCACGAGGGTGTGCTCGAACTGGGCCGTCCACTTCTTGTCCTTCGTGGTGACGGTCCAGTCGTCCGGCCAGATGTCGTAGTCGATGGTGCCCAGGGTGATCATCGGCTCGATCGTGAAGGTCATGCCCTCCTCGATCACCGTCTCCACCGAGGGTTCCTCGTAGTGCAGCACCGTCGGCGGCGTGTGGAACGCCGGGCCGACGCCGTGGCCCGTGAAGTCGCGGACCACGCCGTAGCCGAAGCGCTTGGCGTAGGACTCGATGACCCGGCCGATGACGTTGAGCTGACGGCCCGGCCGGACCGCCTTGATCGCCCGCAGCGTCGCCTCGCGGGTGCGCTCCACCAGCAGGCGGGCCTCCTCCGAGACGTCGCCGGCCAGGAACGTCGCGTTCGTGTCGCCGTGCACGCCGCCGATGTAGGCGGTGACGTCGATGTTGCAGATGTCGCCGTCCTCGATCACCGTCGAGTCCGGGATGCCGTGGCAGATCACCTCGTTGAGCGAGGTGCAGCACGACTTCGGGAACCGGCGGTAGCCCAGCGTCGAGGGGTAGGCGTGGTGGTCGAGCAGGAACTCGTGCACCACCTTGTCGATGTCGTCGGTGGTGGCGCCCGGCTTGACGGCCTTGCCGCCCTCCTCCAGGGCCTGTGCCGCGATCCGGCTCGCGACCCGCATCGCCTCGATCACCTCGGGCGTGCGCACGCCGCTTCCGGTGTCCCGCTTCGGCGCCGGCTTGTCCACGTACTCGGGACGGGCGATCGAACTGGGGACGTCACGGCGCGGCGTCTGGACGCCGGGAACGAGCGGGGCACGAACGGACATGCCTCCACCTTACGACGGCCGGGTCAGCCGACCGCCGCCAGGAACCGGTGGGCGGCCTGCACCGCCGGTTTGGACGAGCCCGCTTCGGTCAGCAGCACGGCGAACGCCAGGTCGCCCCGGTAGCCGACGAACCAGCCGTGCGAGCGGGAGCCGTCGCCGAACTGGGCGGTCCCCGTCTTGCCCGCGACGTCGGGGATGTCCCGCAGCCCGGTCGCGGTGCCCGACGTGACGACCTCGCGCATCATGTCGCGCAGCGCGCCGAGGACGTCGTCCGACGGCGCGTCACCGACGTTGTTCGTGGCCGCGGGCATCCCCTTGACCAGCGACGGCGTCGGCACCTTCCCGGCCTGCACGGTCGCCGCCGCCAGCGCCATGCCGAACGGGCTGGTCACCACCGTGCCCTGGCCGAAGCCGTTCTCCGCGCGCTGGACGGCCGAGTCGCTGGCCGGGACGGCCCCGGTGACCGTGGTCAGGCCGGGGACGACGAAGTCGGCGCCGATCCCGAACGAGCGCGCGGCGTCGGTGAGCGCCGACGCCGGGAGCCCCGCGGCGAGCCGGGCGAAGGTCGTGTTGCACGAGCGGGCGAACGCCGTCTTCAGGGGGACGCGCCCGAGGTCGAACCGGCCTTCGTTGGGGATCACGCGGTTCTCGACCGTCGTGGTGCCGGGGCAGTCGACCGGGCTGCCGGCGTCGACGTCCCCGGTCGCCAGCGCGGCCGCCGCCGTGACGATCTTGAACGTCGACCCCGGCGGGAAGCGGCCGGCCAGGGCCAGCGAGCCTTCGTCGTCGGCGGCCTGGTTCTGCGCCACGGCGAGGATGTCGCCGCTCGAGGGCTGGATCGCCACCAGAGCCGCCGGGTACTGCTCGGTGTCCAGCGCCTTCTCGGCGGCGTCCTGGATCTTCGCGCTGAGCGTGCTGGTGACCGCGGGTGACGGCCGCGGCGGCTCGGCCCGCAGCTCCGAAACCTCGCCGCCGGTGACGTCCCGGGTGACGATCCGCCAGCCCGCCGCCCCGGCCAGCTGCTGCTCGACCAGGGCGCGGATGCCGGGGAGGACCTGCTGCCCGGAGCCGCGCGCGACCGGCAGCAGCCGCTCCTGGCTGGCGAACCGGACGCCGGGCAGGTCGTAGATCACCGGCTTGACGCGCTGGTAGTCCCCGGCCCGCAGGGTGATCACCGAGTAGGCGTCGCCGGGCTTGGTCTTGCTCATCCCGTCGAGCACCGAGCGGCCGGTGACCGACGGCTCGTACCGGTGCAGCGCCTTGGCGAGCGACCCGGCGACCGCGGTCGCGTTGCCGGTCTTCTGCGGGTCGACGACCACGCCGACCACGGTCTGCGGGCGCATCAGCGGCACGCCGTCGCGGTCGAGGACCGGCGCGGTCTCGGGCGGCTGCGGCACCAGGCCGAGGGTCTGGCCGACGGCCAGCTGCGGGTGCACGACCGTCGGCTGCCAGTGCACCTGCCAGCCGTTCTCGGCCGCGCGCAGCTGGGCGTCGGCGCGGTAGCTCCAGGTGCGGCCGTGCGGCAGGTGCCAGGTGAGCTGGTAGCCGGCCGTGACGGTGTCGCCGTCGGCCGGCTCCTTCACCGCTTCGTCGTCGACGTCCAGCGACTCGGGTTCGAGCACGCCGCGGACCTGGGACAACACGGTCTTGGCGGCGTCCGGCGAGTCGGTGTTCGCCGCCGCGGCGGCGATGTCCCCGGACGCGAAGGCGTCGAGGAAGGCCGAGAGGGCGTCCTCGGGGCTGTCGCCCGAGCACCCGGCCGTGGTCGCGGCGGCGAGCAGCAGCACCGCGAGCGCACCACGGCGCCGACGTGCACTCATGGCGAGATAATGCCTGGTCAGCGCGCTGTGACGGCCTCGAAACGCCGCCACGGAAGAGTGGCTAGAAGAGCACCGTCGCGTACTGGCCGACCTGCTGGAAGCCGATCTTGCGGTAGGCCGCGAGGGCGGGGGTGTTGAACGCGTTAACATACAGGCTCGCGGTGCGGCCCAGGCCTTTCACGAGCCGGTTCACGACGGCGGCGGTGCCGGCGGTGCCCAGGCCGTCGCCGCGGCGGTCCGGGTGCACCCAGACCCCTTGGATCTGGCCGACGGTCGCGGACATGGCGCCGATCTCGGCCTTGAAGACGACTTCGCCGTTCTCGAACCGGGCGAACGCGCGCCCGGCGCCGATCAGCTCGGTGACGCGGGCGCGGTAGCTGGCGCCGCCGTCGCCGCTGCGGGGGTCGACGCCGACCTCTTCGATGAACATCGCGACGGCCGCGGGCAGGTAGCGCTCCAGCTCGTCGGGCCGGACGGGCCGGACCAGCGGGTCGGCCTTGACGAGCGGGGTGCTGTCCAGCGCCATCAACGGCTGGTCGTCGCGGACTTCGCGGGCCGGACCCCACTCGTCGGCGAGCTCGTCCCACAGGCCGAGGACCTGTTCGGCCGGGCCGACCAGCGAGGAGCAGGTTCTCTGTCTCCGCAGGGCACGGTCGGCGAAGGAGCGCAACGCGGGCGCGTTGCCGCGGAGCGGGATGAGGTTGGGGCCGGAAAAGCACAGCCCTTGGAGCCGGCCGGCGCGGACCGGTCGGCTGTCGGCAGCCCAGAGCTCACCACCGAGCCGCCACGGGTCGAGGCCCGCGGCCTCGACCCGGGCGCTGACCATGCAGCTGCCCACCGGGTCGGCGGCGAGCGCGGCACGGACCGCCGGATAGTCCCGATCATCGAGCAGCCGTGCACCTGCAAGCCGCAACACGCGCTCCAGGGTGCCAGATTCGGCTCGCAAACGGAACGCGAGCCCGCCGACACGCTGGGATGAAGGGTCCGCGGGCGGAATCCGGCGCATGCAGCGGTTCACGGACAAGGTCGTCGAAGTCCGCGAAAAGCTCGTCGGCGGCAAGCCCGAGAAGCTCCCGGACGACCACGCGGTCGACGGGTGGCAGCTGAAGGCCATCACCTCGGCGGAGGTGAAGGGCCGCGTCGGGCCCGGCGGAGTGGAGGGCCTGCTGGCCACGTTCGAGCGGTCGGTGGGCTGACCCGCGACGCCGGGGCGATCAGGGAGCGCCGCGGTAGGTGCCGAACGTCCAGGCGTTGCCCTCCGGGTCGCGGAGGCTGAACGTGTGGGAGCCGTAGTCGGTGTCCGCCAGCTTGGCCGTGATCTCCGCGCCCGCAGCCTTCGCGCGCTCGTGGATTTCGTCCACCTCGTCCGACACCACGTACACCGCGCCCGTGCCGGGCTTCATCGCGTCGTGGACGCCGTCCGGCGGGCGGACGCTGCCCAGCATCACCGCGCCGCCCTCGGGCCAGCGCAGCTCGGCGTGCGCGATCAGGTCGCCGTCGGGCACCACCAGCGCCTCGGTGAAGCCCACGACGTCGACCAGGAAGCGGACCGCCGCCGGGGCGTCGTCGTAGCGCAGGGCGGGCCAAACGTTCGGCTGAGGAGTCATACCGGCGAGTCTTGCCCGGCCGCCACCTCCTCGTCTTGGAGGAACGGGAGCTCCTCGGCGATCCACGTGCCCGGCGTGCACCCGGCCAGCGCGCGCCACTCGTTCGTCAGGTGCGCCTGGTCGTAGTACCCGCACTCGACGGCCAAGCGCGCCAGGTCCGTCTGCCCGGTGCGCAGCAGCCGCCCGGCGCGCTCGAACCGCAGCACCCGCGCCACCTGCTTCGGGGGCAGGCCCAGCTCCGCGCGGAACCGTTCGCTCAGGTGACGGCGGCTCCAGCCCACTTCGCCGGCCAACTCCGCGACGCGGACCTGGCCGTCGGCGCCGCGCATCCGCCGCCACGCCTCCCCCAGCTCGGGCGCCGGTGCCACTGGCGAGACCGCCCGGGCCGCCAAGACGTCGTCGAGCAGCGCGAACCGCTCGCTCCACGTCGGCACCGAGCGCAGCCGGTCCGGCAGCGAGCCCAGGCCGAACTCGGCCAGATCGGCCACCTCGCCGCTCAGCTCCGCCGCCGTGACGCCGAACAGCGTGCGCACGCCCAGCGGGTCGAGCTCCAGCTGCAGCCCTTCCTGCGTGCGGTCCTGCCGGATCAGGACCGCGCGCGTGTGCAGGCCGCCGACCAGCGCCTGCAGGCTGCGCCCGGCCATCCGGACCGGCCCGGCCAGGCTGATGACCAGCGTCACGTGCCGGGACGGCAGGCCGCGGTGGACCGGCAGCGTCACCTCGTCCTGCGCGTATCCGACATAGCGCGTGACCAGGGGCCGCACCACGGGGTGCGGCTCGTGAACAGCCCAGGTCACGGTCACGAATGCCAGCGTAAACGTCACCACCGACAGTTCCGGTTCTGATAACACGGAGGGTGCGTCCCCCACCGCGGAAGGAACACCCGATGACGATCCAGGAGCAGGCGCAGCAGCTGGAGCTGCTCGCCGACCAGGTGCCCACCGGCATCGCGCTCGCCACCAAGAGCGACCTCGAAGACCTGCAGGCCCAGGTGCTCGGCCTGCTCGGGGAGACGTCGACCGCGACCGCGATCCAGGGCTCCATCCAGCTCGCCGCGCAGCAGATCGACGAGGTCGCCGCCGCGCTGGAGAACGTCCGCCTGCAGATCCGGGACGCCGCGCAGCACCACCTACAGGGCTGATTCGTAGTAGGAGTGGACGGCGGGCTGGCCGGTGTAGTTCGGGCCGGCCCGGTCGTCCGCGCCGAGGTAGCGGAACGGCAGCGTGCCGGTGAAGTGGCCCTGACGACGGATGCGGCGAGCCCGCGCGTCATAGGTGAAGCCCGCTGCGCGCAAGGCCGGGAGCAGCCGTCGCGCGCCACCCGGCAGGCGGACGCCGGCGGCGTCGAAGTTCGCCACGAACACGCCGTCCTCGCTCAGCCACGACACCGCCCGCAGCAGCGCGCCGAGCTTGTCGCCGACGTAGTGCAACCCGTGCACGCAGGTCACGAGGTCGAACCGGCCCGCGGGCACCCACGTCGTGATCGACGCGGTCTCGAACCGCACGGGCCCGGCCGCCGCGAAGGACCCGGCCAGGTCGACACCGGTGATGTCCAGGTCCGGCCGGGTCACCGCCGCGTCGAGGAGCGCGCGCCCGCTGCCGCAGCAGAGATCCAGCCACCGCGCGCCCGGCGGCAGGCCCGGGATGTCGAAGCCGAGGACCCGCGAATACCCGTCACGACCGGCCAGCCGCCGGTCGCGGTTCATCGCGTTGTTGGCCACGACGGACGACGCCTCGAGGACGTCGTCCGGGAGCAGCTCAGCCAGCGGTGACGACCGGAGCACCCTCGCCGAGGGACTCCCCCGACTCTTCGGCGATGCGCATGGCCTCTTCGATGAGCGTCTCGACGATCGCGTGCTCGGGCACGGTCTTGATGACCTCGCCCTTGACGAAGATCTGGCCCTTGCCGTTGCCCGAGGCGACGCCCAGGTCGGCCTCGCGGGCCTCGCCCGGGCCGTTGACGACGCAGCCCATGACGGCCACGCGCAGCGGGATCTCCATGCCCTCGAGCCCGGCGGTGACCTGGTCGGCGAGGGTGTAGACGTCCACCTGCGCGCGCCCGCACGACGGGCACGACACGATCTCCAGCTTGCGCGGGCGCAGGTTCAGCGACTGCAGGATCTGCGCGCCGACCTTGACCTCTTCGACCGGCGGCGCGGACAGCGAGACGCGGATCGTGTCACCGATGCCCTGGCGCAGCAGCGCGCCGAACGCGACGGCCGACTTGATCGTGCCCTGGAACGCCGGGCCCGCCTCGGTGACGCCGAGGTGCAGCGGGTAGTCGCACTGCTCGGCCAGCAGTTCGTACGCACGCACCATGACTACGGGGTCGTTGTGCTTCACGGAGATCTTGATGTCGTGGAAGTCGTGTTCGGCGAACAGCGACGCCTCCCACAGCGCGGACTCGGCCAGCGCTTCCGGGGTCGCCTTGCCGTACTTGTCCATGATCCGCTTGTCCAGCGAGCCGGCGTTGACGCCGATCCGGATCGGCGTGCCGTGGTCCTTCGCGGCCTGCGCAATCTCCTTGACCTGGTCGTCGAACTTCCGGATGTTGCCCGGGTTGACGCGCACCGCGGCGCAGCCGGCCTCGATGGCGGCGAAGACGTACTTCGGCTGGAAGTGGATGTCCGCGATCACCGGGATCTGCGACTTCTTCGCGATCGCGGGCAGCGCCTCGGCGTCGTCGGCCGACGGGCACGCGACGCGGACGATGTCGCAGCCCGCGGCGGTCAGCTCGGCGATCTGCTGCAGCGTCGCGTTGACGTCGGAGGTGAGCGTCGTCGTCATCGACTGGACGGAGATCGGGAAGTCGCTGCCGACGCCGACCGGGCCCACCTGGAGCTGGCGGGTCTTGCGGCGCTCGGAGAGGACGGGCGGGGGCAGGGCTGGCATACCGAGTGCGACGGTCACGGCCTCCAGCGTACCTACCCCGACCGGGCCACCTTCACCAAGTCAACCGTCACGGTGAGCAGTATTACGCCCGGCGCCACCCACCGCGGAGGGGCCGGAACCCCTCCGTGGCGGGGCACTACTGCAGACGAATCGGGTTGACGATGTCCGCTGTCACCGTGAGTAGCGTCACCGCACCCCCGATGAGCACCAGCACCATCGTGATCCCGGACAGCTTCGTGTAGTCGACGGGACCGCCCGCCGCCTTGCCGCGCAGGCCCCGGATCCAGTCGCGGACGCGCTCGTACCAGACCACCGCGATGTGCCCGCCGTCGAGCGGGAGCAGCGGCAGCAGGTTGAACACGCCGATGAAGAAGTTGAGGCTGGCCAGCAGGAAGAAGAACAGCACCCAGATGCCCTGCTCGACGGCCTCGCCGCCGATCCGGCTCGCGCCGACGACGCTGACCGGGGTGTTCGGGTCGCGCTCGCCGCCGAAGATCGCGGTGACCACGGCCGGGATGCGCTGGGGGAACTCGACGAGCCGCTGCGCCGTCTCGGAGAACATCGTGCCGGTGAAGCCGAACGTCGCGCCGACCGCGGCGACCGGGCCGTACTGGGTGGTCACGGCGGGCTGCTTCGGGGAGGCGCCGATCATGCCGACCGTCTTCACGCCGGCGCTGGTCCAGCGCTGCACCTGGGGCACGTCGACGACGAGCGCGAGCCGCTGGTCGCCGCGCTGGACGTCGAACTCGGTGCGGCCCTTGGTGGCCTGCACGGCGGCGAGCATCTCGGTCCAGCTCGCGACCGGCTTGCCGCCGACGGCGAGGATCTTGTCGCCGGCCCGCAGCCCGGCGGCCTCGGCCGGCCGCACGGCACCCGGCGGGCAGTCGGTGGCCTTGGCCTGCTCCTCGGTCGTCGCCGCCCGCGCGCACGACGTCGACGCCAGCACCGGCGAGGTGTCCGCGGGGGTCAGGTTCGGCAGCCCCATCGTCACGGCCATCAGGTAGAGCACGACGAAGCCGAGGATGAAGTGCGTGATGGACCCGGCGGACATCACGACGGTGCGCTTCCAGGTCTTGAACCGCCACATCGCGCGCGGCGCCTCGTCCGGCGTCACCTCGTCGAGCGCCGTCATGCCCGCGATGTCGCAGAACCCGCCGAGCGGGATCCACTTCAGGCCGTATTCGGTCTCCCCGCGGCGCCACGAGAACACCGTGGGCCCGAAGCCCACGAAGTACCGGCGGACCTTCATGCCGAAGGCCTTCGCGGTGATCATGTGGCCGGCCTCGTGCAACGCGACGGAGACGCAGATCCCCAGCGCGAAGAGCACCACCCCGATGATGTAGGCGAGCACCCGCTACTTCCCCTCGATGATCGAACCGGCCCGCGCGCGAGCCCAGCGCTCGGCGGCGAGAACGTCCTCGACGTCGCGCGGTTCGCGACGCCACTCGTCGGCGGCTCCCACCACCTCGGAAACAGTGTCCACTATCGACGTGAAGCGGGTGTTCTGCGCGAGGAAAGCGGAGACGAGCTCCTCGTTCGCGGCGTTGTAGACGGCGGGCAGGCAGCCGCCCACGGTCCCGCAGTGCCGGGCCAGCTCGACCGAGGGGAAGGCCTCGTTGTCGAGCGGCTCGAACGTCCAGGTCGCGGCCTTGTCCCAGGTGCAGGCGGGCGCGGCGCCGGGCACCCGGTCCGGCCAGTGCAGCGCGAGCGCGATCGGCAGCCGCATGTCGGGCGGGCTGGCCTGGGCGATCGTCGAGCCGTCGGTGAAGGTCACCATCGAGTGAACGATCGACTGCGGGTGCACGGTGACGTCGATCCGGTCCGGCTCGATGCCGAACAGCAGCGCCGCCTCGATGAGCTCGAGGCCCTTGTTGACCAGGGTCGCCGAGTTGATCGTGATCAGCGGGCCCATCGACCAGGTCGGGTGGGCCATCGCCTGCTCGACGGTGACGTCCGCCAGCTCCTCGCGCCTGCGGCCGCGGAACGGGCCCCCGGAGGCGGTGAGGACGAGCTTCGCGACCTCGTTCTCCTTGCCGGACCGCAGGGCCTGCGCGATGGCGGAGTGCTCGGAGTCGACCGGCACGAGCTGGCCGGGCTTCGCGGCGGCGAGCACCAGCGGACCGCCGGCGATGAGGGACTCCTTGTTCGCGAGCGCGAGGGTGGCGCCGGTGGCGAGCGCCTTGAGCGTCGGCTCGAGGCCGCGGGAGCCCGGCAGGGCGTTGAGGACGGTGTCGACGGGGACGGCGTCGATCAGCTCGGTGACGGCGTCGGACCCCGCGAAGAGCCGCGGCAGCTTGAAGTCCCCTTGGGAGTAGCCGCGCTTCTGCGCTTCGGCGTACAGCGCGAGCTGCACGTCTTCGGCGGCCGTGGCCTTGGTCACGGCGACGGCTTCGACGCCGTGGGCGAGCGCCTGCGCGGCGAGCTTGGCCGGGTCGGCGCCGCCCGCGGCGATGCCGGCCACCCGGAACAGGTGCGGGTTGCGGGCCGCGACGTCCAGGGCCTGCACGCCGATGGACCCGGTGGACCCGAGCACGAGAACGCTTCGCGAGGTAGTCATCGCGGGTCATTGTCGCGCGGCGCGTCGCCGCGGCGCACCCGGAGGTACACCGTCGCGCGAGCCTGGTTCCGGAAACCCTCGCCGGGGTGTCCGGCGCCACGCGGGGCGTGTCCGCGGCGCACCCCGAGGTGTGGGATCATCAGCGCGTCCGAGGTTCACGGGTCTTGAGGAGTTCATCGTGGCAGGCAAGGCGGTCGAGAAGCGGCGTCCCGAGGTCGACCCGCGCGACGAGCCGTCCGCGGCCTGGGGCTGGCACGGCACGTTCCCGAAGGCCACCCGGATCGCCGGCTGGGTCAGCGCGATCATCCTGCTCGTGATGCTCAAGGGCAACCACGAGAACAACACCGAGAACGTCTGGCTCGTCGGGCTCTCGCTGTTCCTGATGCTGCTGCTCGTGCTGGACATCCGCAAGCAGCGCACGGCCTGGCGCAAGTAGTTCGTCCTTCGCTAACGTCCCCGGCATGAAGCTGCGCTGGGGTCTGGCTCTCGTCGGTGTCCTGGGTGCCCTGCTGGTCGCTCCGGCGCCGGCATCCGCGTCGGTTCCGGTCGTCCGGTGCACGTTCACGCCGACGCCGTCGAACCCCGCTGCCCGTCCGGTGGTGCGCCCGCTGCCGTTCGCGTCGACGCTCGGGACGGTCGACGTCACCTTCCGGTTCAACTACGGGCCGGTGACGGTGCGGCTGAACCGCGCGGGCGCGGCGCCTTGTGCGGTGCACAACATGGTTTCGCTGATCGCGCAGCGGTTCTACGACCGGACCCAGTGCTGGCGTCTTTCGAACTCTTCCCGGCTCGGTGTCCTGCAGTGCGGGGACATCTACGAGGTCGAGAAGGGCGGGCCGGGGTACGCCTTCCCCGACGAGGTGACCGGTTCGGAGACCTACCCGCGCGGGACCGTGGCCATGGGGAACCAGGGGCCCGGGACCAACGGGTCGGAGTTCTTCATCGTGCATTCCTTCGCGAACATCCCGGCGAACTATTCGGTGCTGGGGACCGTGGTGCGCGGGATGTCGGCCATCGACCACATGGTGGCGGACGGGATCATTCCCACCGATCCGAACGGGCCGCTCGACGGCGCTCCGGCACATCCGGTGAAGATCCAGCGGGCTTCGATCGGCTGGTAGCCCAGGACGCGGAAACCCGGGTGCCGCCGGACGCGGCACCCGGGTTTCCGAAACCACCGTCAGCGTTCGCTGGCGGGCGACACCAGTTCGCTCGGGCCGCCGCCGGACTCGCCGGCCACCGCGGCCAGCTCCTCGCCCACTGACTCGCGGTCCTCGGGGCGGGCGTCCTTCGTCAGCAGCGACGCCACCGCGCCGATCAGGCAGACCGCGATCGCGAAACCGAACGCCACCGCCAGGCCCGACTGGAACGGGCCCGAAATCAGGTTCGGGAAGAAGCTGCGGCCCGTCAGGAACGACGCCTGGTCCGGCGGCAGCGCCGACAGCTGACCGCCCAGCAGCTGCTGGATCGGGTTGTAGCCCAGGAACGCCGCGAACAGCACCGCCACCGCCGGGAGGTGGGCGATCTGGTCCGCCGACGCCGCCGGGACGCCGTGCTGGATCAGGCCCTGGCTCATCGTCGTCGGGAGGCTGCTCGACAGGCCCGCGATGATCAGGCTGAAGAAGAACCCGATCGACAGGACCATCGCCGCGTTCTGGAACGTCGTCATCATGCCCGCGCCGGACCCGCGCGCGTCCGCCGGCAGGCTGTTCATCACCTCGGCGCGGTTGGGCGAGGAGAACATGCCCATGCCGATGCCGTTGATCAGCAGGATCGCGGCGAACGCCCAGTAATTGAAGTTCACCGGGAGCAGGATCAGCAGCAGGAACGTCACGGCGGTGATGAACAGACCGCTCGAGGCGAGCATTCGGCTGCCGATCCGGTCGGCGAGGATGCCCGACGTCGGCGCGGCCACCAGGAACCCGACCGTCATCGGCAGCATGTAGATGCCGGCCCACAGCGGCGTCTGCTCGAACGTGTAGCCGTGCTGCGGCAGCCAGATGCCCTGCAGCCAGATGATCAGGATGAACTGCAGGCCACCGCGGCCGAGCGACGCCGTCAGGTTCGCGATGTTGCCCCACGTGAACGAGCGGATCTTGAACAGCGACAGCCGGAACAGCGGGTTCGGCACCTTCGTCTCGATGATCACGAACGCGACCAGCACCGCGGCGCCGCCGATCAGGCAGCTCAGCACCATCGGGCTGCCCCAGCCGGTCGACGAGGTGCCGTAGGGCTGGATGCCGTAGGTGATGCCGACCAGGACGGCGATGAGGCCGACCGCGAAGGTGATGTTGCCCCACCAGTCCATCTTCGCGTGCTTGCGGATGCCGGTGTCGTGCAGCTTGAGGTACGCCCAGATCGTGCCGATCACGCCGAACGGGACCGAGACGAGGAAGATCAGGTTCCAGTCGATCGGGGCGAGCACGCCGCCGACGACCAGGCCGAGGAACGAGCCCGCGATGGCCGCGACGCCGTTCATGCCGAGCGCGAGGCCGCGCTGGTTGGCCGGGAAGGCGTCGGTGAGGATCGCCGACGAGTTCGCCATCAGGAAGGCGCCGCCGACGCCCTGGACGATCCGCCAGCCGATCAGCCACAGCGCGGCGGCGTCGCCGTCGAACCAGGTGACGGCCAGCATGATGGAAGAAACGGTGAAGACGGCGAACCCGAGGTTGTACATCCTCGCGCGGCCGTACATGTCGCCGAGCCGGCCGAAGCTCACCACCAGCACCGCGGTGACCACGAGGAAGCCCATGATCATCCACAGCAGGTAGCTGGTGTTGGCGGGCTCGAGGGGGTTGATGCCGATGCCCTTGAAGATGTCGGGCAGCGCGATCAGCACGATCGAGGAGTTGATCGTGGCGATCAGCATGCCCAGCGTCGTGTTGGACAGCGCGATCCACTTGTACCGCGGCCCCAGTTCCGCGATCGAATACGTCCGGCGTTCCGCCACTGTGCAACCCTTCTGCTCGCAAAGTCCCTTAGCTAGGCTAAGCAACTTGCTTGCGTATGGCAACCAACCGAGCGAATCGCCTGGGAGAGCATGATCACACTTGCTTGACCGTCCTTTGTGGATCCTTTACCCGGCTGGGCGAGCGCCGGTCGCGGATGAGGCGTCCGGGGGCTGGGGATAGGTCGGGTGCCCTGTGGACAACCGGGGTGCGTGGGGCGGAACTGTCGGTGGCCGGCGGTAGCGTTGAAACCGGGCCTCGCAAAAGGCGAGGTCAGCGGGCAAGTCCCCCCAGCACCGCGACCCCTTCCGCGATCTCGGTCGCCGTCCGCGCGGCATACCCCATCACCAGGCCAGGGCGGCCCGGCAGCTGCCGGTGCCACGACAACGGCTGCACCTTCACCCCTTCCTCCAGCGCGGCCGCCGCCAAGGCGACGTCGTCCACCCCCGAAGGGAACGTGATCGTCAGGTGCAGGCCCGCCGCGGCGCCGTGGACCACCGCGGCAGGCAGGTGAGCGGCGAGCGCGCGGATCATCGCGTCGCGGCGGCGGCGATGCCGCGACCGCACCACCCGTAGCTGGCGCTCCAGCTCGCCCGTCTCCATGAGACGGGCCAGCACCAGCTGGGCCAGCACCGCGTTGCCCAGGTCCGCGAACCGCTTCGCCGCCACCAGATCGTCGCGGAACCGGGGCGGGGCCAGCAGCCAGCCGACCCGCAACGCCGGGGCCAGCAGCTTCGAAACGCTTCCCGTGTAACAGACTTCCGGCAGCATCGACCGGACCGCCGGCACCGGCGCGCGGTCGTAGCGGTGCTCCGCGTCGTAGTCGTCCTCCACCACGATGCCGCCGTCGGCCGCCCAGCTCATCAGGGCGCGGCGGCGCTCGCCGCCGAGGACCACGCCCGTGGGGAACTGGTGGGCCGGGGTCAGCAGCACCGCCGGGGCGTGCAGGTCCGCCACGCGCAGGCCGTCGTCGTCCACCGGGACCGGTGGGGTGGCCAGGCCGCAGTGGTGCAGGTGCTGTCGGGCGCCCAGGGAACCCGGGTCCTCCACCGCGATCTCCGCGACGCCGTGCTGCCGCAGCACCTCCCCCACCAGCGTCAGCGCCTGCGCCACCCCGGACACCACGATGATCTCGCCCGGGTCCACCCGGATGCCGCGGTTGCGCGCCAGCCAGTGCGACACCGCCAGCCGCATCGCCGGGGCGCCGCGCGGGTCGCCGTAGCCGAAGTGGGACGGCTCGAGCTCGTCCAGCACCGCGCGCTCCGCCCGCAGCCACGCCGCGCGCGGGAACGCCGTCAAGTCCGGCACGCCCGGCGTCAAGTCGATCCGGGCCGGGGCCGCCCGGACCGCGTCGAACACCTCGGCGCCCGGCAGCGGCGTGATCACCTTCGCGGGCACGCCCACCGGCGCCGGGTCGGGCGCCGTCACCGGGGCGGCGACCACCACCGTGCCCGCGCGGCCGCGGCCCGCCGCGTGGCCGTCGTCGATGAGGCGCTGGTAGGCCTCGGTGACGACGCCTCGCGAGACGCGCAGCTCGGCCGCCAGCACCCGGGACGCGGGCAGCCGGCCGCCGACCGGGAGCCGGCCGTCCGCGACCGCGGCGCGCAGCTGTCCGGCCAGCCAGTCCGCGAGGCCGCCCGGCGGTGCCTCGCGGACGTCGAGCTGGAGGAAGTCCGAGCCTATGGACCCCTCCGGAAGCGGCGTTTTGGCCCTGTCCATCGAGCCATTGTCGCAGCACGCTGGGTCCATGGACACCACCTACGTGCACGGGTACACCGCCCCCGAGGCGCGCCGGCTCGGCGACCAGGCCGACGCCCTCGCCGAGCTGTTGCACGACGGAACCGCCTACCCCGCCGGCAGCCGCGTGCTGGAGGTCGGCTGCGGCGTCGGCGCCCAGACCGGCCACCTCGTGGCCCGCAGCCCGGACGCGCACCTCACCGCGGTCGACATCTCCGCGGACTCCCTCAGCCAGGCAAGAGCCCGGATCAGCGCACCCGTCGAATGGCGGAGAGCCGACCTGTTCGCCCTCGACGGCGAGTACGACCACCTCTTCGTCTGCTTCGTGCTCGAACACCTGCCGGAGCCGGAGAAAGCGTTGACGCACTTGAAAACCCTGCTCCGGCCGGGCGGCACGATCACCGTCATCGAGGGCGACCACGGCTCGGCGTTCTTCCACCCGCGCAGCGACCACGCGCAAGCCGCGATCGACTGCCTGATCCGGCTGCAGGCCGGCGCCGGCGGCGACGGGCTCATCGGACGACGGCTGTACCCCCTGCTCGCCGAAGCCGGTTTCGACGACGTGAAAGTCGAGCCGAGGACCGTCTACGCCGACGCGACGAAACCCGATCTCGTCACCGGGTTCACCCGCGAAACCTTCACCGCGATGGTCGAAGGCATCGGCGAAACGGCCGTCGCGCAGAAGCTGACCACCGCACGGGAATGGGCCCGCGGGATCGCCGACCTTTACCGCACCACCAGGGAATACGGCACCTTCCACTACACGTTCTTCAAGGCAACAGCGTCATCCACTCCGGGAGGAGCACCATGATCATCGCCGTTCTCGCCGCCGTTGTGCTGCTCGCCTGGGCGCTCGACCACGCCTACCGCCGCCGTCCGTACCCGCGGAACCGGCTGGCCGGCAGCACCGATGTCTTCGACCGCGACGTCCAGCGCCTCGAAGGCGACCTCGTCGCCGACGAGCGGCACTACCCGGCGGCACGTTCCAAGGCCGCCAAGTGGTCCCGGACCCGGATCGCGCCGGGCACGCACTCCGCGGCGTAGCAGGCCAGCGCGCGTTCCCAGTGTTCGCGCGCGGTCCCCGGCTCACCCAGTCCACTGTGGACTTCGCCGAGCCCGCAGTACGCGCGGCCCTGCTCGGGACGGCAGCCCGTTTCCTTCGCCACGGCCAGTGCTTCGCGGTGGTGGGTGAGCGCGTCCGAGGACGCGCCGCGCGCTGCCGCGAGCGTGCCGAGGCTGTTCAGCACCCGGGACTCCACGCCCCGGTCACCGCATTCGCGGGCCAGGCCCAGTGCCTCTTCGAGGTGCTGGGCCGCTTCGTGCACGCGGCCCTGCGCCAGCCGGACGTCGCCGAGGTGCTTGAGCGCGACGCTGCGGTTGGTCGGGCTTCCGGTCTCCTGCGCGATTTCCAGCGCGCGTTCGAGGTGCGCCGCGGCTTCCGGGTACCGGCCGCGCGCGTGCTCGACGTCGCCGAGGATGCCCAGCGCGTAGCCTTCGCTGACCCGCACGCCCATCGCGTGGAAGTGCTGGAGTCCTTCCGCCAGCGCCGAAGCGGCTTCGTCGTGCCGCCCCAGCGCGGACAGCGAGTCGCCCAGGTTGACCAGCGCGTAGCCCTCGCTGGTGCGGTCGGCCGTGTCCCGGGCCAGCGCCCGCGCATCTTCGAGGTACCCGATCGCTTCGCCGTACCGGCCGATGCCGCGGCAGGAGCAGCCGAGTACGACGAGCACGAGTCCTTCGCTGGTGCGGTCCCCGGTTTTCCGGGCCAGGGACAGGGCTTCCGTCGAGTACGTGATCGCCTCGGCGAACCGGCCCAGCGCCCGGCAGACCAGGCCGAGGGTGTTGAGCACGTGGACTTCGGTGCGCCGGTCGCCGGTTTCGCGGACCAGGACGAGCGCTTCTTCCAGGTACCGCAACGCTTCCCGGGACCGCCCGACGCGCCAGTGGCCCAGCCCGATGAGCGTGAGCGGCTCGGCCTGGGTCCGGTCGCCGGCGTCGTGGGCCAGCGCCGACGCGTGCGTGTGCAGCACCAGGGCTTCTTCGTGGTAGCCGCCGACGTCCAGGTAGTGCCACAGGATCCCGGACAGCAGCCGCAGGTGGTCGGGCCAGCCGTGCCGCGTCGCGTGCGCGGCGACGGCCAGGAGGTTGCGCCGCTCGGCCTCCAGCCACGGCTGCGCGTCGATCACCTTGACGTCCGGGTCCGGCACCTGCGGGCGCAGGTGCCGTTCCTGCGGCAGGACGGCGTCCATCGCCTGCGCGGCCGACCGGACGTAGAAGTCGAACAGCCGCTCCTGCGCGCCACGGCTCTCGACCGCGTCGGCGGCCGCGAGCTCGGCGGCGTAGACGCGCAGCAGGTCGTGCAGCTGGACGCGGTCCTGGCCGGTCTCCTGCGCGAGGTGGGCGCGCACGAGCGAGCCGGTCAGCCGCTCGGCTTCCGGCAGGGGGACGTCGGCGAGCGCGGCGATCGCAGCCGGGGTCAGGTCGCGGCCCGGATGCAGGCCGCAGAGCCGGAACACGCGCGCGGCGCCGGCCGCAAGGTGCCGGTAGGACCACGAGAACACGGCGCGGACCGCGGTCAGCGGGTCGCCGCCGCCGTCGAGGAGGTCGAGCCGCCGCCGTTCGTCGGCCAGTTCGGCGGTGAGCGCCGTGAGCCGCTCCCCCGGCCGGCTCAGCGCCAGCTCCGCCACCAGGCGCAACGCCAGCGGCAGCCTCGCCGAGTAGCGGATCAGGGCGCCGGTGGCCTCGGGTTCGTCGTCGACGCGCCGGCCGAGCAGCGTCCGCAGCAGGTCGCGGGCCTCTTCCTCGGTGAGCAGGTCGACGACGACGCGGCGCGCGCCGTGCCGGGCGACCAGTCCCGGCAGCGCGTCGCGGCTGGTCACCAGCACCAGGCACGACGGGGAGCCGGGCAGCAGCGGGCGGACCTGCCCGACCGAGCCGGCGTTGTCGAGCAGCAGCACCATCCGGCGGCCGGCGAGCACCGTGCGGAACTTCGCGGCGCGCTCGTCGGGCTCGGCGGGGATGTCCGCGCCGTCGACGCCGAGGGCGCGCAGGAACCCGGACAGCGCGTCGCCGGGCTCGACCGGCCGGACCGTGCCGTAGCCGTGCAGGTCGAGGTAGAGCTGGCCGTCGGGGAACTCGTCACGCGAGCGCTGGGCCCAGTGCACGGCGAGGGCGGTCTTGCCGACCCCGCCGGTCCCGGTCAGGACGGCGATGCGCGCGCCGGTGCCGTCGCCCTTCCGGAGGCCGTCCAGCTCGGCCAGCTGGGCCGTGCGGCCGCGGAAGCCGGCGACGTCCGCGGGCAGCTGTGCGGGGACGCGCGCCGGCGGCTCGGGCCCCGCGAAGTCCTGCCGCAGCACCTGGCTCTGGGCCGCGCGCAGCTCGGGACCGGGCTCGATGCCGAGTTCGCCGTCGAGGCGGTTCCGGATCTCCTCGAACACGGCCAGGGCGGCGGCCTGCCGCCCGGACGCGGCGAGCACCAGCATCAGCCGGGCGTGCGCGGACTCGTTCAGCGGCTCCTCGGCGGTCAGCACCCGCAGCTGCACGGCGGCGTCCTCGGGGTCCGCGACCTCCGCGTAGGCCATCACGGCCTTGGCGCGCCGCATCCCGAGCGCCAGCCGGGCGGGGTGCTGGCGCAGCCGCCCGACGTCGGCGAGTGCCGGGCCGCGCCAGAGTTCGAGGGCCGCGCGGTGGTCGTCACGCGCCAGCAGGGCCTCGAACCGCAGCAGGTCCAGCTCTTCCGGGCCCGCGGAGAGCCGGTAGCCGCCCTTGTCGGTGGTGATGAGGTCGGCGGGCCGCAGCGCCCGCCGCAGCCGCGCGACATAGGTGTGGACCAGCTCCAGGCACGACGGCGGCGGCTCGTCCCAGATGACGTCGACGAGGTCCTCGCGCCGCACGGTCCGGTTCGGCTGCAGGGCCAGCATCGCCAGCAGCAGGCGCTGCTTCTCGGCGCCGATCTCGACCGGGGAATCCCCGCGCAGCACGGTGAGCGGCCCGAGCACGCCGATCCGCACCGGTTCGGGCGGGGCTTCGGCAAGCGCTTCCCGCAGGCGGCGTTCCGTCTCCGGCCGGGGCCGCCGGACGCTGCCGCGCTCGGCGTTGCGCACCGCCCGCAGGCTCAGCCCGGCGCGCTCGGCCAGCTGGGCCTGGGTGAGGCCGGCGAGCACGCGGCGTTCGCGCAGCCATCCGGCGAACGACAGGCCTTCGTCCACAGATCCTCTCCCCGGGTGCCCGCAGCGGAACGTACCCCTCCAGCATCACGATCGTGCCGCTTTCCCTGTACCACCGAACGGCGAAGATAACCGTTTCCGCAGGTACTGATCGTGACGACGGCCGGGCGGGCGGGTACAGGCGTTCGTCCACCGCGACTTCTTAGGCTTTTCGCGTCCGGTGGTGGCGAGGGGTTCGGAGCAGCCGTCGAGTGGGGTACGACGGCTGCACCCGAGCCTTCAGACGCCGAAGCGCTCCAACAGGGCGCGGACGGCGGCTGGGTCCTCGACATGGGCGTTGTGTCCGAGACCGGCGAGGACGACCGCGTCCGGGTCCAGCGCGCGTAGCTGTTCCGGGCGGCACATCGGGTCGTTCTCGCCCGCCGCCAGCACAACCGGGCACCGCGCCGCGGCGAGCAGCGCCGGCATGTCCGGTGCGCCGACGCCGAACGCGGCCGGGTCCATCGCGAGGCGCCAACCTCCCTCGGTCTCGCGAAGCCCGGCCGGGTCCGCGGGCGCGATCCCGAGCAGCCCGGACACCTTGAGGTACGCCTGCTCGGCGTCTTCGCGGGTCTCGAACACCCGCGCCGGGCGAGCCGCGAAGCTCGCCGCGCGCCCCAGGTCGTCCTGGCTCCACTCCACCTTCACGCCGAGCGCGAGCACGCCCGCGACCTCGACGTCGTACTTACCGGACGCCAGTTCCAGCGCCAGCACCCCGCCGAGCGAGTGCCCGGCGACGACCAGCGGGCGGCCGTCCGGCAGGGCCCGCGCGAGGGCCGCGGTGAGCGTCTCGAAGCTGTAGTGCGGCAGTGGCGAGGACGGGCCGTGGCCGGGCAGGTCGGGGACCAGGACGCGCCGGTCGAGCAGCACGGAGAAGTGGGCCCACACGGCGCCGGTCGCGCCCAGGCCGTGCACGAGGAGGACGGCCGGTTCGCCCTGGCCGCCGGTGCGCATGTTCAGCGTGTCCATCCCGGCAGCCTGCCCGAGCGGGCCGCCCGGAGCTAGGGGGCGACGCCGCCGCGGAGGGCGTCGAACAACGCCTCCAGCCGGACGCGCTGGCCGGCGGCCACGTCGTCCGGCGGGTCCCCGGCGATCAGCCGGCGGGCCATCTCCACGAACACCGTGCCGTACCCGGCGACGAAGAAGGCCGCGTACAGGGCCGCGTCGCCGTCGAAGGCCGGGTCGCGGGCCAGTTCCTCAGCGAGGACAGCTTGGAGTTCGGCGCTGATCTCCCGGGCGCGGGAGAGCAGCGCGGGCGAGCCCGCGACGGTCCGGAAGAACGCGGCCGACCCGTCCGCGAGGCCGGAAACCGGGTCGCGCTCGTCGAGGAGACGCAGGGTGGTCGTGCGCAGGGACGCCGTCACGTCGGTGCCGGGCGCCCGGTCGCGCACGGCCGCGCGCAGGACGTCGACGGCGTCGGCCGAGCGGTCCAGGAAGAGGTCTTCCTTGCGCGGGAAGTGCTTGAAGACCGTGACGCTCGAGACACCGGCCTCGCGCCCGACCTCGGCGACCGTCACGTCGTCGAACCCGCGCTCGAGGAACAGCCGGGCCGCGACCCCCGCGATCTTCGCCCGCGTCTGAGGCCCGCCGCGCGCACTGGTCCTGGGCATCCGAGCACCTTCTCTTGTGTCACTAAACTTAGTCCGTTAACGTAGTGGCGTGTCCTCCGAACGCGCCACGGCCATTCTGGCCGCACCCCGCGCCCCGCGATCGCTGCGGGAAGCCTGGGTCGCCCTCGCGGGCCTGTCCGCGGTCTTCCTCTTCGAGATGCTCGACAACTCGATCCTCACCGTCGCGCTGCCGACCATCGGCCGCGACCTGCACGCCTCCACCACCGCCCTGCAGTGGGTGACCGGCGCCTACGCCGTCGTCTTCGGCGGCCTCATGCCGGCCTTCGGTGCGCTGGCCGACCGGTTCGGCCGCCGCCGGATCATGCTCGCCGGGCTGGTCCTGCTCGGCGCGGCGAGCCTCGCCACCGCGTTCGTCACCAGCGCGGAGCAGCTGATCGCGGTCCGGGTCGCGATGGGCGTCGCCGCCGCGATGACCACGCCCGGGTCGATGGCGCTGGCCTTCCGGCTCTTCGACGACGACGGCCTGCGCGTCCGCGCGACGACGATCATCTCGACGGTGGGCCTGGCCGGGCTCGCGGTCGGCCCCACCACCGGCGGCTTCGTGCTCGCGCTCGTGCCGTGGCAGGCCCTGCTGCTGGTGAACGTGCCGATCGCGGCGCTCGCCTTCCTCGGCATCCGCGGCGGCATCGCCGCGGACGACCCCGCGAGCCTGCACCGCGACCCGTTCGACGTCCCCGGAGCCGTGTTCGGCACCGCGACCGTCGTGCTCGCGCTCGTCGCCCCGACGCTGTTCGTCGACGAAGGCGCCGGCTCGTGGGTGCCCTGGGCGGTCACGGCCGCGACCGTCGCGGCGGCCGCCGGCTTCGTCCGGCGCGAACGCTCGGCGCGGCACCCGCTGCTCGACCTGAACCTGGTCGCCCGTCCGCTCGTCTCCAGCGGCCTGGCCTACAAGGCCGCGTCCGGGCTCGCGACGGCTGGGCTCGGCTACCTGGTGACCCTGCAACTGCAGCTCGACTGGGGCTGGCCGCCTGTGCTGGCCGCCCTCGGGATGCTGCCCCAGGTCGTCGTCCTCGTCGCGGGCGGCACGCTCGTCTCGCCGTTCGTGAACCGCGTCGGCCTCGAGCGGGCCGCGTGGCTCAGCGCGTCGGCGGTCGTGGCCGGGCTCGCGGTCTACGCCGTGCTGGGGCGGCTCGGCTACGTGTTCGTCGCGCTCGCGCTCGTGCTCGTCGCCGCCGGGATGCGCGTGGTCGGCGTCGTCGCCGGGGTCAACGTGCTGCGCGGCCTGCCGGAGAACCGCACCACGATCGGCGCGGCGCTCACCGACACCGCGACCGAGGTGACCTCCGGTGCGGGCATCGCCGTCACCGGCACGCTGCTCGCCGCCCTCTTCACCGGCTCCATCGCGACCCCGCACTGGACCGCACACCAGACCGCCCAGTTCCGGGAAGCCGTCACGATCGCGGGGCTCACGCTCACCGTCGTCGCCGCGGCGCTCGTCGCCTGGGGCTTCCTCCGCATGCGGCGCGCGGCCCGCGACAACGGTTAGATTCGGTCCGTGGGGATCACCGATCCGGACACCTACGTACGAGGCGTCCCGTACGACGAGCTGGCGCGGCTGCGGGCCGCGTCGCCGGTGGTGCGCGTCGACGACTTCTGGGCCGTGCTGCGGCACGCCGACGTGCGGCGGGTCCTGCGCGACCCCGGGCTGTTCTCCTCGCAGCTCGGCGGGACGCAGATCCGGGACCCGGCGACGTCCGCGGACCTCGCCTACGTGCGCCGGATGATGCTCAACATGGACCCGCCGGAGCACGGCCGGCTGCGCGGGCTGCTCACGAAGGCGTTCACGCCACGCGCCATCGCGAAGCTGACTTCGCAGATCGAGACGTGGGCGCGGGACCTCGTCGCCGCGGTCGCCGACGACGGCGAGTGCGACTTCGCGAAGGTGGCCGCCGACCTGCCGCTGCTCACGCTGGCCGGGGTGTTCGGCGTGCCGGAGCGGGACCGGCGGCTGATGTACGACTGGAGCAACCGGGTCATCGGCTACCAGGACGCCGAGTACGCGGTCAGCGCGACGGTGTCCGAAGCCGACGTCACCGACCTGGCGCGGGCCGCGCTCGCCGTCCGCCCCTCCCCCGGCCCGGACGGCTCGATGCCGGATCCGCGCACCCGCGCGGGAATGCCCGATCTCTACGCGTACGCGAACGCGTTGGGCGACTACAAGCGCTCGCACCCCGGCGACGACGTGATGAGCAACCTGATGCAGCACGTCGGCGCCGACGGCGGCCGCGTCCCGCTCGCCGAGTTCGAGAACCTCTTCTGGCTGTTTTCCGTGGCGGGCAACGAAACCCTGCGCAACGGCCTGCCCGGCGGGATGCTGGCGCTGCTCTCACACCCCGCGCAGTACCGGCGGTTGCTGGCGGACCGGTCGCTGCTGCCGTCGGCGGTCGAGGAGATGCTCCGCTGGTGGACGCCGGTCATGAACTTCCGGCGGACGGCGACCGCCGACGTCACTCTGTCCGATGTGGACATCCGCGCCGGGGACAAAGTGGTGGTGTGGTTCTCCTCGGCCAACCGCGACCCTGACGTGTTCGACGACCCGGACGCGTTCGACATCTCCCGGACGCCGAACGACCACCTGACCTTCGGCCACGGCCCGCACTTCTGCCTCGGCTCGCACCTGGCCCGCGTCCAGCTGCGGGCGATGTTCGCCGCGGTCCTCGACCTGCTGGGCGAAGTCTCCCTGGCCGGGGACCCGGTGCGACTGCGCTCGACCTTCCAGAACGGCCTGAAGTCGCTGCCGATCCGCTGGTCCCGCTGATGGAGATCCGCGAACTGCGGGCGTTCGTCGCCGTCGTCGAGGCGGGCGCGATGTCGAAGGCGGCGCGCCAGCTGCACGTCAGCCAGCCGGCGCTGTCCCAGACGATCACCGCGCTGGAACGGCGGCTGGGTGTCCAGCTGCTGGTGCGCACCAGTACCGGTGTCCAGGCCACGGACGCCGGGACGACGTTGCTCGGCGAGGCCCGCGCGGTTCTGGCCCGGCACGACCAGGCCGTGGCCACGATGGGCCGGCACACCGCGACCGGCGTGCTGCGCGTCGGCGTTCCCCTCGAGCTGCCGCCGGACCTGCTGCCGTCGGCGCTCGCGCGGCTGGCGGAGGCCTACCCGGACACGCGGGTGCAGGCACGGCACCTGTCGTCAGTGGCGCAGGTGGCGGCGTTGCGGGCGGACGAGCTGGACGTCGGGCTGGTCCGCGAACGCCCGCCCGGGCCCGACCTCGACGCGGCGCTCGTCGTCACCGAGGACGTGGGCGTCCTGCTGGCGACGGACGTCGCGGAGAAGCTGGGCTCGCCCGTCCGGCTGGAAGACCTCGCGGGGCTGGAGTGGTTCGCCTTCCCGCGCGCGGGCAGCCCGGCCTGGTACGACGAGCTGGCGGCGACCCTGCGCAGCCACGGCCTCGACGTCGGCCCGGAAGTGCCCGAGGAGCAGCGGCTGATCGTCGAGCTGAAGATCCCGGCGGTCAGCGCGGGCGGCGCCTACGCCTTCGCCCCGCCCGAGTGGCCGTACCCGATGCCGGACACCGTGCGGTGGCTGCCGCTGGCGGGAAACCCGATCGTGCGACGGACCTGGGCCGTGTGGCCGGCGACGTCGCATCGGCGGGACGTCGCGGAGTTCGTCGCCGCGCTGGAAGACCATCGGCGGGACTGATCACGGGCATAAGGAAGGCCGAACGCTCGTCCGGAAGTCCTTTTCCGTGGTCGCGCTTGTACCTCGTGACGGACATCGGGAACGAGGAGTTGAGTGATGACTGCAGATCTGTCCGGGTCGACGGCCCTGGTGACCGGCGGGACGAGCGGGATCGGCCGCGCGACGGCGGTCGCGCTGGCCGCGCTCGGCGCGCACGTGGTGGTGTCCGGCCGGGACGCGGCCCGCGGCGCGGAGGTCGTCGCGCGGATCCGGGAATCGGGCGGCAAGGCCGACTTCGTCGCGGCCGACCTGAAGGACGCTTCGTCGGCGCGCGAACTGGCCGCGCGTGCCCGTGAAATCGGCGGGCACGTCGACGTGCTGGTGAACAACGCCGGGATCTTCCCGACCGGGCCCACCGCGGACACGGCCGAGGCCGAGTTCGACCGCGTCTCCACGACGAACGTGAAGGTGCCGTTCTTCCTCGTCGCCGAGCTGGCGCCGGAAATGGCCGCGCGCGGGCACGGCGCCATCGTGAACGTGTCCACGATGGTCGCCGCGCGCGGCATGGCCGGGATGGCGCTCTACGGCTCGTCGAAGGCGGCGGTCGAGCTGCTGACCAAGGCGTGGGCCGCGGAGTACGGGCCGTCCGGCGTCCGGGTCAACGCGGTCAGCCCCGGCCCGACGCGCACCGAAGGCACGGCGGTCTTCGGCGACGGCCTGGACGAGCTGGCGGCCGCCGGCCCGGCGGGCCGCACGGCGGCCCCGGAGGAGATCGCCGCGGCGATCGCGTTCCTCGTGACCGGCGAGTCGAGCTTCGTCCAGGGCGCGATCCTGCCGGTGGACGGCGGGCGGCTGGCGGTGTGAGTCCGGCCGGGACGGCGTCACCGCAGGAAGATGACGCCGTCCCGGGGGCGCTCGTCCACCGTCAGCGAGAAGACGTCCGGGCGCGCGTAGTGACCCGAGACGTCGAGGCTCTTGCGGGCGGTCACGATCTCCTCGAGGTCGATCTCCGCGGTGATCAGGCCTTCGCCGTCCCGCAACGGCCCGGCGAGGACCTCCCCCAGCGGGCCCACGATCACGCTGCCGCCGCGGAACGGGTCTTCTCCCGCAGACTCGTACAGGCACGCCGAAACCACGAAACACCGGCCTTCGTCGGCGATGTGGCGCATCGAGGCCTGCCAGACGTCGCGGTCGTCCGCCGTCGGGGCGCACCAGATCTCCACGCCCTTCGCGTACATCGCCGCGCGCAGCAGGGGCATGTGGTTCTCCCAGCAGATCGCCGCGCCCGCCAGGCCCGCCGCCGTCGGGACGACCGGCAGCGTCGAGCCGTCGCCGCGGCCCCAGACCAGGCGTTCGCGCTCGGTCGGGACCAGCTTGCGGTGCTTGCCGACCAGGCCCAGGTGCGGGTCGAGGAACACCGCCGTGCTGTACAGCGTCGAACCGTCGCGCTCGATGACACCCGCGACCAGGCTCGCGCCGGTGCGGGACGAGAGCGCCGCCAGCTCCTTCACCTCGGGGCCGGGGACGTCCACCGCCGCGCGGAAGTAGCCGGCGAACGGGCCACCTCGCGGGTAGCCGCCGACCACCGCCTCCGGCAGCACCACGAGCGAGGCGCCCCGCAGCTGCTCTTCGAACGCCAGGATCCGGTCCAGGCCCGCGCCGACCTGGAGCGCCGCGACGACCGTCATCCGCGGACGGACTCGCGCTTGGGCCACCACGGGACCACCGCCGACACCCGGCGCTGGTAGTCCGCGTACTCCGGGTACCGCGACTTCGTGATGCTCTCGGTGAACTTCGTCGAGCCGACGAACAGCAGCGTCAGCAGGACCGCGCCCACGACCGTCCACTGCAGACCGCCCGCGACGACGCCGAACGCCGCGATCGCCCACCACTGTGCCTGCTCGAAGAAGAAGTTCGGGTGCCGCGAGCAGGCGAACAGGCCCGTCTGGCAGAAGCGCGTCGACGCGCGGCCCGCGTGCTTCTCGCGGTGGAAGACCCACTGCTGCTGGTCCGCGGTCGTCTCGCCGACCAGGAAGGCGGCGAAGATCACCGCGACCACGACGTCCGCGACGCCGAACGAGCCCTGGTGCTGCAACGCCGTCAGGGCGGGCAGTGTGATCAGCAGCAGGATCGCGTTCTGGTACAGGGAGATGAAGAAGAAGTTGAACACCTGGAACTGCCACGGCGCCATCCGCTCGCGCAGCACCGCCCACCGGTAGTCCTCGCCGCCGCGGGCGTAACCACCCTTCCGGGCGAAGTTGAACGTCAGCCGGATCCCCCACAGGGCCACCAGCGCGAACATCACGTCCAGCCGCGCGTCGGCGAACCCGGCGGCGCCCGCGAAGATCGCCAGGTAGACCACCGGGACGATCGACCAGATCCGGTCCACCCAGGAGTACTCCCTGGTCAGCACCGACACCAGCCAGGTGCCGAGCGTCACCCCGGCGAAGACGTAGAGGCACACCCGCAGCGCGTCCATCCCCTCACAATAGGACCTAGGATCGGCCGCATGAACCTGCCGCTGCGGGACCGCAAGATCGACGTCTTCTTCGCGGTGCTGTTCTCGGCCTTCACGGTGACGTCGCTGATCAGCGACCTGCTGCCGACCGTCGGCGTCGACTTCTCGCAGCCGTCGAGCAACTTCTTCGTCAACTCGAACTATTGGTACGCCCACGACGCCGACGTCCTGTTCATGCACCCGCCGGACTGGATGCGGATCGTCACCGGGCTCTCGGCGTTCGTCTACATGCCGTTCTACGTCGTGCTGGTGTTCGCGTTGCTGACCGGCCGGAACTGGATCCAGCTGCCGGCGGTGATCTACGCGACGATGATCGTCACGCTGACCGGGATCGTCGTGTTCGGCGTCGAGTTCTTCGGCGACCCGGCCTTCCGGACCGGCAACCCGGCGAAGTTCCTGGCGTTCAACCTGCCCTACGTCCTGGTGCCGCTCCTGCTGCTGGTCCGGATGCGCAAGCCACTCCCGTTCACCCGCCCGTTCTGACCGGAGGCGCCGTGCCGTACTCGTTCCTCAGCCACCTCGAATGCTCCCGGACCGGCGAGCGCCTCGACGCCGACGCGGTGCAGGGCCTGTCGCCCTCCGGCGCGCCGTTGCTCGCGCGCTACGACCTCGACGGCGTCCGCGAAGCCGTGACGCCGAAGGAGATCGCCGGGCGCGAACCGACGCTGTGGCGCTACCACGAGGTGCTGCCGGTGCGGTCGGCCGAGCACGTGGTGAGCCTGGGCGAGGGCATGACACCGTTGCTGCGCCTGCCGCGCTACGGCCGTGAGCTGGGGCTTTCGCGGCTGTGGATGAAGGACGAGGGCCTGGTCCCGACCGGCACGTTCAAGGCGCGGGGTGCCGCGGTCGGCGTCTCGCGGGCGGCCGAGCTGGGCGTGGGCGGCATCGCGATGCCGACGAACGGCAACGCGGGCGCGGCCTGGGCGCTGTACGCGGCGCGCGCGGGCATGTCGAGCCTGGTCGCGATGCCGGACGACGCGCCGGCGATCACCATGCGGGAGTGCGTCGCGGCCGGCGCCGAGCTGTACCGGGTGGACGGTCTCATCGGCGACGCGGGGAAGCTCGTGGCGGACGCGGTTTCGCGTCGCTCCGGTGTGCAGGACGTCTCGACGTTGAAGGAGCCCTACCGCATCGAGGGCAAGAAGACGATGGGGTACGAGATCGCCGAGCAGTTCGGCTGGCGGCTGCCTGACGTCATCCTCTACCCGACCGGCGGCGGGGTCGGGATCATCGGGATCTACAAGGCGCTGCTGGAAATGCTGGCCCTGGGCTGGGTTTCCGGGCCGCTGCCGCGGCTCGTCGCCGTTCAGGCCACCGGGTGCGCGCCGATCGTCACGGCGTTCGCGGCGGGTGCCCGGGAGAGTGTTCTGTTCCCGGACGCCCGGACCGTTGCCTTCGGCATCACGGTGCCCAAGGCCCTCGGTGACTTCCTGGTGCTCGACGCGGTTTACGCCACCGACGGGACCGCTGTTGCCGTCACCGACGAGGAACTGCTTGCGGCGCAACGGGAACTGACCACCTTCGAGGGGACGTTCGTCTGCCCCGAAGGTGGTGCGTGCTTCGCCGCGCTCCGGCACCTGCGCTCGTCCGGGTGGCTTTCCGGCGACGAGGACGTCGTGGTCCTGAACACCGGCGCCGGGATCAAGTACCCGGAGACGGTGGCCCTGGACGTGCCTTTGCTGCCGCGGGACGGCCGCATTCCCTAAAGGACCGAGCGGACCGTTTCGGGGTCGCGGGCTACGACCGTCGTGCCGTCGTCGGCCGTGATGATCGGGCGCTGGATCAGCTTCGGGTGGTTCACCAGCGCTTCGATCCACTTCGGCCGGTCCGCGGGCGTGCGGCCCCACGTCTTGAGGCCGAGTTCCTTCGCGACCGGCTCCGCGGTGCGCGTGATGTCCCACGGCTCGAGGCCGAGCCGCTTCAGGACGGCCTTCAGCTCCTTGACGGTCGGCGGATCGTCGAGGTAGCGGCGGACGGTGTACTGCGCGCCCGCTTCGTCGAGCAGCGACACGGCGGACCGGCACTTCGCGCACGCGGGGTTGACCCAGATCTCCACGGCGGCAGCTTACCGCCCTGGTTTTGGAGCACGTGTTCTGTTACGGTGGCGGCATGCCCCGCCCCCGCGTTCACGACCTCGACGCGCTGCTCGACGTCGCCGAACGGCTCGTCGCGTCGTCGGGAGAGGTCACCGTGCGTGGCCTCGCAGCGGCCGCGGGGGTGCCGAACGGGACGATCTACCACGCGTTCGGGTCGCTGAACGCACTGCTGGCGCAGGTCTGGCTGCGCGCGGCGACGGCGTTCCTCGACCTGCAGACCTCGGTGGTGGACGCCGCGCCTTCGCCGGTGGACGCGGTCGTCGCGGCGGCGGACACGCCCGCGGTGTTCGCCACCCGGCGTCCCGACGGCGCGCGGATGCTGTTGAAGGTCCGCGGCGACCGGCTCTTCGGGCCCGACCTGCCCGACGAGCTGGCGGAGTCCCTGCACGCGCTGGACAAACGCCTGGTGGCGCTGCTCGTGCGGCTGGCACGTCAGGTGTGGGACCGCGGCGACGGCCTGGCCGTCGAGGTGATCACCACCTGCGTCGTCGACCTGCCGACCGCGTTCTTCCGGCGGGATATCACAGACCCCCTGGTGCGGGAAAGGCTGGCCGCCGCCGTGCGGGCCGTGCTGACCGTGCCACCCCGAGAAAAGGACCGACCGTGACCGTTTTGCACTTGGGCGACGACGAAAACCGCTTCTCGCCCGACTGGCTGCAGCGCGTTCATTCCACTTTGGACGAAGTGTCCGACGTGCTGGTGACCACCGGCGGCGGCAAGTTCTACTCGAACGGCCTCGACCTCGAGTGGCTCCTCGCGAACGGCGACAAGGCCTCGGAGTACGTCGCCGAGGTGCAGGAGCTGTTCGCGCGGGTGCTGACGCTGCCGGTCCCGACGGTCGCGGCGATCAACGGCCACGCGTTCGGCGCGGGCGCGATGCTGGCGATGGCGCACGACTTCCGCGTGATGCGGGCGGACCGCGGCTACTTCTGCTTCCCGGAGGCCGACATCAACATCCCGTTCACGCCCGGGATGGCCGCGCTGATCCAGGGCAAGCTGACACCGTCGGCGGCGATCGCGTCGATGACCACCGGCCGCCGCTTCGGGGGCGCGGACGCGCTCGCGTTCGGCCTGGTGGACGAAGTCGTCGCGGAGCCCGATCTGGTGACGGTGGCCGCGGAGCGGGTCGAGGCCTTGGCGGGCAAGGACCGCGGCACGCTGGGCGCGATCAAGGCGACGATGTTCGCTCCGGCGGTCGCGGCTTTGCGTACCGCTTAGCCCTGCGGCCCCGGATGTCTTGCTCGCCGCTTGGCCCTGCGGCCCCCGGAGGCTCTGCGCGCGGCTCAGCCCTGCGGCCCCGGCTTAGCCTGCGCGCGGCTCAGCCTGCCGCCATCGGAGGCCTTGCTCGTCGCCTGGCCCTGCGGCCCCTGGAGGCCCTGCGCGCCGCCTGGCCCTGCGGCCCCGGCTAAGCCTGCGCGGCTCAGCCCTCCCGCCATCGAAGGCCTTGCGCGCGACTTAGCCCTCCGGCCCCCGGCATCCAGTTTACCGGCGGCCACCGACACTTCCGGGCCTACGCACGCCGCCCGGGCCCACTCCATCCACACCCGCCGTGAGGGTGTCCCTCACGGCTCCCGGCACTCGGTGAGGCGGCGCCGGAGGTGGGCGCGCTCGGGTTCGGTGCGGGCCAGCGTCAGGGCGTCGCGGTAGGCCTGGGCCGCGTCGGTGAGGCGGCCGAGGCGGGCGAGCAAGTCGCCTCGTGCGGCTGGGAACGGGCTGTACTCGCGCAGGCGTGGTTCGTCCGCCAAGGCGTCGAGGAGCACGAGGCCCGCCGATGGGCCGTCGCGCATGGCCACCGCCACCGCCCGGTTCAGCTCCACCACCGGGGACGGCGCCAGGCCGCGCAGGACGTCGTACAACCCGACGATCTGCGGCCAGTCGGTCCGGGACACGTCCGGGGCCTCGTCGTGCAGGGCCGCGATCGCCGCCTGCACGCCGTAGGGGCCCGGTGGGCCGCCGGTCAGCGCCACCGGGACCAGGTCGGTTCCCTCCGCGATGAGCGCCGGGTCCCAGCGGGCGCGGTCCTGGTCGTCGAGCAGGACCAGGTCGCCGTCCGGGCCGGTGCGGGCCTCCCGGCGCGCGTGGATCAGCAGCATCAGCGCCAGCAGGCCCGCGACCTCCCGCTCCGCCGGCAGCAGCCGGCGGAGGATGCGGGCCAGCCGGATCGCCTCCTCCGCCAGGTCGAGCCGCTGCAGGTCCGGGCCCGAACTCGCCGCGTAGCCCTCGGTGAAGATCGAGTAGACGACCTGGAGCACGCCCGGCAGCCGGCCGGGCAGCTCGTCCGCGTCCGGCACCCGGAACGGGAGGCGAGCCGCGCGGATGCGGTTCTTCGCCCGCACGATCCGCTTGCCCATCGTCGCGCTGGGCACCAGGAACGCCCTCGCCACCTCCGGCGTCGTCAGCCCGGCCAGGCACCGCAACGTCAGCGCCGTCCGGTCTTCGGCCGGCAACGCCGGGTGGGCGCAGGTGAAGAACAGCTGCAGGCGCTCGTCCGGCAGACCGCCGTCGGACGCCGGGGCGGGCGCGGCGCGGTCGGCCTCGACCTGCAGCACCGCGACCCGGGCCGCGTAGGCCTGGTCGCGGCGCAGCCGGTCGACCGCCTTGCGCCGCGCCGTCGTCATCAGCCAGGCACCCGGCTTCGGCGGCACGCCTTCGGCGGGCCAGTGCACCAACGCGGCCTCGATCGCCTCGGACGTCACCTCCTCGGCCAGGTCGAGATCGCCGAACCGGCGGACGAGCGCGGCGAGCAACAGCCCGCGCTCCTCCCGGAACACGGCTGCCAGGGTCAGCCGGGGCTCCGCCCCGGGCCGGGGGCTCCGCCCGGAAGCACCGGCCGCGCCGTCCGCCACGGCCGTCAGTCCCCGTAGGAAGCGAGCGGCCGGACGACGATGTGCCCGCCGTCGCGGGCGCCCGGGCAGCGCGCCGCCCAGTCGAGCGCGACGTCGAAGTCCGGCACGTCGACGACGAAGTAGCCGCCGAGCACCTCGCGGGACTCGGCGAACGGCCCGTCGGTGACGATCCGCTCGCCGCGCTCGTCGACGCGAACCGCGGCGGCCGTCGTGAAGTCGGCGAGCGAGTTGCCGCCGACGTGCACGCCGGCGTCCTTCATGGCCTTGTCGAACAGCATCCAGTCCTCCGGCGTGCTGCAGCCGGCAGGCTCGCCGTTCGCGTCGAGCGAGGCGTTGATCAGCATCAGGTACTTCACGGGATCCTCCTGTGGCTCGGTTGCCGTACGCGGTGACTACGAACGGCCGACGCCGCCTTGGACACCCCTCGACCAAGATTTTCCCACGTCGGGAACCCGGCAAAACCGACCCGCGTTGCGCACGTGCTCGGGATCATCCCCGGAAGCCGCGGTCCTTCAGCTTCTTGATCCGGTCGATGTGCGCCGGGTGCCCGGCCAGCAGCCGCGCCCACAGCCGCCGCTCGTCGCCGCCGGTCACCCGGATCCACTCGCGGAACAGCCCGATCAGCGCGGGCCCGTAGCCCAGCCGCGCCGCCATCAGGTCGGCCCGGTACTCGCCGAGCCGTTTTGACCAGGCGAGGAGCGGGCCGAGCAGCGGCGTCAGCAGCAGCCACGGGTCGAGGAAGGCGAGCGCGGTGAGGATGCCCAGTGCCAGCAGCACGGTCACGAGCACGGCCACCGACCGCCCGAACGCGGCGAACGCGCGCCCGACGTAGGGCACGGCCAGCGCGAGCAGCCGGACCAGGCGGGCCAGGACCCGGGCCGGCAGCTCCAGCCACCAGAGGAACAGGGAGACGCGGGTGTGCCCGGAAAGGTGGTGGCCGAGCTCGTGGGCGAGGATCGCCTCCAGGCCGGGGCGCGGGAGTTCGAGGGCCAGCCGCGTCACGGCGACGGTCCGGCCGCCTGCGGCGAAGGCGTTCAGCTCCCGCGAACGCTCGACCCACAGCCGGTACCGGCCGCTGTCCACCCCGGCGGCGGTGCAGACGGCCGCCCAGCACGGCGTCAGGCGCGTCAGCTCCCCCGCGGTCGGTGAGCGCAGGCCGAACAGCAGCGGCAGCAGGAGGTGCTCGAACGCGGGCACGAACGTGATCCCGCCCGCCACCACCCAGCCCGCGGGGATCACCCAGAAGTACGGCGGCCACGCGAGCTTCCCGACGAGGGCGAGCACGAGCAGCCCACTGGCGACGACCGGCACCGACAACACGACGGCGAGCACGGCGGAGAGGTCGGGACGGGAGGCCTTCACCGGGTCAGCGGAAAGCGGCCGCGTGCGCGTGCGCCCAGTCGGCGAACGTGCGGGCGGGCCGTCCGGTCACTTCGGCCACCGTCGGGTACACCGTTGCCTCGTCGAGGGTCCCGGCGACGTAGAAGTCCCAGAACGCGTCGACGTACTCGCGGGGCATGCTCGCCTCCAGTTCCGCGCGCGTCTCCTCGTCGGACAGGCCCACGAACTCCAGGTCCCGGCCGAGCACCTCCGCCAGCACGGCGACCTGCTCGGCGGGCCGCATGGCCACCGGTCCGGTCAGGTCGTACGCCCGGCCCTCGTGTCCGCCCGCGAGGGCTTTCGCCGCCACCGCGGCGATGTCGGCCGGGTCGACGCTCGCCGCGGCGACGTGCGGGAACTGCGCGCGGACCGTGTCGCCTTCGCGCAGCTGCGGCAGCCAGCGCAGCGCGTTCGCCATGAACGCGCGCGGCCGCAGGAACGTCCAGTCCAGGCCCGACGCCCGGACCGCGCGTTCGGCGAGCGTCATGTACGCCGAGACCGCGTTGTCCAGGTTCTCGAGCGCGGCCGACCCGCCGGACAGCAGGACGATCCGGCGGACGCCCGCGTCCCGCGCCCGCGCGAGCATGCCGGGCATGTCCTGGTAGCCGGCCAGCAGGAAGATCCCGTCGACGCCCTTCAGCGCGCCGTCGAGACTTCCGTGGTCGTTGAGATCGCCGACGACGGCTTCGGCGCCCGGCGGCAGGGCGGCGTCCGGCCGGCGCACCAGCGCCCGGACCGGCTCACCCGCCTTCGCCAGTGCCGCAACCACTTCCGCGCCGACGTTGCCGGTGGCGCCGGTGACGAGGAACATCGCTCCACCCCCAGTGAACGGTTCCGCGCCAGCCTAGCGCCACCGGGGCCGTCAGTCCCGCGGCTGAAGGTCCTCGAACTCGACGACCTGGCGGACCTCCACCTCGATCTCGAGGTCGAACAGCTCGACGTACCGCTTCGCGAACTCGACGGCCTCCGCCCGGTCCGCGGCGTTGATCAGCGCGAACCCGCCGATGACCTCCTTGGCCTCGGCGAAGGGGCCGTCGGTGACGCGGACGGCCGCGCCGCGCGGCTTGCGGACCAGGGCGCCCTTGTCCGTCGGGTGGACGCCCTCCGCGGTGATCAGGATGCCCTTCTCGGCCGACTCCTGGATGAACCCGCCCATCTTCGCCATGAACTCCGGGGTGGGGTTCCACGCCTGCGGGTCGTGCTCGTCGATCCGGTGCATCATGAGGAAACGCATGGTCTGCTCCCTGGTTCTCGTCGGCCGGGGCCCGGGTCGTCCCGGGCTCGTGACCGGCCTTCACCCCCGCGTCGATCGGCCGCTCGCGGCGTTCGACATTTTTCCCCCGAGATTTTTCGGGAGCGGCGCAGGCCCCGCTTCGAGCTCGGTGAACAGCG
Organism: Amycolatopsis sp. NPDC004378; assembly: GCF_053602455.1. Classification (NCBI taxonomy): domain Bacteria; kingdom Bacillati; phylum Actinomycetota; class Actinomycetes; order Pseudonocardiales; family Pseudonocardiaceae; genus Amycolatopsis; species Amycolatopsis sp. NPDC004378. The sequence goes on from NZ_JBSGDR010000005.1 coordinate 128,410, forward strand.
CCGCCGCCCGCCGGGCCGTGACGGCCGCGCGGTCGCCCGTGCTCAGCAGCGCCAGGGCGAGGACGCCGGCGCCGAGCGCGGCCACCAGCCACCACACGCCGGCCGCGGTCCCGGTGCCCGTGCCGGCGATCGTCCCGGCGATCGCGACGCCCAGGGTGGTGCCGGTCTGCCGGCCCGCCGAGGCCAGCGAACCCGCGACCCCCGCCATCGACCGCGGCATCCCGGACACGGCGGTGTTGGTGATCGGCGGGTTGACCGTGCCGAGGAAGATGCCGAACAGCACGTAGACGGCGAGCACCGCGGGCAGCGGCGTCGCCGGGCCGAGCCACGCGGACGCGGCACCGCCCAGGGCGAGCGCCGCCCCGGCGACGACCAGCGGCAGCCGCGGGCCGCGCGTGCCGACCAGCCGGCCCGTCCTGGGCGAAAGGACCAGGACGAGCACGCCGACGGGGAGCAGGCACAGCCCGGCCGTCAGGGCGGTCATGCCGCGCGCGTCCTGCAGGTACTGCGTGGTCAGGAACAGGAAGGCGCCGAACCCGCAGAGCGAGAACAACGCCATGACGATCGCCGAGCTGAACGAGACACTGCGGAACAGGCGCAGTTCGAGCAGCGGGTCGGCGCGGCGCGGCTCGTACCGGAGCAGTCCCAGCACGCCGAGGCCGGCGAGGACGAGCAGGCCGAGCGTCACCGGCGACGTCCAGCCGAGCCACCGCGCCTCGATGATGGCCTCGACGACGCTGCCGAGCACGACGACCACCAGCACCTGGCCGACGAAGTCGAACCGGCGGGCCCGCGGCGCGCGGGACTCGGGCACGAACACGGCGGTGGCGGCGATCGCGACGGCGATGATCGGCACGTTGACCCAGAAGACGGCCCGCCAGCCGAAGCCGTCGACGAGCGCGCCACCGAGGATCGGCCCGAGCGCGAGGGCCAGACCCGACATCGAGGCGAAGACGCCGATGGCGCGGGCGCGTTCGGCGGGCACCGGGTAGACGGTGGCGACGATGGCCAGGGCGACCGGGTTGAGCATGGTGCCGCCGACGGCCTGCACGGCGCGGGCCGCGATCAGCCAGCCGATGCCGGGCGCCAGGCTGCAGAGCAGCGAGCCGGCACCGAAGACGGTGAGCCCGGTGAGGAACACGCGCTTGCGCCCGAACCGGTCGGCGGTCGACCCGGCGAGCACCAGGAAACCGGCCAGCACGAGCGTGTAGGCGTCGACGGTCCACTGCAGGCCGGAGACGGAGGCACCGAGGTCACGGCGGATCGACGGCAGCGCGACCGTGACGATGGAGATGTCCATCACCGCGACGACGATGCTGGCGCAGCAAATGGCCAGCACGAGCGCCGGATGACGCGAAGTCGGAACGTTCATGGCATCGACGCTAGGATTTAGAGCGTGCTCGAAGTCAAACCGATCCCCGAGGCCGGCCTGACCATCGCCGAAGCGGCGCAACGCACCGGAGTCAGCGCGCACACGCTGCGTTACTACGAACGTGCGGGCCTGGTGGTCACCGAGGTCGACCGCACCTCCGGCGGCCGGCGCCGCTACCGCAAGCTGGACCTGGACTGGATCAAGATCTGCACCAAGCTGCGCGCGACGGGCATGCCGATCAAGCTGATCCGCCGCTACGCGGAGCTGGTCAGCGCCGGCCGCGGGAACGAGGAGGAGCGGCTGGCGTTGCTGGAGTCCCATCGGGCGGACGTGCTGGCCCGGCTCGAGGAGCTGCAGGAGAACCTGAAGCTGATCGACCGCAAGATCGGCGTCTACCGCGGCCGGCTGGAGGCCGGGGACGCGGACGGGTTGTGGGCGCCGGGCGGGGTGACCGGGAAAGGGCGTTAGTCCTGACACCGCGACACGCGGTAACGGCGATCGCTCGCGCCACGACTAGCTGCCGAACGGTCGCGCGTCGTGGCGGGAGAGCTGATGGAAGCGAGTGCTTGGGCCAAGCTGTCGGTCCTGGACAAGGTGCAACAGGTCCTCGAGGACGTGTCGGTCGACGACCACCACTTCGGACGGCGGTGGGTGACGGCCTATCAACTGGCCATCCTGCTGGACGAGCGGTACCCCGAGGTGGGTGCGGAACTCGGCCTCGAGGTCGGCGGGGCCGGCACTGGCAGCCACACCAGCCTCTCCCAGTACCTCGCCCGGCAGCTCTCCGGCTTGATCAAGGCCGAAGGCGACCGCTTTCCCGTCGAAGGCGCGTTCCTGTCGAACGAGCACGTCGCGTCGCTGAACTTCGTGGGACCGGGCGGAGCGACGGTGACGAGCAGCCTCACCGACAGCGGTTACGACCTCTCGATGTTCCGCGTCCGCGCGGTGTGACTCAGAACAGCGTCGCCTGGGTGGGTTCCTCCGGGGGCTGCCCCCGCCGGCCGTTGAGGGCGAACTTGTCCTCGATCGCCTTGCCCGGCTCCGGGAAGCCGTACCGGGCGATCACCGGCCGGATGCGGGCCGCGATCTCGTGGCGGTACGCCGTCTCCGAGCCCGACGAATACAACCGCGTGTAGTCCGGCACCAAAGCCGGGTGCGCCGACCGGAGCCAGGCGAAGAACACGTCCTTCACCCCGGAAGACAGGTACAGCGGGTGGAACAGCACGTCGGTCGCCCCCGCCGCGGCGACCGCCGCCACCAGCTCCTCCAGCTGCGCAACCGAATCCGACAGGTACGGCAGGATCGGCGACAGGAACACCGTGCACGGCAGCCCGGCTTCGCGGATCGCGCGGACCGTCGCCAGCCGGGCGGACGTCGTCGCCGTGCCGAACTCCACCGACTGCTGCAGCTCCTCGTCCAGCATCGACAGCGACACGCCCAAGTGCACGGTGCACCGCGCCGAGGCGTGGACCAAAGCCGGCAGGTCCCGGCGGATCAACGGGCCCTTCGTCAGGATCGAGAACGGGACCCGGTGCCCGGACAGCGCGTCGATGATCCCCGGCATCAGCTCGTACCGGCCCTCCGCGCGCTGGTAGACGTCCGTGTTCGTGCCGAACGCCACCTGCGGCGGCAGCTTGCGCTTGCGGGCCAGCTCGTTCCGCAGCACCTCCACGATGTTGGTCTTGACGATCACCTCGTTGTCGAAGTCGCCCGCGATGTTCAGCCCCAGGCGCGTGTGCGTCGGCCGCGCGAAGCAGTACTGGCACGCGTGCGTGCAGCCGCGGTACGGGTTGATCGTGTACTCGCCCGGCAGCATCCGCGCGTCCGCCGGGACGTGGTTCAACGCGCTCTTCGCGAGCACTTCGTGGAACGTCACGCCGCGGAACTCCGGTGTCCGGACGCTGCGCACGAACCCCGTCAGCCGCGCCAACCCGGGGAGTGCGCCCTCGTCGACCCGGTCCGCGCGCTGGCCGCTCCAGCGCATCACGTCTTCGTTCACCCGCCGAGCATGCCCGGGCCGCCGGGGCCCGGGCTAGCCGTATTCGGACATCACCCCCTAGAGCGCTTCGCCCCACTGCCCGGGCCCGGAGACTTGCCGCGGGTCGGTGACCGTGTGGTAGCCGCCGTGCACGAACACCAGGGCCGGCGCGTGCCGGTCGTGGCCGGTCGCCAGGACCTCCCCGACGACCAGCGTGTGGTCGCCGAGGTCGAACTTCTCGGCCAGGGCGCATTCCAGCCAGCTCGCGCCGTCGAGGACGAGCGCGCCCGTCCGCTCCCCCGGTTTCGCTTGCAGGGCCGCGATTTCGGCGGCCCGCGCCGCGCGGGGCCCGGCGAGCCGGCGGGCGAGCTCGCGCGCGCCCGCCGGCAGGATGGACACCACCCAGGCGCCGGTCACCAGGAGATCCGTGAGGAACGCGGATTCACGGCGGAAGGCCAGCGAGACCAGCGGCGGGTCCAGCGAAATCGACCCCAGCGAGTTGACGGTCACGGCGTCGTGCCGCCGCCCGCCCGGCGTGTCCAGGTACGTCGTGGCGACGCACACGCCGGTCGCGAAGGTGCGCATGGCACCGCGGAGATCGGTCATCACAACGCCTGCGGGAACTCGAAGAACCGGTCCGGGTCGTACCGGCGCTTGACCTCGGCGAGCCGGGCGGCGTTCGGGCCGTAGTAGGCGCCGCGCCAGTCCTCGAGGTCCGGGTCGGTGAAGTTGACGTACGACGCGTCCGGCGCGAACTCGCCCGTCTCGGCGTGCAGCGCGTGCAGCCAGTCCAGGTTCGCCGCTACGACGCCCGGCGAGTCGTCCGAAGTCCACGACGTGTCGAGGCTCAGCAGGAACTTCGTATCTCGGTGCGGGAACGCGCTGCCGGCCACCGGAACACGGCCGATCGCCCCGCCCCAGGCGAACAACGCGGCCCCGGCCCCGTCCGGGTTGCCGCTGCCGGGCCACTTTTCGACGGCCCGGACAAGCGCCTCCAGCCCGGCGTCGGCGATCGCGTGCGGCGTGCACCGCGTGCGGACGGCGAACGCCCCGCCCTCGCTGGCGTGATGCAGGAACCGGGCCGCTTCCCAGAAGTCGCGGTCCTCGACGTCCACGCGGTCGGGTGCCGCGACGGCGAAGGCGGGGGCCAGCAGCTCACGCAGCTCCGACGCCGGGCCCAGGTGGTGGCCCACCACGGAGACCACGCCGTCTTCGCCCGCCGAGCGCGCGATGCCGATCCGCGCGGAGAACTCCTCCGGCGCGGCCAGCATGATCTCCTGCAGCACCGCCAGGACCTCGACCGCGTGCGGCCACGCCCAGAGCACCACGCAGGTCGAACCGGCCGGGGCCGGCCGCGCCTGGAACGTGAAGCTCGTGTTGACGCCGAAGTTGCCGCCACCACCGCCGCGGCAGGCCCAGAACAGGTCCGGGTGCTCCGTGGCGGACGCCGTGACGACCTCGCCGGACGCGAGCACGACGTCGGTCGAGACCAGCGCGTCGCACGTGAGGCCGTGCGCGCGGGAGATCGTCGTGACGCCGCCGCCGAGGGTCAGGCCGCCGATGCCGACGGTGTCGGAGTTGCCGAGCGGGAACGTCAGGTCCCACGGGCGCAACCCCGCGTACAGCGCCTTCATCGGCGTCCCGCCGCCGACGGTGACCAGCCCGGTGCCGCGGTCGACGCGGATCCCGGACAGTCCCCCGAGGTCGAGCACCAGGCCGGGACCCGCCGAGTGGCCCGCGTAGCTGTGCCCGCCGCCGCGGACGGACACGGGCACCGACTCCGCGCGGGCCCACTCGACGGCGCGGGCGACGTCGTCGGCGCGCACCACCGAAAGCACCGCCGCCGGGCGGGTGGCGGCGAACCGCCGGTTCACCGGGGCCACGGCGGCGAAGCCGGGGTCACCGGGGAACCGGAGCTCGCCCAGCCCGCGCAGCGCGTCCCACCTGGTCATGACGCGACCGCCTGCGGGATCTCCTCGAGGTAGGAGACGCCGGTGGCCGCGTGCTCGCCGTAGCGCTCCCAGACCTCGCGCAGCACGAGCGTGCCGCCGTGCCACTGCGGGGTGTTGGTGCTGTGCCCGGCGATCACCTCGCCGCCGCGCAGGACCATCGTGTAGGCCAGCCGCAGGACGCCGCCGGCGTCGCAGGTGCCGGTCACCGTGCCGCGCAGGACGTGCCCGCCCGCGAACTCCGCCCAGACCAGGTTCCCCTGCTGGCGGTATTCCGCGTACGTGCCGTCGCCGCCGCCCAGTGCCTGGAACCGGCGGCCGTCGTAGTGGATGCTCATTCGTCCACGTCCAGGAGCCCGGCCGGCATGGCGAGGGTGGTGCCCGCGGGCGGCGGCTCGATCTCGACGGCGTCGAGCTCGACGAGCGAAGCCGCGTGCTCCAGCCGGCCGCGGCACGTCTCGGCGTCGTTCGCCTTGCACACCACGAACGAGTGCCGCGCGATGTAGCCGCCCGGCGGCAGCCGCAGCGTGGTGCCCGGCTCGACCATCGGCGACGCCGTGACCAGGCCGTCGGCGTCCCACGGCACCTCGACCGAGTGCACGACGCAGTCGTGGTCCGGGTAGCCGAACCGGATGCCGGCCACCCCCGAGCGCGTCGGGGTGACGTCCGGGCGCCGGCCGGTGGCGACGTCGAACAGGACGCTGCCCGGGTCGATGCCGGTGGCCGTCTTGCCGAGGAACGGGATGAGGTCGCCGCCGAGCCGGCCGTTGACCTCGATGATCACCGGGCCGCGGGCGGTCAGCCGGACCTCGGTGTGGGTGATCCCGTTCTCGATGCCGAGCACCTTGTGCGCGTCGGCGAGCACGCCCAGCAGCTCCTCGTCGCGCAGCAGCGGGTCGGCGGCGTCGACGAGGTGGCCGGTCTCCTCGAAGAACGGCGGCATGCCGGTGCTCTTGCGGGCGACGAACATCGGCAGGTACTCGCCCTGGTGGACGGCGCCGTCGATGCTGATCTCCGGGCCGTCGGCGAAGCCCTCGACGATCGCGCCGCCGCGGTAGGGCTCGTCGCCGACCAGGCTGGCCTCGTGGGCGACGCGGTAGGCGGCGTCGAACTCCGCCGCGTCCCGGGCGAGCGAGACGCCCATGCTGGCGCCGAGCGCACGGGGCTTGACGACCACCGGGAAGCCGATCCGGGCGACCGCCGCGCGGGCGTCGTCGAGGTCGGCGGCCAGGTGGAAGCCGGGCTGCGGCAGGCCGGCCTCGGTGAGCCGGACGCGGCAGCTGTGCTTGTCGCGGCAGCCGTGCACACCCGGGATGCTCAGGCCCGGCACGCCGAACTCGGCCGCCAGCTCCGCCGCGGGCATCACCAGCGGCTCGTCCCAGCAGAGCACCCCGGCCACGGTGTAGCGGGTCGCGAGCTCGCGGGCGGTCCCGGCCAGCAGCGCGTGGTCGAAGACGTTGACGACGGTGATGTCGTCGAAGTACTCGTGCTGCCAGGTCGGCTTGAGGTTGTTGATCAGGACCAGCCGCAGCCCGGCTTCGCGGGCGCGGTCGGCGACGGACTTGACGAGGTATTCGCGGTACAGCTTGAGACCGCTGCCGATGACGAGCAGCGCACCCGGGTTCGGGTTCATCGGAAGTCCTTTCGGGTCAGGGGAACGAGGGCGGGGCCGGCCAGTTCGGCGACGACGTCGTCGGCGGCCAGCGGGGCGGTGCGGAAGCCGTCGGGGCCGCTGGCCGGGCGGGCCCACGCGGCGGCCCCGACGCGGACGAAGCCGGTGTCGCCGTCTTCGGCCGTGGCGTAGTGGCAGTGCTTGACGCGCACGACGGCGTAACCGTCCACATCGGACACGACGCCGGCGGCCAGGACGCGCGCCGCCCAGCCCGCGTCGTCATCGGGGCCCGACAGGGTGCGCACCTCGCGCCGGACGGCGTCGGTGCTGACCTTGAGCAGGGTGCCCGCCACCGACGGCAGCAGCCACGCCCGCCCGTCGGCGCCGATGCCGCCCGCGGTGGGCGTCGCCGCCCAGGCGTGGGCGAGCGCGGCGGGCGGGCGCAGGTAGACCATCGTCTGCCGGTGCAGGAACACCGGCCGGTCGACCAGCGCCCCGGTCCACGGCCCGGCGGCGACGAGCACGACGTCGCCGGTTTCGGCGCTGCCGTCGGCCAGCTCCACCCGCGCCCGGTCGGCGTCGACGGCGACGGCCTCCCGGCCGGGCCGCAGCTCGGCGTCCGGGTGGTGCCGCAGCCAGCGGGCCGCGGCGTGCAGCACGCGGTCGGCGAGCAGCGTCCCGGCGTGCGGCTCGAGCACGGCACCGCTGCCGCGCGGGAAGCCGACGAGCGGGTAGGCGGACGGGTGCACGATCCGGACCGGGACCCCGGCGGCCGCCGCGGTGGCGACGGCCGCCGGGATCTGCCCGGGCGGCAGGGCCTGGAGCACCCCGACGCGCCGGTAGAGGCCGGCACCCGGCAGGTGGTCGCACAGCAGGGCGTCCAGCTCCCGCCACCGCCGGTGCAGCTCGGCGGCCCGGCGGGTGGCGGCCCGGTCCCCGACGACGAGCGCCCGCAGCGCCCGGTGCTGGTCGAAGGAGGTGGCCCCGGGGTGCGGCACCGGGCCGCGTTCCAGGAGGACCACGCGGTGCCCGGCCAGCACGGCCCGGATCGCGGTGAGCAGCCCGGTGATCCCGGCCCCGACCACGACGACCCGGAGGCCCCCAGCCGTCGCTTTCCCGGGAAAGTGATGCCCTTCGCTTTCACGAAAAAGCGACGCGCTGTCCTGCCAGGTGCCCGTGCTCACCGCCCGGCCCCCGCTTCCCGCAGCCGCGGCAGCGCGACCGGGGTGAACGACTCCGCGTCCGCCCCGGCGTCCGGGCCGAGCACCCGCGCCGCCAGGTCCACCAGGATCGGCGCGGCCCCGCGCAGCAGCCGGTCGACCTCGAAGCAGAAGTCGCCGGCGTCCGCGGCCGTCACCTCGCGGCGGTCGAGCCGGGCCAGCTGCTCGGTGATCGCCTCGGCCGCCCGGTTCAGGCTGAACCCGGCCAGCTCGTACGACGCCGCGAACCGCTCGGCCATCCGCGAAGCCGCGCGGCGCGACCGCGAAGACACCGGCAGCGGGCCCCGCCCGGTCCAGCGGTTCACCTTGTCCGCGACGCGGTTCCAGGGCTCGACCAGCCGCGAAGACGTGACGCTCGCCAGCGCGTCCCGGCTGAAGCTGGTCCGCTGGTGCTCCGGGCTGGTCGCGGCCAGGTGGAACCGGATCAGGTCGCGCGGCACCTCGGCGGCCAGCTCCCGGCTCCACACCACGTGCCCGCGGCTGGTGGAGAACTTCTTGTGGTCCAGCTCGTAGAACTCGTTGGTCAGGTACCGCGTGGGCACCTCGTAGCGGCCGTCGAGCGCGAAGAGCATGGCCGGGCCGGCGATCGCGAACGGGTAGATGTTGTCGAACCCGAGGAAGTACACGATCTCCGAGCCCGCCCCGGCGAGCCACAGCGCGTCTTCCGGACCCGGCCGGCCGGACCGCGCTTCCGCGGCCAGCGCCGTCGCGTGCATGCTCCACGCCATCGGCTCGGCGTTGGGGTTGACGCGCTGCCCCGCGACCTCCGGGAAGGGCACCTCGATGCCCCACGAGATCGGGTAGGTCACCGGGAAGTCCGGCAACGGCCGCGCGAGCATCGCCGCCATCGCCTGCGCCATGTGCGGCCGCAGGCCCGAGGCGTGCGCCTCGAAGTGCGCCCGCAGCTGCTCGCGGTAGCGCTCGACGGGCAGCACGAGCACGTCCGCTTCCCGCAGCTCCACCGGGTCCGCGGGGTCCAAAGTGGACCGGACGTCCAGCAGCTCCCCCGCGGCGACGAGCTGCCCGCAGCTCTCGCACAGCCCAGCGCACCCCTCGGCCAGGCACTCCGGGCAGCTGCCCGACGCGAACCCGTCCACGAGGAACTCGCCGGTCCGCGACGAGTACGGGAACTTCATCGTGCGCAGCTCCAGCTTGCCCGCCGAGTGCAGCCGGCCGACGAATTCGGCGACCCACCGGGTGAACCGGGCGTCGTCGCCGGTGTAACCGTCGACGCCGATGCCCATGGCTTCGAGGCTCGCGGAAATCTGCGCGGCGGAGGTCGCGACCAGCTCGGCCGGCGTGACGCCGCGCCGGTGCGCGGTCGTCACCACGAACGTCGAGGTGTCCTGGAACCCCGTGCCCAGCAACACTTCCCGGCCCTGCGAGCGGGCGTAGCGGGTGTGCACGTCGGCGGCCAGGAACGGGCCGGCGATGTGCCCGAGGTGCAGGTCGCCGTTCGCCGTCGGGGCCGGCGAGATGACGACCGTGCGGGAGCTCATGACACGCCTGCTTCGTGGCGGGCCGTGAACTGCGCGGCCATCTCGGTGTCCCACCAGACGCCGTAGTACTCGAAGTCCGCGTCACCCTCGTTGGCGACGCAGTGCTTCGAACCCGGCGGCAGCCGGACGACGTCGCCGGCGGTGAACGGGTGCGGCTCGTCGTCCACGACCAGCGTCGCGCTGCCGGAGACGGCGATGAAGATCTCGTACTCGTGGTGGGCGTGCGGCGTGGACGTCGTGCCCGGGCGCAGGACGCACCAGGCCCCTTCGAACGGCGCGTTCAGCTGCGGCCAGGGCAGCAGGCGCTGGGAGTCGAGCCCGTACGCGCGTTCCAGGTTTTCGCGGTCGAGCGAGCGGATGTCGATCATACCGCCACCACCACGGACTCGTCGGACCGGCGGAGGTCGTCGTCGGGACCCGCACCCGTGGCGCGGCGCTCGACGATGTCGCCCGCGATCTCGGCCGAGCGCTGCGCGAGCACGCTGATCAGCGAGTCCGAGATGCCGTGCGTCGCCTCGTTGACGCCCTGCAGGTACAGCGCGCCGTGGGCGTCTTCACCGAGGTCGGCGCGGTACTGCCGGTTGACGGTGACGCCGTCCAGGCCGATCGCGCCGGCCAGGCCGCGGACCATCGACGGCATCCGCGGGTCGAAGCCGGTGCCGAGGAAGACCGCGTCGCAGTGCACCCGCTCGACCGTGTCGTGCTTGAGGTCGCGGACGTCGAGCACGATCTCGCCGCCTTCGGCGCGGGCGCCGACGACGTCGGCCGAGCCGCGGATCGTCGAGACGGGCTGGCCGAGCATCTTCTGCTTGTAGAGCATGGTGTAGAGCTCTTCGAGGAACGGCGCGGCGAGGCCGCCGTAGTTGGTCAGGTGCATCTCTTCCAGCACCTTCGCCCGGGCCTCGTCGGACATCGTGAAGAACTCGTCGACGAACGACGGGAAGAACAGCTCGTTGACGAACTTGCTGGTCTGGTAGTCCTTCAGCGCGATCGACCGCAGCAGCAGCGTCGGCGACGAGCCCGGCGCCTCATGGTGCAGGGCCATGAACATCTCGGCCGCGCTCTGCGCGCCGCCGACCACGACCGGCCGCAGCGCCTTGCCCGGCCGGGCCAGCCCGACGGTCTCCGCGACACGGGTGCTGAACTCCGTGCTGTGCACGACCCGCTCGGCCGGCAGCCCGCGGAACACCTCGGGCACGTGGGCGTCGCGGCCGCCGCCGACGACGAGGTCGCGGCAGAGGATCGTGTCGCCGTCGGACAGCGGGACGGTGAAGCCGAGCACCCGGCCCGACTCCGAGTGGATCGGCAGGACGCGCTCGGCGCGGGCGTTGTAGCGCACCTTCACCTGCTCCAGCGAGTCGGCCACCCACTGCAGATAGGCCGAGACCTGCCAGCGGAACGGGTTGAACGTGCCGAGGTTGACGAACTCGTCGAGCTCGCCGCGCTCGTGCATGAAGTTGAGGAAGGAGAAGCGGCTGCGCGGGTTGCGCAGGGTCACCAGGTCCTTCACGTAGGACACCTGGCTGCGCGCCCACGGCAGCATCAGGTTCCGCTGCCACTTCACGTCCTCGTACTGCTCGAGGACCATCGCGCCGCCGGCCACGCCGGAGCGGCCGCACTCCTCGAGGGCCACGGCCAGCGCGAGGTTCGCCGGGCCGGCCCCGATCATCAGGACATCCACTTCGTGGACAGTCATCGCTGTTCTTCTTTCCGGGATCGACGTGCGGCGCGCCGGGTCGCGGCGCGCCGCACGGAGCTACTTGCTGACGGTGACGCTGAACAGGTCGAGCTCGCGGAACTGGGTGGGCTGGACGTTGTGCAGCCGGGACGCCCACGCGGCGGTGCCGGACTGCCACCAGATCGGGATGGTCGGCATGTCCTGCAGGACGAGCTTTTCGGCCTGCTGGTACAGCGCCTGGCCCTGCTGCTGCGACGGCGCCGCGTCGGCCTGCTTGAGCAGGTCGTCGACCTTCGGGTTCGAGTACTGGCCGACGTTCGAGGCCGCGCCGGTGCGGAAGAGCGGGTTGAGGAAGTTCTCGATCGACGGGTAGTCCGCGACCCACGCCGAGCGGTAGATGCCCGTGACGGACCGGTCGTTGAGCTTCTTGCGGAACTCGCCCAGCGTGGTCTGCGGGGTGAACTTGCAGGTGTGGCCCAGCGAAGCCTGGATCTGCTTGCAGATGACCTCCATCCACTCCTGGTTGCCGGAGTCGATGTTGGACGTCAGCTCGATGTCACCGGTGAAGCCCGAGGCGTCGAACAGCTGCTTGGCCTTCTGCGGCTGGTAGGTGCACAGCTCGCCGCACTGGTTGTCCAGGTGGCCCTGGACGTTCGGGGCGACCAGGCCGTCGGCCGGGGTGCGGCCGCCGTTGAACACCTGCTGGATCAGCGACTTGCGGTCGATGGCCATGGAGATCGCCTGGCGGAACTGCGGGCTGTCGTAGCGCTTGTCGAACAGCGGGAACGCGATCGCCTGGTAGCCGAGGTAGGTGTAGGTCTTGCGGCGGTCGTCGGGCAGGTCCTTCTTGATCTTGCCGCCCTGGGTCGACGTCCACGGCGTGAAGGAGAGGAAGTCGAGCTTGTTGGCCAGGACGTCGGCGTAGGCCTTGTCGAGGTCGGTGTAGAAGCGGAAGTCGATGCCGCCGATGTTCGGCTTCTGCGCGCCGGCGAAGCCGTCGAACCGCTTGACGACCAGGTCCTTGCCCGGCGTGTAGGACTCGAACTCGAACGGCCCGTTGCCGATCGGGTGCGCCTCGAAGGCCTTGCGGTCGGCGAAGAAGCTCGCGGGCATCGGGAAGAACGCCGCGTAGCCCAGCTGGACGCCGAACTCCGAGAACGGCGCGTCGAGGGTGACGGTGAACGTCCTGTCGTCGACGATCTTCAGGCCCGACAGCGTCTTCGCGGCCGGCAGGGTGGCCGGCTGCTTGCCGTCCGCGGTCGCGTTGTTGACCTGCGCGAAGCCCTCGACGTGCGAGAAGTAGCTGGCGCCGGCCATCAGGTTCGGCGAATACGCGGTGTAGTTCCACGCGTCGACGAAGCTCTTCGCGGTGACGGGCGTGCCGTCGTGGAACGTCCAGCCGTCCTTGAGCTTGATCGTCCACACCTTGGAGTCGGTGGTGGTGACCGAGTCCGCGACGGCGTTGTGCGGGGCGGCCGTCTTGGCGTCGTACTCGATCAGGCCGCGGAAGAGCGTGCCCAGCACGCTGATCCCGCCGACCTCGGTGGTGTTGCCGGGAACCAGCGGGCTGGCCGGTTCGGTCTCGCTGTAGCTGATGACGGCGTCGCGGTCGATGGCCGCCGCGGCCGGGGCGGCGGCGCCGTCCGGGGTCGGGGCGGTAGTGCCGGACGGCGTGCTGCACGCCGTGAGCGTCACGGCCAGCACGGCGGCCGCGCACACGGCGGCCCGGAGCTTTCGCATGGGTGTCTTCCTTTTCGTGGGGTGGGGTGAGTCAGCGCCGGCTCGAGGTGATGCCGAGGGCCAGCGGGAACGCGGGGCGGCCACCGAGGAGGTGGGCGCCGGCGGTCTGCAGGATCCGGTCCTGCGCCACGATGTGCTGGCACATCGTGGTGGTGTCGCGCAGCCAGCGGTCCAGCGGCGAGGGCCGGTAGATCGCGGACGTCTGCACGAGGTCGTAGAGACGGGTGACGATCGAGCGGGCGGTGCGGAACGCGTGCCGCCGCGACAGCGGCAGGGCGGCCCGTTCGCGCGGGGTCAGGTCGTCGAGGGTGCCGCCCGCGACGAGGACTTCCTGCTGGCGCCGCAGCGCGCCGTAGACGCCCTCGCGAGCCGCGGCGAAGTCGCCTTCGCACTCGGCGATCGTGGTCTGCGTGCGGTAGTCGTCCTCACGCCCGGCGGCGACGGCGGTGTCCGTGACGTGGTCGAGGGCGGCGCGGGCGACGCCGAGCGCGACGCCCGGCATGTTCCGCATGTGCACCTCGGGCTGGGCCAGCGGACCCGAGCCGCCGCGGACTTCGGCGAAGACGAGCGTGTGCTCGGCGGGCACGAACACGTCGGTGATCGCGTAGTCGCAGCTGCCGCTGCCCGCCAGGCCGGTGGTGTGCCAGGTGTCCAGCACCTCGACGTCGGCCTTCGGCACCATGAGCAGGATCGAGTCGTGCTCGGGCTCGCCGTCGCGGTAGAGGAACGCCCCGGAGACGACCCAGTCGGCGTGGGTGACCCCGCTGCCGAACTGCCAGCGGCCGGTCAGGCGGTAGCCGCCGGGGACGATTTCCGCGCGGCCGTTGGGGAAGAGCAGCCCCGCGGTCGCCATGTCCAGGCTGGGGAACATCGCTTCGGCGACGGCGTGGTCCAGGAAGGACGCGTACAGGCCGGTGTCCGACCCGATCATCGCGCACCAGGCGGCGCCGGCGTCGCCGTGGGCGAGGGCCTCGATCACCTCGGTCTGCTCGATCGAGGTGAGCTCGGGCCCGCCGTGGGCGCGGGAGAACCCCATCCGGAACACGCCGGTGCCGCGCAGGAGGTCCACGACGTCCGCGGGCAGCCGCCGGGCCCGCTCGATCTCTTCGGCGCGCTCCCGCAGCACGGGGGCCAGGGCCTGCGCCCGGGCGAGGATCTCCGAGGCGGTCTCGGGCGGCCGGACGGGCAGCGGCTCGACTACGGTCATCACATCACTTCCCTCGAGGTCTTCTTCTCGGTTGTGGAAGTGATTGAAGCCAGCGCATTAATTGATGGAAACGGTTGTCCACCAAGGAAAATCAATGGACCGTGAACGGGAGTGGACACGAAAACGGGCCGCGACCCCGGTCGCGGCCCGTTCGCCGGTGCTCAGCGGGTGACGGCGCCGTTCACCGCCCCGAAGTCGAGGCCTCCTTCGAGCGCGCCGTAGGTCCCGTGCTCGAGCAGTTCGGCCGCGGCCCGCCGCGCGACCCCGTAGGCGGCCTGGGCGATCGCGGTGCCGACGCTGACCCGGCGGACGCCGACCGCTTCCAGCTCCGCGACGGTCGGCGCTCCCGGCCACACCATCACGTTGACCGGCAGCGGGCTCTCCTTCACCAGCCCCTTGAGGATCTCCAGGTCGACCAGGCCCGGCACGAACAGGCTGTCCGCACCCGCTTCGGCGTAGGCGGCCGACCGCGCCAGGACGTCGTCCACGCGGCCCTCCGGCTCGCCGATGCCGAAGAGGTAGACGTCCGTGCGGACGTTGATCCACAGCTCGGGCAGGCCGGCCGCCGTCGCCGCGGCGCGGGCCGCGCGAACCCGCTCGGCCTGCTCGGCGACGGCGAAGAGCGGGCCGCCGGGCGCGGTCGAGTCCTCCAGGTTGACGCCCACCGCGCCGGCCTCGACGATCGCCCGGACGGTCGCCGCGACGTCGTCGTAGCCGCCTTCGATGTCGGCGGTCACCGGCACGTCGACGACGCGCACGATCCGCGCGACCAGCTCGGCCATCTCCGCGCGCGTCAGGCCGTGCCCGTCGGGGCGGCCCGCCGACCAGGCGACCCCGCCGCTCGTGGTGGCGATCGCCGGGGCACCGGCCCCCGCGACGAGCGCCGCGCTGGCGGCGTCCCAGGCGTTCGGCAGCACCAGCGTGCCCTCGTGCAGGGCGCGCAGCTTTTCGGCGAGCTCCCGCCGGTTCGTGGACATCCGTTCTCCTTTTCGGGGTGGTCAGCCGGCCGGCGTCGGCAGGCCGGCGGTGATCAGGTGGGTGGCGGCGAACGCGCGCCACGGGTGCCACGCGGCGGCCAGCCGGCCGGCGTCGGCCGCGGGGTCGTGGTCGAGCACCGTCGTCTCGAGCGTGCGCTCGGTGGCCGGGAACGCGTCGGCGTACCCGAGCCGCAGCGCGATCTCCTGGGCGGTGCTCTGCTCGATGCCGGGCAGCGCCGTCAGCCCGGCGGTGCAGTCGGCCAGGCTCGCGCCGGGGTCGAGCAGGTGCTCGTCGGCGGCCGCGGCGGCGGCGAACGCGCGCAGCGTCCGCTCGGTTTTCGCGGGGAGCCGGGCCGCCGACAGGTCCGCCTGGGCCAGGGTCTCGGCCGAGGGGAACAGGTGGGTGAGACCGTGCTCGAGGCCCGGCACGGCCTGGCCCGCCGCCTCGACCAGCGCGGCCAGCTGCCGCCGCACCCGCGTCCGGACGCCGTACTGGCTCAGCACGGCTTCCACGCCGACCTCGAAGAACCCCCACGCGCCGGGCACCCGCAGCCCGGGCCGCGCGCGCAGCAACGGGCCCAGCACCGGATCGCCGGCGAGAGCGCTCACGGCCGGGGCGGTGTCGGCGTCGACGCCGAACATCCGCCCGACGCGGTCGACGACGTGGATCAGGCCTTCCCAGAACGGCATGTGCGCGGTGAGCAGCAGGTGGTCGGCCCCGCCGAGGCGCACCTCGATGACGCCCGCCTCGCCGTCGAGGCTGATGG
Source organism: Amycolatopsis sp. NPDC004378 (assembly GCF_053602455.1). NCBI lineage: Bacteria > Bacillati > Actinomycetota > Actinomycetes > Pseudonocardiales > Pseudonocardiaceae > Amycolatopsis > Amycolatopsis sp. NPDC004378. The sequence goes on from NZ_JBSGDR010000005.1 coordinate 144,409, forward strand.
TGCGCCGGTAGACGCCGTCGAGCACCGACTCGACGCCGGGGACCGCGCGTTCGGCCAGGAACCCGCTGAGCGCGGCCCAGTCCAGCGGCGGCGCGAACGGCAGCCGCAGCATCAGGCCGCCGTCCGCGGCGAGGCGGTCGGCCTTGCGCCGCCGGTTGCGCAGCTCGACCGGCGAAGCGCGGAAGACCAGCTTCATGTCCCGGTTGAACTGGCGGAGGCTGCCGAACCCGGACGCGAACGCGATGTCGGCGACGGTCAGGTCGGAGTCGTCGAGCAGCCGCCGCGCGAAGTGCGCCCGCCGCGAGCGGGCCAGCCCGTCCGGCGTCACGCCGAGGTGGTCCCGGAAGAGGCGGCGCAGGTGCCGCGGCGACACGGCCAGCCGCTCCCCGAGGGCCGCCTCCGTCCCGGTGTCCAGCACCCCGGCGATGATCAGCTGCACCGCGCGGCACACCAGCTCGGGCGCGTCGGCGCCGACCGGGCCCGCGACGCGGTAGGGGCGGCAGCGCAGGCACGCCCGGAACCCGGCCGCCTCGGCTTCGGCGGCGAGCTCGAACGTCTTCACGTTCTCGGCGAGCGGCTTCGCCCCGCACCCGGGACGACAGTAGATACCGGTCGTGACCACGGCCGAAAAAGTCGTCATGCCCCAGGTTTAGGCGATCGGCCACCACCCGCGCTAGCCACATCCGGACACGTCGATCGTGTCCGGATGTGGCCGGACGCGCTCCGACCTGCCCGGCAGAGTGGTTCCCGACCGGCGGCGCGCCGACCGCGCACCGCACGACAAGAGAGGTTCCCCCCATGCTGGCGAAGGTGTTCCCCATCCCCCTCAAGCCGGGCAAGCAGGCCGAGGCGGAGCGGCTCGTGCAGGAGTTCGCGCCGCTCGGCCCCGGGCAGGAGGACGGCACCGTGTCCTTCCGCGTGTACCGCGACCCGGCCAAGCCGGACTACCTGCTGTTCGTGGAGCATTTCGCCGACCAGGCCGCCTACGACGCCCACACCGGTTCCGCGGCCTACAAGGAACTGATCGCGGGCAAGTTCGCGGACCTGATCACCGAGTTCGTCGAAATCGATCACGAAATGATCGTCGGGCTCTGATTTTCCGATACCGGCCGGATGCAGCAACCGCTGCGTCCGGCCGGGCGCGGGTAAGACGAAATCCGCGACAACCGCGTCACCCTCCGAATCTTCAGTTGCCCACATCACGCCGGAATTGATTTTCCGGCGGGGACAACTCTGCCGGTCAACCGGCCAGGCCGCTGCAATGAAGAAGCCGTCACCCCGGATCAAGGGGCGGCACCCCCTCTTCGCAAGCCACCTGGAGGCTCGGCCGTGACCACCACCGAAAAACCCGCCGGCGTGCGCGCCGTCCTGCGCCGGACGCCGGCGCCGGTGCGCTACCTGCTCGGCGGCGTGCTCGTCAACCAGCTCGGCGCGTTCGTGCAGACGTTCATGGTGCTGTACCTGGTCTTCCGCGGCTTCTCCGCGGGCCAGGCGGGCGTGGTCATCGCCGCCTACAGCATCGGTTCGGTCCTCGGCGGGCTCGTCGGCGGCGAGCTCGTCCACCGCGCCGGGCCGCGGGCGACGATCGCCGCCGCGATGTCCGGTTCGGCCGCGATCCTCGCCGTCGTGCCGGTGTTCGGCCGTCCCGCGCTGTTCGTCCCGCTGATGGCCGCGATGCTCCTCGCCGGCCTCGCGACCCAGGCGTACCGGCCCGCGGCGGCCGTCCTGCTCAGCGAGCTGATGCCCGAAGACGACCGCGTCATGGGCTTTTCGATGATGCGGATCGCGCTCAACCTCGGCGCGGCGCTCAGCCCGCTGGTCGCGGCCGGGCTGATCCTCCTCGACTGGAACCTCCTGCTGTGGTTCGACTCCGCCACCGCGGTGCTCTACGCCGTCATGGCGCTGCGGCTGCTGCCCGACCGCCGGGTCGAACGCGAGCCGGCGACGCGCGAAAAGAGCGGCACCCGGGCGGCGTACGCGACCTTGCTGCGCGACGGGCGGTTCTGGTTCTTCCTCGCGTCGGTGCTGATCGGCTCGGTCATCTACGTCCAGTACACGGTCTCGCTGCCGCTGAAGATCACCGCCGAAGGCCATTCCGCCGGCCTCTACAGCGTCGTGCTCGTCACCGCGTCGGCCGTGCTGATCCTGTGCGAGCTGAAGATCACGTCGTACGTCACGCGCTGGCCGGGCCACGTCGCCGCCACCGCCGGGACCGTCCTGATGGGCCTGGGGGTCGCCGGGTTCGGCATCAGCGGCGGCTCGGCCGTCGCGCTCGTGCTGTGCACGGTCGTGTTCGTCTTCGGGATCATGATCAACGGGCCGACGATGTTCGCCTACCCGTCGACGTTCCCGGCCGCCGTCAAGGCCCGCTACATCAGCGCCCACCAGGCGACGTTCGGCCTCGGCATGGCCCTCGGGCCGCTGTTCGGCGTCGCCGCGTGGGTCGCGCTGGGCAACGGCGTCTGGTGGGTGTGCGGCGTGCTGGGCCTGGTCGCGGCGCTGTGCGCCCTGCTCGGCATGACGGCCCGGCGCCCGGCCGCCGCCTGAGCCGGCCCCCTCGACGGCCGCCTGCCGCGCGCGGGCGGCCGTCGAACTTTGCCCCCATTCGCCGGATCGGCGTAAACAAGTACCAGGAATAATCGCAAAACGTCAACGTGATACCCGAACGGGCTAACAAGGCCGCCAATGAGCGGAAGAGACACCGACCGCGAAGAGCGACGCTGAGTGAGAAGGGGAAAGGGATTCACATGGGCAGACCAGAAAAACCCGTCAACACGTCCGGTGGCATCGCCACCCAGTTCGCTCGCGAATTGCGGGAACTGCGCGCCCGGGCCGGCAACCCGACCTACCGGGAAATGGCGCGCTCGGCGATGTTCTCGTCGTCGGTGCTCTCCAGCGCGGCGAGCGGCAACCGGATGCCCTCGCTGCAGGTGACCCTCGCGTTCGTCGCCGCGTGCGGCGGCGACGACGAGGCGTGGCGCCGGCACTGGCACGCGGCCACGAGCGGCTATACGCAGCCCCCGTTCGGGGGCCGCCGAAGAAGACCCACGCTGTTCCAGCGCCGCGGCACCCCGCCGCACCCGGCGCAGCTACCGCAGCGGCCGCGGGGGTTCACCGGACGGACGACCGAGCTGGCCTGGCTGCGGTCCCCGCGCGACACCCCGGTGGTGATCAGCGGCCCGGCCGGCGTCGGCAAGAGCGACCTCGCCCTGCACTACGCGCATGCCATCGCGGCGGAGACCGACGGGCAGCTCTACGCCGACCTCGGCGGCCTGCGCCACGGCGGCGGCGCACCGGCGGCACCGGCACCCGCGGACGTCCTCGACGGCTTCCTGCGGGCCCTCGGTGTCGACGACGACCAGCTGGCCACCACGTTCGACCACCGCGCGGGCCTCTACCGCACGCTCCTGGCCGAACGCCGGCTCGTGGTCGTGCTGGACCACGTCCGGGACGAGCACCAGGTGCGCCCGCTGCTCGCCGAGACCACCACGAGCACGACGCTGCTGGTCAGCCGCAAACGGCTGCTGGGCCTGCGCGACGTCCACCGCCTGCAGCTCATCCCGCTGCCGCGCGGGGACTCGATCGCGATGATCACCGCGGCGCTCCCGCACCTGGCCGTGTCCGCCGGGCCCGACTGCGACCGCCTCGCCGAGCTGTGCGGCGACCTGCCGCTCGCGCTCGACCTGGCGATCCGGAAGATCGCCTCACGGCCGCGGCTGACCCTGCGGCGGGTCGTCGAAGAATGGCGCCTGAACGGCAACACGGTCGACTGGCTGAGCGTCGGGGACCTGTCCCTGCGCGATTCCCTGGCCTCCGCCTACCGCACGCTCGGCCCGGCGGCCCGGGAGCTGCTGGAGCTGCTCGCGCAGACGCCGCCCGGCGAGCTCGCCGCGTTGCCGCCGGCACCGGACGAGCTGACCGAGGAGATCGCCGACGCCGGGCTGCTCACGCACGCCGACCCGTACCTCCACGGCGTCCCGGCACCGGTGCGCGAATTCGTGCTCGGCATCGCCGAAACCGGCGAGCACGACCTCCCGGCCCTCGCCGGGCCCGTGTCCGCCTAGACCCGGACGGTCCGGCAACGGCGCCGCCGTCCTCGTCGTCTCCTCGTTCGCCCCGGTTTGATTTTCCTTTCCGGACAACGCTCCCAGCCAAGTCCGCGATGGCCTGTAATCAGCACAGCACGGATTTTCCGCTGACGCAGGCCGGTTTCGCCCCGGTCGTTCCGGCGGAGCCCGTTCCCACGGCTTTCCCGGAAGGACAAGGACATGCTCGACAACGGCATCCCGGTGCGGGTCGCCCCGCCGCTCGCGCCGCGCCCCAGTGCTCTACGACGCTACGGGGCCTATTACGCGATGTCTGCTTCGATCATGCTGCTCGGCGCGGCGATCTGGCTGTCGACGCAGCTGCGGCCCACGACGGCTTGGCACGACGTCGCGTTGTTCGCGCATCTCGCGTCGCTCGTGCTCGGCTTCGGCGCGGTGCTCGTCGCGGACTACTTCTTCGCGCTGTGGGCGCTGGGGCGCCTGGCGTTCGGCGAGGCCGTCCACAGCGCGTCCCGGCTGCACCTGCTGGTGTGGGGTGGTTTGACGGGCCTGGTCGCGAGCGGTGCGCTGCTCTCGCCGGACCTCGGGTCCGCGGCCACGGTGGTGAAGCTCTGCCTGGTCGGCGTCCTGGCCGTCAACGGCGTGCGCGCGACGGTACTGGGCAAGCGCATGGCGCTGGTCGAGGGCCCGGTCCCGGCCCGCCTGCTCGTCCAGGGCGGGCTCACCACCGCGGTGTCCCAGCTGTGCTGGTGGGGCGCGGTCGTCATCGGCTTCCTCAACGCCACGCGATGAAGCTGTCCGGATCTGGCCAGACCCGCGGGCCCGTCCCCGGGCACCCTGAAATCCGTTGTCCCGCATCACCTACAGGGAGAAGAAATGATCGCCAAACTGGTCCGTGCCGTGAGCTCGGCGATGCGGCCGTCCCCGTCCGCCACGACGGTCGCGCAGCGCATCGAAGCGGCCCGGTCGCAGCCGGACTACCTGATGACGATCGAGCTGTTCCGGCTGCGCGGCCTGGGCTGACGCCGCTCACTCGCTTCGTCGGCCGCGCGCCTCCCGGGCCCGGGTTCCGCCGCAGGCCCACCCCGCCCGTCCGACGAAACGAGTGACCCATGACCCACCAACGGCTTTTGATGTGCTCCGCGCGTTATTTCCGCATCGAATACGAAATCAACCCGTACATGCACGTCGGCGTCCAGCCGGACGTCGACGCCGCGATCGCGGAGCACGAGAACATCGTGGAGGCCCACCTGGCGGCCGGCCGCAAGATCGAGTTCGTCGACGCGGACCCGGCGTGCCCCGACATGACGTACACGGCGAACGCGGCGGTGGTCCGCGGCGACCGGGCGGTGCTGGCGACGCTCCCCCCGGAGCGGGCGGCGGAAACCCCCCACCACCGGGCCTGGCTGGAATCCCACGGCTTCGAGGTCGAGTCGACGCGCTACGCGTTCAGCGGCCAGGGCGACGCCCTGGCGTGCGGCCCGCTGCTGCTGGCGGCCCACGGCCAGCGCACGGACATCCGGGCGTTCCGCACGCTGGCCAGGCTGGACTACGAGATCGTCCCCCTGCGGACGACGAGTGCCCAGTGGTACGACCTGGACCTGGCGGTGGCGGTGATCGCCCCTTCGGTCCTGGCGTACAACCCCGCGGCACTGGACGCACCGAGCCTGCGCACGTTGCGGGGCCTGGGCGTGGAGCTGATCGACGTGGCTCCCGCGGAGGCGGCGGCATTCGCGCTGAACCTGATCAGCGACGGCCACACGGTGACGATGACGTCGGGCGCCCCGCGGCTCGCGGCCGACTTGCGATCGCTGGGGCTGACGGTGACGGAGCTGGACACGACGGAACTCCGCAAGGGCGGCGGCGGAATCCGCTGCACGGCGTTGACGTTGGACAACCCCGCCTGACGACCGGCGCCTGGCGAGCCCACGGCTCGCCAGGCGCCGCTTCACCACTCGCGGCCCGCGAGGCCTGCCTTACGGTGATCGGCATGGCGAGTGGCGAGGGAACCCGCGACCCGGAACCGGCGGCGATCACCTACCGGGTCCTGTCGATCCGGATGATCTGGTTCGCGTCCGCGGTGATCGTGGTCCTGGGGGTAGCGGTCGCGGTGTGGTTGCTGACGGCGTTCGGCCACGGCGACGCACAGGAGCGGAACCAGCTCGAGGCGATCAAGACGGCCGGCACCATCGTGGTCGGAACGGGCGGGGCGGCCGCCCTGCTGCTCGCCGCCCGCCGGCAGCGGAGCGCTGAGATCAGCCTGCAGCAGAAGGACTTGGACCAGGCGGCCGTGGCCCGCACGCACGCGCTGCAGGAGCGGATGGCCGAGGACACCCGCCTGGACGCCGCGGAACGGCGGCTCACGGAGCTCTACAGCACGGCGGTCGATCAGCTGGGCTCGGAGCGGCTGGCAGTACAGCTCGGCGGGCTGTACGCGTTGGACCGCCTGGGTCAGAGCAGCCCGGGCCAACGGCAGACGATCGTGAACGTCCTCTGTGCCTACCTGCGCATGTTCACCGACGCGGCCGCCGACGCCGCCGACAGCCGCGAACAGCGCGTCGTGCAGCAGGGCCGGGTCAGGCAGGCCGTCAGCGACGTGCTGGCGGCCCACTTGCGCCCCGGGGCACCGGACGACCGCTTCTGGCCCGGAACCGACCTCGACCTGGCCGGAGCAAGCCTGCTCGACTTCGACCTGAGCGGCTGCCGGGTGCGGGCGGCCACCTTCCGGACGGCGACGTTCGTGGGCGCAGCGCGCTTCGACGGCACGGCGTTCACCGGCACGGCCGGGTTCGGCTCGGCGAGGTTCACCGCGGAAGCGGACTTCACCGGAGTCGCGTTCGAGCGGGGCTCGGACTTCACGTCGGCGACCTTCGGCGGCGACGCGGTGTTCACGTCGGCGCGGTTCGACGGCGGCACGGAGTTCCGCGGCGCCCTCTTCTTCGCCGGCTCCCGCTTCGCCGCCGCGCGGTTCACGCTCGGCGGCGCCGCCCCGGTGCCGTTCGACGACCTGCCGCCCGAGCTGATCCGGCAGTTGACATCCATGCCGGCTCGAGTTCCGTGCGCCGACGTACCGGCCTCCGAGCCGGGCGCCGTGCCGCTCGGAATAGCCGTGGACGGAACACCGAGCGTCTGGCGTCCCGCCGACGACGCGCACTTCGTGGCGTTGATGGGACCGGAATCGGGCAAGACGACATTGCTGCGCACCATCCTGCGCGGCATCGTCGAGCGCGCCACGCCGGCGGAGGCGGTGATCTTGCTGGTCGACTACCGCCGCACCCTGCTCGGCTACGTCGCGACGGAGCACCTGCTGGGCTACGCGGTTTCGGCCAACCAGCTCGTAGCCATGCTCGAAGACGTCCGTCAATCGCTGCGGCGACGCCTGCCGGGACCCGAAGTCACGCAGGAGCAGCTGAAGAACCGCACCTGGTGGTCGGGCCCCGACCTGTACGTGGTCGTGGACGACGCCGAGCTCGTCACCCAGGGCAGTGACGACCCGCTTGAGCCGTTGCGCGAGTTCATCCCCCAGTCGAAGGACGTCGGGCTTCACGTCGTGCTCGCCCGCCGCACGGAAGGAGCGGCGGAGGCCCTCGAACACGGAGCGCTGAAGACCCTGGCGAGCATCCAGGCCCCGAGCGTGGTCGGCAACGGCGACTTCCGCGCCGGCCCGCTACTGGGCGGTGTCTGGCCGTCGCCCCTGATGCCGGGCCGGGTGACTTCGGTCCGGCGCGGCGGCCGGGAACTGGTTCAGCTGGCGTGGACGGAGCCCGATCCGCTGGAAGCTCCGGCCGCACCCAGCCCGGGTCGCGAGGACTGACCGCGATGGACATGGAAGACGTGAGCGCACGGCTGGTGCGGCGGTTCGGCCCTGAGGCCGACGGTTGGCTCGCCGAGGTCCCGGACCTCGCCGCGCGGTTGGCGTCCCGGTGGGGCTTCGTGCCCGGCGAGCTGTTCGAGAGCGGCGCTTCGTCCGTCGTCCTGCGCTGCAGCTGGCCTGACGGCACTCCAGCCGCGCTCAAACTCAGTCCGGACGGAACCCTGCTGGCCAAGCAGGTGAAAATGCTGCGAGTGTTCGCCCCGTCAGGCCGGGTTCCCGCTGTGCTGGCGGCCGATCCCGAGGCCGGGGCGATGGTCCTCGAGGAGATATTGCCCGGCACCGCGGCCGAAGATCTGCCGCCGACGTCGTTGCCCCGGCAGTGGGGAGAGCTGCTCGCCGCACTGCACGCCGTTCCCGCACCCGGGCCATGGCCGTGGAGCCTGCGCGGCCGGTGCGACGAAGCGTTCGCCCGGATCGGCCGGAGGCTGTCCGAACCGGCCATCGGCGCACGGATTCCGGAAACCCTGTGGCAGCAGGCAAAACGGCGTTGTGAGACGTTGCTGGACACGCAGCGCACCGTCGTCCTGCTGCACGGCGACCTGCACCTCGGTAACGCCTTGGACGGCGGCCCGTCACGCGGCCTGGTCGCGATCGACCCGAAGGCGTGCACAGGCGATCCGTGCTTCGACGCCGTGGACTACGTGGTGGCCGGCGCGGGAGCCGAGGGTGTCGGAGCCCGATGCCACCGGGTCGCGACCGCGTGCGACCTCGACGGCGACCGGCTGTACGCCTGGAGCCAGGTGATCGCCCCGATGCTGGCGATCGCCCACCTCACCTACGGCGGTCCGGAGGCGGCAATCGGCGAACTGCTCGCGCTGGCCGGTTGAACCGGGTCAGCGGTCAAGCCACGGAGCGAGCAGCTGCTCCAGATCAGCGTCCGACAACGCCCGCGGCCCGCCGTGGAACTCGTGCCACCGCGACGCGTCACACGCCGCCGTGTAATCGACCTCGAAGGCGCGCATCAGCACGTACATGAACGTCACCGAGCTGAACCGCTCGCCCAGCAGCGTCCGCGCCTCGCGGGCGACCTGCGTCGCGTCCGTGAAGTCCGAGAGTTTCAACGATTCCGCAGCCGGGTCCACCAGGCTGGGGGCATACATCACGACAAAATCTCCATCATCGAACGAAAAATCAGCCTTCGGCGGCCAGCTGGCCGCACGCCGCGGCGATGTCCTGGCCGCGGGTGTCCCGGACCGTGCAGGCGACGCCGCCCGCGTTGACCAGCCGCACGAACTCCCGCTCCACCGGCTTCGGCGACGCGTCCCACTTCGACCCCGGCGTCGGGTTCAGCGGGATCACGTTCACGTGCACCAGCTGACCCAAGTGCTTCCGCAGCCGCTCGGCCAAAAGCTCCGCCCGCCACGGCTGATCGTTGATGTCCCGGATCAGAGCGTACTCAATGGACACCCGCCGCCCTTGAAGTGTCCGCGTAGTACCGCGCCGCCGAGAGCACCTCGTCCACCGACCAACGCTCGTTCACCGGCACCAACGTGTCCCGCAGCTCGTCATCCGGCGTGTGCAACGACACCGCGAGACGCACCTGCATCTTCTCGTCCGCGAGCTTCCGGATCGCCGGCGCCAGACCCACCGTCGACACCGTCACCGAACGCTGCCCGATCCCCAGCCCACCCGAAACCGGATCGGTGATCCGGCGAACCGCGGCGACGACGCGCTTGTAGTTGGCCGGCGGCTCACCCATGCCTACCCTTTTACAACTCCTCTACCAGCGGATACACGCAACGCCTCGACGCTTGCCTCAGAGGCCTCGCACGCCGGGGCAAGCTTGCCGTCGGGCACACGAGGACTCGGTGGGTTCGCTTCGGCGACTGCGACGGAAGATTCGAGTCAGTCGATCGCCCGAGCGGGACGACGACTCATTCGTATCCGCGAACGTCCTCTCGGCGCGATCTGGAAAACAGTGTCACCACTCCCGGATTCCCGGGGAGAGACCACTGACCTCCCGGCCATTCAACTTCGGTCGGGCGCCAGCCCGACCACGTTCGCTTTGACACCAGCTCGACGTTCCCGTCGACCAGCGCATGAGCAAGCGACTCGAACTCCTCCAGGTCTTTCGGCGAAGCTTCATCCAATTCGAACGGATCAAGATCTTCGATGAACAGCTCCGCTACGCTTCCCGCCGATCGCAACTCCAGACGAGGCCCGTTGGAGCGCCCCGGCTCCAGCTTCGCGGTCGTTTCGTCATCACCATCGTCGACGGTGAGTGTCACCGTTCCGCTCTCCAGCAGCTCGTGATACGCAGACCTGAGGGAAGCCAGGAACCGGCCACCTGACGACTCCGGGTGGCTCATCGTCCTCCCTTGATGATGTGGTAATGGAAGTGGATGTTGATCCGCTTGCCACGGAATCGTACATAGCGCCCGCGGAAGCCCAAGAACGAACGCTTCGACCCCACGCGCAGGCTCAGCATGTGCCGACCGTTCTGCGCACTTCCCCGCCAGGTCCAGCCGAGGCGGAGTTTGTCGGTGCGGTTGAAGATGCCGATCTTGTGCCTGCCGAACAGCTTGCTGGCCGCACCGAAGATCTTCGACTTCTGGACGACCTTTCCCACCGCGGCGACGTAGCGCGCGGCGCCGAAGGTGACCGCGCTGGCCAAGTACATTCCGGCCTTGAGGTAGTTTCCCTGGATCGCGTTACCGACGGCGGCGATACCGCTGGCGACCGTGCCGATGGGGCCCGGGATCCATGCCGCGACCTCGGCGACCTTGGTCACGACGTTGACCGCGGCCTTAAGCCAGCCCCACATCTTGCCGTCGAGGTCCGTGGCGTTGACCGGGTCGCCCGCGACGTAGTCGTAGTCGTTGGCCGACCCGCCTTCGACTGGGTCGACGGACAAGAAACGGCCCAGCAGCGGGCTGTACGGCCGCGCACCCATCTGCACGATCGACAGCGCACCGGTGTGCTCGTAGGCACGCTGATGCTCGCCGAGCCAGCCGTAGTCCATCGCGCCGGGCGAGTTGTCCGGCACGTTCTGGTTGTCGACCGCACCGGAGGCCGTCAGGGGCTGGCCGTAGGGATCGAACGTGCGGAGGTCGCCGACCTGGTGACCGGCGGCGTCCGTCGTCAGCACGAGGTCACCGCGCACGGACGGGTGGTCGAATGTCGGTGTGAATGCACCGTCCGAGCCGACGCGAGCCGAGTACAGCACCCCGCCCGGAAGGGTCACTGTGAACGACGTGAGGCGCCCATCGGTGTTCAGCGTGAGGTCCGGTGTGTCCTCATCGTTGGTGAAGCCATACCGCACGACGGTGTTGTTGTCACAGTCCCGCGGGTCACGACGCACGATCCGGTTGGTCGCATCGCGCGTGTAGGCGATGTTCGCATTGAGCGCGGCGTTCGACCCGATGGTGGCGACGCCGATGTTCCGGTCCGCGCCGTCCCAGTTCAGGGTCGTGGTCGCGCCAGTGCCATCCTTCCAGCCGGTTGTGTTGCCGTCCGCGTCGTAGGTGACGTCTGAGAGGGCTGTCGCACCTTCGGTCGCGAGGAGCCGGTCGGCCGCGTCGTAGCAGTACCGGGTCTCCGCGGTGCCAGTGGAAGTTTCGTCCAGCAGGCGCATCCTGTTGGTGTTCAGGCCGGCGTTACTCTGCGTTCCGGTCGGGCACGTTGCCGACGCAGCGGCGGTGTAGTCGTAGGTGTAGTGGTGACCGGTCACGAAGGCCTCAGTGAGCCGCCCGACAGCGTCGTAGACGTAGTTCGGCGCATTGGGCCTCGCGTCGGCTCCACCGAGTGATTCGTCGACGATGGTGCCCGCAGACGTCCGACCGACCTGGGACACCAGGGAGTTACCATCGCTGGTTTTCCAGCCGAGCGACAGCAGCCGAGCCCCATTGTCCTTGGCGATCGAGGACAACGATGTGCCGTTGCCGTACGTGACCGTTGCCAGCTCGCCGGCCGCGTCGTAGGTGACGGACGCGAGCACGGTGTCGCCGAGTTTCTGGTTGAGAACTCGGCCTGTGTCGTCGTAGGTGACCGACACCGTGCGCGGGGCATCGGCGCTGTTCGGCGGAGTTACGGTCGAGGTCGTCGCCCGGCCGACCAGGTCGTAGGAGGTGGTGGTGCGGACGCCGTTCGCGTCGGTGTACGCGACGACCCGGTCGAGAAGGTCGACCGTGCTCGAGATCGTGCCCTTGTCGTCGGAGATCGACGAGGTCAGCGGATCGCCACCGATCGCGTAATCGTGGGTGACCGTCCGCGCAGGCGCATCCTTGCTCGCGGGAATCTGCTCTTGCAGTGGTCGGTCGCGGTTGTCGTAGGTGGTGCAGGTCCACGCACCACCGGTCGCTTCCGCGATGACCCGGCCCGACGCGTCGTACACCCGTTCTTCCACCCGAGCCGGCCCTGAAGCGGGAGCGGCGGACAGGGTGCGCTTGGGCATGCCACCCTGGTTGATCGCCGCGCTGCCCGGCACGCACGGATTCGCCCGGGTTTCAGTGTCTCCGTAGTACTCGTACGTCGTCTTCGCGCCAGTCGGCATGGTCTTGGCGGTCTTGCGCAGGTATCCCGTACCCGGCGCCTCGTAACTCACCGAGCCGGCGACCTTCAAACCCGCCGGATTCGCGAGCCCGGACGTGGCCAGGCCGTATGCCGGGTCGAGTCCGGCGTCGCCGAAGCTGGTAGTGGCGGCCTTGTCGGCCACGCCGTTGGATTCCGACGCTGTGGTGGACGTCTTGAGGCCGTAATGCGGACGCAGCTGGGTTCCCGGCACGGGCTGTTGCGTACCGGACGGTGTGGTCCAGTGCAGCTCGAGCTGGGCAGTCAGATCGAACTCGTAGTAGTCGACCCGGATGCGCTTCGCCTGGCCAGGAGCGTCGCTGTGTACAACGCCTTGGCGCCACTTGGCGGTGGTGTTGATCCAGTCGTCGACGACGAGTTGGTCGTCGACCCACACACGGACACCGTCATCCGCGAGTACACGCAGGGTGTAGTCGCCTGCGGCGGGGAACACGATGTCCCCGGTCGCGCGCAGGGAGAAGTGGTCGGCGGGGACACCAGGCGTTGGCGCGACGCTGTTCCAGTTCTTGACGAGGGTGCCATCGGTTGTGCCCAGGCCGGTGGTGTAGGCCTTCGGCGCCCCTGAGAGCTGGTCGTTGTCGTACCAGCCGACCGCGAGGCCGTTGATGCCCTCGTCGTAGGCGTCGTGCGCGTGGGCCATTCCGCCTGGGCAGTTCCCGCTCGGCAGCTGGCCGGAGAAGCACGATGCCGGAGCCGGGCCGTAGGAGTCGACCGGCCGGTCGGCGTAGTCGTAGACCGTCGTCGCCTTACGCCCAGCCGGGTCAGTCGTCGACAGCGCCAGGTCCTTGGGTGACCACTCCTGGGTAGTGGTCTTTCCTGCGGCGTCGGTCGTCGAGGTGGTGCGGTCGGCGTCGTCGTAGGTGACCTTCGAAAAGAATCCCGTCGCCGGGGAAAGCCCGGTGACGTCGACGAACGTCTGACGGTTGGCGAGGTCGTAGCGGTATCCGCGTGCCGGTCGGGGCTGTCCGATTGCCGGTACGGACGCAGCGAATCCGGTGATCTTCGGCTTCGCGGTGGTGTCGTAGGTGATTTGGTTGGTCAGGTCGCCTTCGTTGGCTTTCCGGTTCGCCGGGTCGGCGGCGATCCAGTCGTTCGCGAGGCTGCCTCGCATTCCGGCAAGAAGCCCGGCGGAGTTGTACCCGTAGTCGGTGATCTCGGAGCCGGGGTCTTCGATCCGGCCGAGGAGGTTGCCACCGACGTACCAGAGACGGGTCTCGGTTCCGTCCCAGTAGCTGATCCGGCACAGCATCTGCGACGGCGGAAGGGCCTGCGCACCCGCCGGCGGGGTGACGCCGCCGTAACAGTCATCGCCCGGGCGGTTGTAGTGCAGCACATGCGACCGGCCTGAGACAGGGTCCTTGATCTCCCGCAGCCGGGACGGTGTGCCGTCGTAGATGTACTGCAGCGCTGCGGGCTTGCGTGAATCCGTGGTGGAGGACTGGCTTTCGAGCTTGCCGTCGGCGCGGAAGACGAAGACGTCGCCGCCGTCGATGAGTGTGACCTTGCCCGCCGGGTCGAGGGCGAGCACGCCGTCTTCGTTGTCCGGTGTCGTGTAGCCGCCGGTGCTCTTCTTGGTCCAGGTGTGCTTGGCGCCGCTGGCGTCGGTTAAAACGATGTTCTGATCGGTGACCTTGGCTTCGGTGTAGCTGGAGCCGTCGCCGTCGAGATCGGCGGACAGCGTCCAGCCTTGAGGCAGCACCGGCAGGTCTGAGGTGTAAAGCCAGTCCGCGGGAACGATCTGCGGCGCGACAGTGGTGTTGTCGGCGGTGCGGACGAACAGCCGCATCTTGGCCGGGCCGGTAGCTTCGGCGCTTTCGATCTTGATCGGCACCCGCTGCCCCGCGGTGAGCGAGACGTTCGTCGCCTGGGTCCAGTTCAGGTCACTGGGGGTGCCGACGTCATAGACCTTGCCGCCGTTGATCCACACGACCGCGCCGTCGTCGTGGACGCCGGCGAACTGGTATGTGCCGGTGACCGGGGCCTGGAAGAAGCCTTCCCAGCGGGCGACGAACCAGTCCGCCGGCAAGGCCGGAGCGAACGGTGAATCGGTGCCCCAGTCGACGTTGACCTGCGGCTCCGTCCGTACCAGTACGGGCTGCTGGGCGTCACTGATAAGGCCGTTGTGCGACAGGTCGACGAAGTAGGACGCCTTGAGGCCCTTGTTTTCTCGCTGCTGCGAGTTGTAGGTGAGGGTGAGTCCGGCGTTGCCACCGACAGTTGTGAACGTGGGGCTTGCCTGCGACGTCGTCACGTTGCCGTTGGCCAGGTTCACCGTTACCGGGCCGGCGTCGTCGGTCGGCGAAGGCCCGTGGTCACCGATCCGCTGGTCGATCTTTAAGTGACCGACCCACGTCGGGGTGATCGTCGTGGTGCCGCTGTAGGTCATCGCCTGCCAGGTGTAGGCGACGCCGTCCTGCAAGATCCCTGCAGGAACCGTCCAGGTCGGAGTCGCCAGGCAGCCGGACTCGACCACGACACCGGACTTCGCGTCGGCGCCGGTGGCGATGCGGAAGCAGTACTTGACCTGCTCGCCGTCCGGGTCGGTGACCGGCTTGACCGACAACGTCGGGGTCAGCGACGTCGACACCGTGCCGTCCGCCGGCCCGACCAGGGTGGTCGCCGGGGCCGGGGAACCGGTGTCGACGGTCAGGGTCGCATTGAGGTTCTTGTACGTCCACGTACCGGCGTTCTCCGCGCCGATCATCATGAAGAAGACCGAGCCGTCGCGGGCGTTGACGCGGTCGCGGATGAACCCGGTCATGCCTTCGCCGACGAAGCTGCCGACGTCGCCGACCAGCGCGCTGGTCATGTAGCCGCCGACGCCGTTGTAGTTGAACGCCGAGGCGTGGTAGAGGTTCGCGTTCCACGTCTTGAGCGACCCGACCACGCTGGTGTTGCGGGTCAGGTCCATGCGCGCGCCGACCACGGTCTTGCCGAACAGCGGCGAGTAGTCCATGTGGAAGACGCTGCGGTTGTAGGTGTCGCCCTTGGCCTGGCTGTTACCGATCCGCAGGCCGCAGGCGTCACAGTTGGTGCCGTCTGAGCGGTAGGAGTGCGACTCGGTGACGCCGTAGGTGAAGGTCGGATCGACGGATACCGGGTAGACGCGCTTGGGGTCGCGCAGCCAGTTCGAGTCGACCGCGACGGTCAGCCACCAGTCCGCGCCGGCCTTGTCCAGGGTGTAGGTGCCGCCGGTCATCGCCGGGGCGGTCACGCCGTTGCCCGCCGAATCCCAGGTCTCGATCGGCGGGAGAACGATCTTCGCCGCGCCGGTCTTGTCGGCGAGGGTGACGGATCCGTTCCTCTCCAGCTTCGGGGTCAGGTCGCCCGTGGTGAGCTTGAATTTCCAGGACGAGCGCCCGTCGGCCGGGGGCCGCTTGAGCTTGATCGTCTCCTTGACTGCGCCCGGCGTGACCTCGTAGTCCAGGTCCGTGCCGACGGTGACCTCGGGGTAGGTGACCGAGTCGCCCTTCACTGCGGCCGCAGTGGGCGCGGCCTGATCGAGGGCCAGGCCGGCGGTGTGACCGCCGGACTCGACCTGTAGCACCGCGGCGTCGTTGGCCTTGGTCGCCAGAGACGGGCTCAGCGGGTGGTTGTCGGCGTCGGCGCGCTTGGTCGCCGGGTCCGTCTCGAGGGTGGTCTGGACCGGCCGCCACTGACCGTGCTCGTCCTGCACGTTCATCGGCTGGTTCGACTGGCGCACCGAGCGCGTGCCATCGGCGTTGACGTACTCGGTGCTGAACATCGTCCACGACACCGGCGTCGAGCGCTGCGGGTCGAAGTGCGTGCCCGCTCCGCCGTCCAACCGGCTCTGCGCCGCGAAATCGGCCTTCGATGGCGACTGCGGGGCCACCGGCGCGGGTGCGGCCGACGGCAGCAGGCCGACCTCGCGCGGGTCGATCGGCTTCGGCGCATCCGCGACCCGCGGCGGAGCCGCGATCGCTTCGGTACTGCCGACGAGCAGGGTCATCGTGAGGGCGAGCACGATCGCTCTGACCCAACGGACCAGATGGACAGGACGCGACAACCGCAGCACGGCCAGTTCCTCCCCCGGCGACCCGGCGTCTCGCCGCGGTCGCCCCCAATGGCCCGCGGAGCACAGCTTGCCGCCGCGGAATAGTGCCTGCCGGGCACTCCAGACACGTAGTGCCGGGTCTACCCGGGGGTCGGGAATTCTCATCCCTCGCCCGCACCCTGCATCGCCACGACCTCACACTGCCGTTACACCGGCCAAATGAGACGAAGCGCACAATTGCCAACACGGCCCGGATCCAGTACACCCAGGTCGTCGCCTTGTCAGCGACCGGCCACCGGCTACCCTGCCAGCCGATCTCCAGATCCCGTGTATCCCGTTCTGCAGGAGACCCATGCCCGAGCAAGCGCTCGCCGACGCCGCCGTCACCGCCGAGATCCCGCGCACCACCGTGCGGGTCCGCGGGACAGCCTCGCGCCGGCTCGGCATCGCGGCGCTGTGGGTCTTCGCCGCCGTCCCCGCCGCGTTGGCTCTCCTGGCCGCGGCTCGCGCGCCGAAGATGCACGTGCTCCTCGACTACTGGCACGTCTTCGCGAAGATCACCGACGACAACGGCAATCTTCTGCTCGGCCAGGTCTTCACCTACCACCTCGACCAGCCGTTCGTCGTGCCGTCGCTGCTGTTCTACGCCGACGCCGCGTGGTTCGGCGGTGACAACCGCGTTTTGACCGTCCTGACGATCGCCCTGCTCACGGTCGCGGTGTTCGCGCTGCACACCATGCTTCCGCGGCACCTGAACGCGACGACGCGAGTGACCTTGACCGTGACCATGTCCTGGCTGTTGTTCAGCTCCCACGCCACCGAACTGTGGCTGCAGAGCACGAACGGCATCAGCTGGGTCCCCGCGGTCACGTTCTGCACGATCGCCGTCGCCTGTGCGCACCACGGTCGGCCGATCACCGCTTACGTGGCTGCCGTGCTGGGCTGTCTCAGCTTCGGCGCCGCGCTGCCGATCTGGTTCGTGATCGCCGTCGTCGCCTGGCTACGCAAGGAATCCCGGCTCCGCGTCGCGGTCCCCGCAGTGGTCGGCCTGGTCGCCCTCGCAGCCTGGTGGCTCACCAAGCCCGCAGGAACGCAGTCCGGGGCGACGTCCGCCTTCGACCCGGACGGACGCGTTTCCGTCGCCGCCGCCGCCATCGGCGGACTGTGGTCGGTGGACATCGCCGTACTCGCGGTCATCGCGGGCGGACTGACTGCCGCCTTGCTCGCCCTGCTGCTGCGCCGGACGATCGCCGATCGGCCGGCCATGGACGCGGGATGGGTGGGACTGGCCTGCTACGCCTTCGCGCTGGCCGCGATGCTCGCGCTCGGGCGGACCACAACCAACGTCCCCGGGGGTAACGTCGGCCTCATCAGCCGATACGTCCTAGTAGCGGCGCTGGCCACCATCGCACTGCTCGTACTGGCCACTTTGCACCGTCCACAGTGGTCACAACGGTACCTCGTCGTGGCGGTTGTCGCGCTCTCCCTGGTCACCCATGCCATCGGCGGCGGTAAGGCCGACGAAGTGCGCCGCAGCTACGCGCCGCTCAGTCTGTCCGCGATCGCCCTCCGCGTCGACGCACCCGCGGCTCTGGAGCAGCTGCACATCCAGCGCGCCGCCGCCCCAGCCGCCCGCGCGTTACAGGCCTACCCCTTCAACGACAGGTTCACGCTCGGTTGCCACGGCCCCGAACTGGGCGGCCACTTGGATCCGACGACCGCCCAGCCGGTGTCTGCCACCGGCTCCGGCACGGCACACGGAGCACTGGACGCTCCCGCCACCGACGCGGGCGCGATCATCACCGGCTGGGCCGTCATCGACGGCACGCGCCCGGACTGCGTGGTCATCACCGACCAGACAGGCACGATCACCGGCGGCGGCACCACAGGTCTGCCGCTCACCGCAGGCCAAACCGCGACAGCCCCAGCCGGCGCGACCGCGTGGCAGGCTACGGGTAGCACCGCGAATGGCCCGATCACCGTGCTCGCCGTCCAAGGCGGACACCTCTACCGGCTCAGCTGAACCGGGTCAGCGACCAAGCCACGGAGCCAGCAACTTCTCCAGATCTGAGTCCGACAACGCCCGAGGGCCGCCGTGGAACTCGTGCCACCGCGAAGCATCCCGCGCCGCGTTGTACTCCACCTCGAACGCGCGCATCAGCACGTACATGAACGTCACCGAACTGAACCGCTCACCGAGCAGCGTCCGCGCTTCACGGGCGACGTCCGTCGCGCCGGTGAAGTCCGCGAGCCGAAGCTCCTCCGCAGCCGGATCCAACAGGCTGGGGGCATACATCACGACAAACACTCCATCATCGACACGAACAAAATCAGCCTTCAGCCGCCAGCTGACCACAGGCCGCGGCGATGTCCTGGCCCCGGGTGTCCCGCACCGTGCACGCAACCCCGCCGGCGTTTACCAAGCGCACGAACTCCCGCTCCACCGGCTTCGGCGACGCGTCCCACTTCGACCCCGGCGTCGGGTTCAGCGGAATGACGTTGACGTGCACCAACTGGCCCAGGTGCTTGCGCAGCCGCTTCGCGAGCAGTTCAGCCCGCCACGGCTGGTCATTGATGTCCCGGATCAGGGCGTACTCGATCGACACCCGCCGTCCCGACGTGTCCGCGTAGTACCGGGCCGCGGAAAGCACCTCATCGACAGACCACCGCTCGTTCACCGGAACCAACGTGTCCCGCAGCTCGTCATCCGGCGTGTGCAGCGACACCGCGAGACGCACCTGCATCTTCTCGTCCGCGAGCTTCCGGATCGCCGGCGCCAGACCCACCGTCGACACCGTCACCGAACGCTGCCCGATCCCCAGCCCACCCGGAGCCGGATCCGTGATCCGGCGAACCGCGGCGACGACGCGCTTGTAGTTGGCCAGCGGCTCGCCCATGCCCATGAAGACGATGTTCGACAGGCGGCCCGGCCCACCGGGCATCGTGCCGTCGCGCATGACCGCCGCCGCCGAACGGACCTGGTCCACGATCTCCGCCGTCGACAGGTTGCGATCGAGCCCGCCCTGGCCGGTCGCGCAGAACGGGCACGCCATGCCGCAGCCGGCCTGGCTCGAGATGCACAGCGTCGCGCGGTCCGGGTAGCGCATCAGGACGCTCTCCAGCAGCGTGCCGTCGTGCGCGCGCCACAGCGTCTTGCGCGTCGCGCCCTTGTCGGCCTCCAGGGCGCGGACCTCGGTCAGCAGCGTCGGCATCAACGACTCGACGAGCCGGGAGCGGGACGCCGCCGGGATGTCCGTCATCTCCGCCGGGTCGACCGTCAGACGGGAGAAGTAGTGGTTCGACAGCTGCTTCGCGCGGAACGGCTTCTCCCCCAGCTCGGCCACGGCGGCGGCGCGCTCGGCCACGGTGAGGTCGGCGAGGTGGCGCGGCGGCAGGCCACGCTTGGGGGCGTCGAAGACGAGCGGGAGGGCAGTCATAACCTGACCAGTGTCCCACGCGCCCACCAGCCCCGCCCGGGCCGCCCTGGCCGGATGTATGCCAGGTCACCGGCGAAACCGGGAGGGCCGTCCGGGAGTCCAACCCGCGGACGAAAGAGGTGAGCCCGTGTCCTTCCGGCACAGCGTCGTGGCCGTCGCGGTGGTGCTGAGCGCCGCCGCCTGCAGCACGTCGACCGCGGGGCAGGCGCAGCCCGTCCCGACCGTGACGAAGGTGGCCGGCCCGCAGGTCGTCGTCGGGACCATGCACGTCGCCCTGCCCGTGGGGGCGAAGTACACCGACAAGAGCCAGGACGGCCTGCTCGACGGCTGCGTCGGCGAAGGCTCCGCCGTCTGCGAAGCACGGCTCCTGGACCTGCGCGAGGCGACGTCGGACCCCAACGCGCCCCTCAACCTGCCCAGCTCGAAACGGCCCTTCGGCTGGTACACCGGCACCGACGTCCCGACGTGCATCACGCCCGCCTCGCCGCCCGGCGACGGCTCCGAGGCGACCGGCAGCAACCTCGTCGAGTCCGGCTTCAAGCCGATCGGGCCCAAGAAGGCCGAGTACGGCCACTGGCAGGTCACCTGCAAGGACGCGAGCCAGAACCACGAGGTCCGGATGTGGTGGCTGCCGACGAGCAAGATCCTCGTCGTCCAGTACGGGACCTCCGCCGGCCGGGACGCGGCCACGGACGCCATGCTGGCGGCCGCGACCTTCAGCTGACGGCGTCCAGCGCGGCCCGGATGATCGCGTCGGTGTCGATGCCGTGGTAGCGGTAGACGTCCTCCAACGACCCCGACTGCCCGAACCCGGTGACGCCGAGCGCGACCGACGGCACCCGGTTGACCCCGGCCAGGAACGCCAGCGTGTGCGGGTGCCCGTCGAGGACCGTCACCAACGGGCGAGCCCGCGAAGCCGGGAACACCTGGTCGAGGATCCACGACTCGCCGCTCCCCCGGCCCGACCGCGCCTGCAGCGCCTCGAACAGCAGGCCCGGGCTGGTCACGCAGACGACGTCGGCCTCGACGCCCACCTGCGCCAGCCGCTCGGCGGCCGCCAGGGTGTCCGGCACCAGCGCGCCCATCGCCACCAGCGTCACCGCCGGCGAAGCGGCGCGGCGCAGCAGGTACGCGCCGGCCACGACCTGGCGGCGACGGCGTTCGCGCGCCGCCGGGTCGGCGGGCACGTCGGCCAGGGTCTGGTCGACCGGGCGCGTCGAGAGCCGGAAGTACGACGACGTGCCGCCCGGCTTGCCGAGCCGGCCGAGCGCGGCCAGCAGCGTCCACTCGGTGTCGATCGCGAACGCCGGCTCGTAGCTGACGCAGCCGGGCTGCTCGATGCCGACCGACGGCGTGGTGATCGACTGGTGCGCGCCGCCTTCCGGAGCCAGCGTGACGCCCGACGGCGTGCCGATGAGGATCGACTGCCCGCCCGCGTAGATGCCGAACGACCACGGCTCCAGCGCGCGTTCGACGAACGGGTCGTACATGACGCCGATGGGCAGCAGCGGCTCGCCCCAGCGGCTCCAGGTGGCGCCCAGCTCGCCCAGCAGGCCGACCAGGTTCGTCTCGGCGATGCCCAGCTCGACGTGCTGACCGGTCGGCTTCTCGCGCCAGTGCATGATCGTCTCGGGGTCGTCCTCGAACCAGTCGCGTCGTTCGGTCGCCGACCAGACGCCGACCTTGTTGACCCAGCCGCCGAGGTTGGTCGTCGAGCTGACGTCCGGGCTGACCGTGACGACGCGCTTCGCCGCTTCGGGCGCTTCGCGCGTCAGGTCGAGCAGCACACGCCCTAGCGCCGCCTGTGTCGTAGCGGTCCCGGACGGCGTACGCCCGATGTCGACCGGCAGTTCCAGCGAAGGCGCCGAAGGAATCTCAGGACGGCGAAGGCGCGAAGCGACTTCGGCGCACAACGCGGCTTCAGGCGACCCCTTGGCGAAGCCCTGCCATGGCGAGGCGAGGTCCGTCCCCAACGACGAAGCCAGCTCTTCCATCTGCGCGACGGTCAGCAGCGACGAGTGGTTCTGCGGGTGCCCCTGCGTCGGCAGGCCACGGCCCTTGACCGTGTAGCAGAAGATCACCGTCGGCCGGCTGTCCGAAATGGACGCGAAGGCGTCGTCGAGCGAGCCGAGGTCGTGGCCGCCGAGGTTGCGGATCGCGGCCAGCAGCGTCTCGTCGTCGAGCGACGCCACCAGCTCGCCCAACGCGGCGTTCCCGGCCGGCAGCCGGTCACGGACCTGGGCGGCGTCGCACCGCAGCAGGCGCTGGTACTCGGGGTTGGGCATCTCGTCGATGCGCGAGCGCAGCTCGGCGCCGCCGGGCCGGGTGAACAGCTCCTCCAGCAGCCGCCCGTACTTCAGCGTCAGGACCTGCCAGCCGGCCGCGTCGAACATGCCCTGCAGCCGTCCGGCCGCGATGTTCGGGACGACGCGGTCGAGCGACTGGCGGTTGAGATCGACGATCCAGACGATCTCGCCCAGGTCCGCGACGCCCGGGTCGAGGATGGCCTCCCAGATCGCGCCCTCGTCCAGCTCGGCGTCGCCGACCAGCGAGTACTGCCGCCCGGTCCCGGCCGACGAGCCGCGGGCCGTCAGGTAGCGGCGGGCCAGCGCGCCCCAGATCGGGGCGGTCGCGCCGATGCCGACCGAGCCGGTCGAGTAGTCGACGGGGTCGGGGTCCTTGGCGCGGCTCGGGTAGCTCTGCAGCCCGCCGAACTCGCGCAGCGTCGGCAGGTAGGCCTCGTCCAGCTCGCCGAGCAGGTAGTTGATCGCGTGGAGCACGGGCGACGCGTGCGGCTTCACCGAGACGCGGTCCTCGGGGCGCAGGTGCCGGAACCACAGCGACGTCATGATCGAGACCAGCGACGCGCACGACGCCTGGTGCCCGCCCACCTTGAGCCCGGACGGGTTCGCCCGGACGCGGTTGGCCTGGTGCACGATCGCGGTGGCGAGCCACAGGACCCGCTGCTCGATCGCGGTGAGCGCCGGGGCGGTCACGGGGGCATGGGTCATCGTCGACACCTTTCGTGCAGGAAGCACCCCCAAGAACAGCACTGGTGGACGCTTCGCACAACCGATGCCGCCAGGAGTGCGCAGAATGCATGCTCCAGCCGGACGGCTCAGGCCTCCGGGTGCGCAGAATGCACGCGCTCCAGCAGAGGCGTCAGGCGGTACGGGACGAGCTCGCGCATGACGAGCGAGATGTTCGTCCGCTCGACGCCGGGCGAGGCGAGGATGTGCCCGGCGATGCGGTAGAGGTCGTCGGCGTCGACGGCCACCACCTGCACCATCAGGTCGCTCGCCCCGGTCAGTCCGCACACCTCGGTGACCTCGGGAATGGTCGCCAGGGCGTCGGCGATCTCGGCGAGGCGCCGCTGGTCGACCTGCGCGTTGACGAACGCGCGCAGCGGGTAGCCCAGCCGGGCCGGGTCGATGCGGCGCTCGAAGGACCCGAGCACGCCGCGCTGTTCGAGCCGCGCGAGCCGGGCCTGGACCGTGTTGCGGGACAGGCCCAGGCGCTCGGCCAGCGCGACCGCCGTGGACCGGGGGTCCTCGCCGAGGGCCTGGAGCAGGCGCGCGTCGATCTCGTCGATGGTTTCCGGCACGCCGCCGATCTTCCCACCCGGCTGCGGCCGTGAGCGGCGTCACCACAGCAAGGTTGCCATCCGACTGTTTCCGATATATCGTGAACGTGTCGCAACAGTTCGAGAAAGGAACACAGACATGCGTAGGCAACGACACCCCTTCGCCCACGAGCGTGGGCGCGCACCTTTCGGCCCCTTCGGTGGTTTCGGCGAGTTCCCCCCGGGCTTCGGCCCCGGCGGTGGACGCGGTCGCGGCCACGGACCGGGCAGGCGGGGTCACGGCGGACGGCGCAGCCGCCGCGGTGACGTCCGCGCCGCGATCCTGGCGCTGCTCGCCGAGCAGCCCCGGCACGGCTACGAGATCATCCGCGAAATCGGCGAGCGCTCCGGCGGCTTCTGGCGGCCCAGCCCCGGCTCGGTCTACCCGACGCTGCAGCTGCTGGCCGACGAAGGCCTGGTCATCAGCAAGGACGAGCACGGCAAGAAGCTCTTCGAGCTGACCGACGCCGGCCGCACCGCCGCGGAAGAGCAGGACAGCACCCCGCCGTGGGAGCAGATCGCGCAGGACGTCGACCCGACCGAGGTCGGGCTGGCCAAGGCGGGCAAGAACCTCGCCGCGGCCGTCGTGCAGATCATGCGGGCGGGCACCGAGAGCCAGCAGGCCCGCGCGGCCGAGGTCCTCAACGACGCCCGGCGCTCGCTCTACGGCATCCTCGGTGAGGACGAGGACGAGTCCCCGTCGCCCGAGACGGCCGAGTGACCAGGCAGGACGAGGCCGGTGGGCTTCACCCGCGTGTGGACGCGGTAGCCCACCGGCAGCGTCAGGTCCTGCGCACGATTCCCGTTACGCTGCAAGGACTCCGCGACCGCCTGTTCGCCAACCCGCTTGCTGAACTCGATCTTCAGCACCGCGGCGAGGTCGGCGGCGGTCGCGAAACGCCACTCCGTGACGACCCGGCGGCAGCCGAACCCGGCCCGGGCGAAGAACCGCTCCACCGCCGCCGGGTCGTAGTGCGGTAGGTCGGCACGCATCCAGCCGCCGTAGGGCTCGCAGGTCGCGTCGAGGTCGACGATCACCAGCACCCCGCCCGGCCGAAGCACTCGCTCGGCTTCCGCCAGTCCGGGCTCGCAGCCGGGCCCGAAGAAGTAGGCCGTGCGCGCGTGGACGACGTCGACGCTCGCGCTGCGGACCGGCAGCCGTTGCGCACGGCCCATCTTCACTTCCACGTTCGACAGCCCGTGCACGCGCTTCAGCGCGCTTCGCACCAGCGGCTCGTGCGGCTCGACCCCGAGCACCGAGCGCGACTCGCGCGCGAAGTGCGGCAGGTGGAAGCCGTCACCGCAGCCGACGTCCAGCACGTCCCGGCCGGCCCAGTCGCACTCCTCGCGCAGCACGCGCCAGATCTCGCCGCCGCTGTCCTGCGCCCGGTTCTCCAGCTCGTATTCGGCCTGGTAGTACCAGATGTTCGGGCTCGGCACGACCTCCGCGCGCCGGGACGACCACCGCACCGCTGCTCCTTCCGGGGCCGACATCGCCGCCGGTGATTTTCCGGCGGCCGTTTCTTGGCGGAAAACTTACGGATCACGCCTAGAATTCGGTGGGTTCGGAGGAGGAGCACACATGGCGATCGGCCCGTCCAGTACCCCGTCCCCGGTCCCGGCCGGAATTCCGTGCTGGATCGAGCTGGCCTGCCGCGAGCAGGCCGTGGCGGAAAGATTCTACGGGGCGCTCTTCGGCTGGACCTACACCACTCAACGGGACCCGGCGACGTCCGACGGACGGTACGCGATCGCGACGCTCAACGACCTCCCGGTCGGCGGGCTCTACCGCGCCGCCCACGGCGCGCCGGTGGGCTGGATGCCGCACCTGTCCGTGCCGCACACCGCGAGCGCGGCCGAATGGGTGGAGCACCTCGGCGGACGGCTGACGCTCGGCCCGATGCCGATCCCGCGGCGCGGCACGATCCTGCACGCCTTCGACGCGTGCGGCGCGCCGGTGGTCTTCTGGGAGGTGCCGCCGGACTGGGAGTTCGTCACCGGGATCCCCAACACCTTCAGCGGCGCGGACCTCAACACCCACGACGGCGCGGCCGCGGATCACTTCTACACCAAGCTCTTCACCTACTCGAGCCACCAGATCGGCGACGGCGAGTCCCTGAACTACGTCGAATGGCTGATCGAGCACGAGCCGGTGCTCTACCGGTACGTGATGGGGTCGGAGTACAGCATCGACACCCCGCCGCACTGGCTCGTCTACTTCGACATCGATCCTGCCCGCGGCGTCGACGCGGTCGCCGGCGAGTCGCTCATGAACGGCGGCGCGGTCGTGATCCAGCCCTACGACACACCGTTCGGCCGGATGGCGATCCTCGCCGACCCCGAAGGCTTCGTCTTCGCGGTGATCGACCACTCGCGCGTCTCCGAAGACTGGGGACGCGCCGAGGTCGACGACCCCTACGACGACTGACGCTCGGCGAACGCCAGCCCCGCGACGAGCGCGTACCCGGCCGCCACCAGCCACATCCCGGCGGCCGGGAGCAGCCCGCCGACGAGCGCGACCCCGATCGCCCCGCCGGTCTGGCGGGACGCGTTGAGCACGCCGGCGGCGAGCCCGGCCTTGCCCGGCAAGGCGTTCATCGCCAGCGCCGTCATCGCGGGCATCGCCAGCGAAACGCAGCCGAAGACGACCGAGACCACCAGGAACGGCACGAGCGCGCGATCCGCCGGCAGCAGCGCGAAACCCGCCGAGCCGGCGAGCCCGGCGAGCGCGCCCGCGACCATCGGCACGCGCGGGCCGAACCGACCGGTGAGCCGTCCGCTGAAGAACGCGTTGAGCCCGACCGCCATCGTGAGCGGCACCAGCGCGAGCCCGGCGGCGAGCGCGCCGAGCGACCACTCGCGCTGCAGGTACAGCGCCAGGCAGAACAGCGTGCCGTAGAGGCAGAAGTTGAACAGGCCGCCGATCCCGGTCGCCACCGCGAAGTTCCGGATCTTCAGGATCCCCAGCGGGAGCACGGGATCCGGCACCCGCTTCTCGGCGACCACGAACGCCACCCCGGTCACCACGCCCCCGGCGAGCAGGGCGAGCGTCGGTGGCGCGAACCAGCCCGCGTGCCCGGATTCGATGAACCCGGCGACGAACGCGGCCAGCGACGCCGTGCCGGTCAGCTGCCCGGCCAGGTCCAGGCGGGTCGACTCGTGGCGCGGCGGGTGCCCGACCGCCCGGCGCGTCAGCACGATGGCGACGATCCCGACCGGGACGTTGACCGCGAAGACGAGCCGCCAGTCGGCGAGGCCGACCGCGAGCCCGCCGAGCATCGGCCCGGCTGCGAGCCCGACACCGCTCATGCCGCCCCAGACGCCGAGCGCGCGGGCCCGCTCCCGCGCGTCCGGGAACTGGTGCACGATCAGGGAAAGCGACGACGGCAGCAGCGCGGCGGCCCCGGCGCCCTGCACCGCCCGCGCGGCGATCAGCCAGGTGGTGTCCCCGGCGAGCGCACAGGCGACGGACGCGACGACGAAGACCGCGACACCGGCTTCGAAAACCCGGCGGGCGCCCCACCGGTCGCCGGCGGCGCCCCAGGTGAGCAGGAACGCGGCGAGCGTGACGGTGTAGGCGTCGACGACCCACTGCAGGGCCGCCGTCGACGGCTCGCCGAAGTCGGCGCCGATCGCGGGCAGGGCCAGGTTCACGATGGTCGCGTCGAGCGTGATCATCAGGAAGCCCAGGCAGACGGCGGACAACGCCAGCTTCGCCGGCGCACGGGTTTCGGTGAGCATGCCCCGAGTCAAGCCCGCGGACGCTTCGGTGGTCCACGAACCATCGCCTACCTCTGTTAGGCGAAACCTCCCACCGCAGGTCTACCGTGGTCGCATGGAACTGCGGCAGCTGCGGTACTTCCTCGCGGTCGCGGAGGAACTGCACTTCACGCGGGCCGCCGAGCGCCTGCACATCGCGAGCCCGTCGCTGTCCCAGCAGATCAAGAAGCTGGAACGCGAACTGGGCGCGGCGCTGTTCGTCCGCGACCGGCGGCACGTCGAGCTGACCCGCGCCGGGGCGGCCCTGGTCGGCGACGCGCGCCAGATCCTGGAGCTGGCCGACGCGGCCGCCCGGCGCGTGCGCGGCACCGCGCGGACGAAGCTGCGCCTGGGACACGTGAGCTGGCTGCCGCCGGAGCTGACGCGGCTGCTCGGTGACGTCGTCCGGCTCGACGAATGGGTGCTGCCGTCGCACACGCAGGTGGTCCGCGTCGCCGAAGGGACCCTGGACCTGGCGCTGGCCTGGATCGACGAGCCGCGGCTGACGGAGCTGGGCCTGGCGGCCCAGTTGGTGCGCGTCGAGACCCTGCCCGCGGTCCTGCCGGGCGACCACCGCCTCGCGCGGGCCGACGCGGTGCCGGCGTCCGCGTTGTCGGTGCTGGTGGACTCGGACCAGTCGTCGTGGCAGGCGTGGAACGAGTTCGCGCTGGACTACGCGGCGGCGAGCGGTGCGCGCGTCGTCCGGATCGACGACGGCGGCGTCATCGGCCAGGCGTTCTTCGACCACGTCACGCGGCTGCGGGTTCCGGTGCTGCAGTCGCCGAAGCGGCACACGGCACCGTTCCCGCCGAGCCTGGTGCGCCGCCCGGTCGGTACCCCGGCGCGCTGGCCGTGGTCGTTGGTGCACCGGCGCGACGACGATCGGCCGGAGGTCGCCCTGGTCGTCGAGCGAGTGCTCGGCCTGCGGGCGACGATGCGCTGGGACGCCGCCTCAGCCGAGCGGCACGAAGGCCGAGAGCAGCAGCCAGGACACCACGGCTGAAGGCAGCAGGGAGTCGAGGCGATCCATGATCCCGCCGTGCCCGGGCAGCAGTGTCCCCATGTCCTTGACGCCGAGGTCGCGCTTGATCAGCGACTCGACGAGGTCGCCCAGGGTGGCGGTCAGCACGATCGCGACGCCGAAGAGCACGCCCTGCCAGACGTGGCCGTCCAGCAGCAGGCTGAGCGTCAGCGCCCCGGCCACGACCCCGCCGACCAGCGAACCGGCGAAGCCTTCCCAGGTCTTCTTCGGGCTGATGGAGGGCGCCATCGGGTGCTTGCCACCGAGCACGCCGGCGATGTAGCCCCCGGTGTCCGAAGCGACGACGCCGATCAGGAAGGTGAGGACACGCCCGACGCCGTCCGACGGCGGCACGAGCATGGCCGCGAACGCGCCGAAGAGCGGCAGGTAGGCGGCGGCGAACGTCGACGCGCTGATGTCGCGCAGGTAGCCCTTCGCGCCGCCGGGCAGGCGCCACAGCAGGCAGGCGAGCACGGTGAGGACGAACGCGGTGAGCGCGCCTTCCCGGCCGAACGGCCAGGCGAGCCAGATCATCGCCTGCCCGCCGACGAGCACCGGGATCATCGCGACCCGGATGTCGGCGACCCGGCGCAGCACCCCGGCGAACTCGAAGGTGCCGACCGCGATCGCGATCGCGATGATCCCGATGAACAGGAAGCGCACGGTGAGCAGGGAAACGATGATCGCGGCCCCGAGCAGCAGCCCGACGCCGATGGCCGCGGGCAGGTTCCGGCCGGCCTTGGACGCCTTCTTGCCCGCCGGGCTGTCCGCGGCGGGCACCGAAGTAGCCTCGGCAGCCCCGGCGGCCGACAGGCGGTCCGCTTCGCCGGTCCCCGAGGTCTCCGGCACGACCGGCGTCTCCGCCGAAGCCGCACTCGCTCCCGAAGCCGCGGACCTCGCCGCTGCGCCGGACGTGGCCGCCGCGCCCGATCCCGAGGCCGCAGACCGTGCCGCTGCACCCGATCCCGACGCCGCAGACTGTGCCGCCGCACTCGAATCCGAGGCCGCGGGTCCCGAACCCACCTCTCCCGCCCGCGTGCGGCCGGTGTCGGCGGTTCCCGGGAACTCGGGCGTGGCCGGGGCGTCGGCCGGCTCCGGCGTCCCGGGGGTGCCCGCCGGTTGTTCCCCGGTGGCGTCCACCCGGTCCTCGCGTTCCTCGCTCATCTGTGCCATCAGACCTCGAGCAGCTCGGCTTCCTTGTGCTTGACCAGCTCGTCGACCTTGTGCACGTAGGTGTCGGTCAGGTTCTGCAGTTCCTTCTCCGCCCGCACGACGTCGTCCTCGCCGGCTTCGCCGTCCTTGGCGATGCGGTCCAGCTCGTCCTTGGCCTTGCGGCGGACGCTGCGGATCGAGACACGGGCGTCCTCGCCCTTGCTCTTCGCGACCTTCACCATCTCCTTGCGCCGCTCCTCGGTGAGCTGCGGGATGACGATGCGGATGACCTGGCCGTCGTTGCTCGGGTTGACGCCGAGGTCCGACTCCCGGATCGCCTTCTCGATGGCGCCGAGCTGGCTCTGGTCGTAGGGCTTGATGAGCGCCATGCGGGCTTCGGGCACGTTGACGCTGGCCAGCTGGTTCAGCGGGGTCGGCGAGCCGTAGTACTCGACGACGATCCGCGAGAACATCGTCGAGGAAGCCCGGCCGGTGCGTACCGACGTCAGCTCGTCCTTGGCGACGGACACCGCTTTTTCCATCTTCTCCTCGGCGTCGAGGAGGGTCTCGTCGATCACGGCTACTCCCGTTGTTGTGATGGGTGGCGCTTGCTGATCCCAGCAGGTCTAGGCCGGCACCCCGTCGGCGGGGGTGCTGACCAACGTGCCGATTCTTTCACCACTCACCGCGCGGGCGATGTTCCCCTCGGTGAGCAGGTTGAACACGATGATCGGCATGTTGTTGTCCATGCAGAGGCTGAACGCCGTCGCGTCGGCGACCTTGAGATCCCGCTCCAGCACCTCGCGGTGGGTGATCTCGCGGAACATCTCGGCGGTGGGGTCGCTCTTCGGGTCCGCGGTGTAGACGCCGTCGACGGCCTTCGCCATCAGCACGGCCTCGCAGCCCAGTTCCAGCGCCCGCTGCGCGGCCGCGGTGTCCGTGGAGAAGTACGGCATGCCGACCCCGGCGCCGAAGATCACGACGCGGCCCTTCTCCAGGTGCCGCTCGGCGCGGCGCGGGATGTAGGGCTCGGCGACCTGGCCCATCGTGATGGCGGTCTGCACGCGCGTCGGCAGGCCCTCCTTCTCCAGGAAGTCCTGCAGTGCCAGGCAGTTCATCACCGTGCCCAGCATCGCCATGTAGTCGGCGCGGTCGCGGTCCATGCCGCGCTGGGAGAGCTCGGCGCCGCGGAAGTAGTTGCCGCCCCCGATCACGACCGCGACCTGGACGCCGGTGCGGGCGACGTCGGCGATCTGCTGCGCGACCGAGTGGACGACATCCGGATCGACGCCGATAGAACCACCGCCGAACATTTCGCCGCCCAGTTTCAGCAGCACCCGCCGGTAGCCACCTTCGACCCGGTCACCCATCTATGTCGCCTCCTACGCCCCTCGACCGTTTTTCTGTTCTTCAGATTCGACAGTGCCCCGTCCTCGATGGACGGAGACGGGGCACTGGGTGAAACCTACGCCCGGACCTGGCCTCAGGCCTGGCCGACCTCGAAGCGCGCGAACTTGGTCAGCGTCACGCCGGCCTCGTCCAGGAGCGCCTTCACGGTCTTCTTGTTGTCCTTGACCGACGGCTGCTCGAGCAGGACGTTGTCCTTGTAGTACGCGTTGACCTTGCCCTCGACGATCTTCGGCAGCGCCTGCTCCGGCTTGCCTTCCTCGCGGGCGGTCTGGTCGGCGATGCGGCGCTCGTTCTCGATGATCTCGGCCGGCACCTCGTCGCGGGTCAGGTACTTCGCGCGCAGCGCGGCGACCTGCATGGCGGCACCGCGGGCGGCGTCGACGTCGTCACCGGTGAACTCGACGAGCACGCCGACGGCCGGCGGCAGGTCGGAACCGCGGCGGTGCAGGTAGGTCGCGGTCTGACCCTCGAAGGCCACGACGCGGCGCAGCTCGAGCTTCTCGCCGATGCGGGCCGACAGCTCCTGGACGACCTCGTTGACGGTCTTGCCCTCGAGCTCGGCGCCCTTCAGGGCCTCGACGTCGTTGGTCTTGAGGGTCTTCGCGACCTCGACGATCTTCGCGGCGAGCGCCTGGAAGTCGGCGTTCTTCGCGACGAAGTCGGTCTCGGAGTCCAGCTCGATCAGGACGCCGCCGTCGCCGGTGACCAGGCCCTCGGCGGTGGCGCGCTCGGCGCGCTTGCCGACGTCCTTGGCGCCCTTGATGCGGAGGAACTCGACGGCCTTCTCGAAGTCGCCGTCGTTCTCCTCCAGCGCCTTCTTGCAGTCCATCATGCCGGCGCCGGTCATCTCGCGCAGGCGCTTCACGTCAGCGGCGGTGTAGTTCGCCATTCTGGTAAATCCGTCCTTTGCAGGAAATCTGTGGGTTGCTACGCCGGTGCGGCCGGCCACGAGGGCCGGCCGCACGGACGGTGGGACATCAGGAGGAGGCGGTCGCCTGCTCGGTGGCGGCCTCGGTCGCGGCAGCGGCCTCGGTCGCGTCGGCGGAGGCGGTCTCGGAGCCGGCGAGCAGCTCCTTCTCCCACTCGGCCAGCGGCTCGTCGGTGGCGACGCCCGGCTCCGGCTTGGCGTCGGCCGAAGCACCGTTGCGGCTGGAGCGGGCCATCAGGCCGGCGGCCGCGGCCTCGGCGACGACCTTGGTCAGCAGCGCGGCCGAGCGGATCGCGTCGTCGTTGCCCGGGATCGGGTAGTCGACCTCGTCCGGGTCGCAGTTGGTGTCCAGGATCGCGACGACCGGGATGTTCAGCTTGCGAGCCTCGCCGACGGCGATGTGCTCCTTCTTGGTGTCGACGATCCACACCGCGCTCGGCACCTTCGCCATGTCGCGGATACCGCCGAGGGTCTTCTCCAGCTTTTCCTTCTCACGGGTGAGCGTGAGGATCTCGCGCTTGGTCAGGCCGGCGAAGCCGCCGGTCTGCTCCTGGGCCTCGAGCTCCTTCAGGCGGAGAAGGCGCTTGTGCACGGTCTGGAAGTTGGTCAGCATGCCGCCGAGCCAGCGCTGGTTGACGTAGGGCATGCCCACGCGCGCGGCCTCGTTGGCGATGGCTTCCTGCGCCTGCTTCTTGGTGCCGACGAACATGATCGTGCCACCGTGCGCGACGGTTTCCTTGATGAACTCGAAGGCACGGTCGATGTAGGTCAGCGTCTGCTGCAGGTCGATGATGTAGATGCCGTTGCGCTCGGTGAAGATGTAGCGCTTCATCTTCGGGTTCCACCGGCGGGTCTGGTGCCCGAAGTGCACGCCGCTGTCGAGCAGCTGCTTCATGGTGACGACGGCCATTGCCGGAATCACACCTCTTCTGTGTCGTGCGCGCCCGCGGTAGCTTCCTTGGACGCGCTGCTCGGTTTTGTCGCTCGCGGCCGGGTGGCCGCTCGCCCTGGTGCCCGTGCCGGTGTCCGGACCCGGGGCGAAGGAACCCGCGGGACCGCCGGACGCCGTGCGAATCGCCCGGCCGGTGAAGCTCGAAAACCGGGGGAACGCGCACGTGCACGCGAAGTCAGCCCGCTCACGCGGACCGCGCAGAAGATTCTACCCCCTGCCACCAGCCCCTCCCCCACCGGCGGCCGCTCACCGACGCAGTTGTCCACATCGCCTCCGGTTATCCACAGATTCCCGGGCCGGCCCCCACGACGCCCGGCGGTGTCGCAGGCTGGGGACATGGAGTCGATCATGCGACGTCGAAGCCGGGTCCGGGATGGGGCCGGGGTGCTGCTTGCCCTGGTCATGGCGCTGTTCGGAGGCGCGGTGAGCGACCTCGGCCCGCCCGCGAGGGAGGACCGAAGACCCTGGCCGGCCGGGGAGGTCCCGAGCGTGGCGGCCACGGCGCCGGATGCGGCAGCGCGGCTGACCGGGCCGGCGGCGGCCAAGTCACGGGCACCGAGGCGGGCGAGCGATTCCGCGGCCGCCGAGCCACCCGGGCCTGCACGCGAGCCCGCCGAACCGCCCGT
>NZ_JBSGDR010000005.1:177875-496480 GCF_053602455.1 Amycolatopsis sp. NPDC004378
CACGAGCCAGCCCACAAGCCCGCCGAACCACCCGAGCCAGCCCACAAGCCCGCCGAACCACCCGAGCCAGCCCACAAGCCCGCCGAACCACCCGAGCCAGCCCACAAGCCCGCCGAACCACCCGAGCCTGCGAGCGAGCCCGCCGCGCCGTGGACACCCGGGCCTGCGAGCGAGCCGGTGCCCGTCGGGCCCTGGGCCGCGGCGCCCGGCTCGGATTCGAGCCGGCCGACCGCGCCCAGCCCGTTCATCGCCTCGGCCATCGGCTTCGGCGCGGCTACCGCCGGCCGCGAGCTCGCGTCCCCCGATCCCTGGGCCGCCGGATCCTGGACATCGCCCCTCGGCACCACCCCGACCTGGCCACCTCGCGTCTCCCCGGCGAGCGGCCGCGGCGCCACACAGCAGGCGCGACTGTCCTGGCCACTGTCACCCACACCGGTGGTCACGAAGTACTTCGACGCCCCGGAGACCCCCTACGGCGCCGGGCACCGCGGCGTCGACCTCGCCGCCGTACCCGGGCAGGACGTGCTGGCCGCCGATGCCGGGGTCGTCGTGTTCGCCGGGGTCGTGGCCGGGCGGCCCGTCATCTCTGTCGACCACGATGGTGGCCTGCGCACCACCTACGAGCCCGTCGAGCCGCAGGTGGCCGTCGGCGACCAGGTCTACCGGGGACAGGTGCTCGGGAGCGTGCTCGCCGGGCATCCCGGCTGCGCGGTCGCCGCCTGCCTGCACTGGGGCGTACGGCGCGGTGACGAATACGTCGATCCCCTCGCCCTGACCGGCGAGGTGGGCGAGTTCCGGCTCAAGCCGTGGGGAGGTGGCCCCTGATCAGGCGCCGCCGGTCTGCTCGACCAGCTTGGCCCGCAGCCGCATGACCGCGCGCGTGTGCAGCTGGCTGACCCGCGACTCCGTGACGCCCAGGACCTTGCCGATTTCGGCGAGCGTCAGGCTCTCGAAGTAGTAGAGGCTGACCACGATCTTGTCGCGCTCCGTCAACTGCGCGATGGCCTGCGCGAGCTGGCGGCGGTTGTCCTGGTCGACGAGCACCGCGACCGGGTCGACGGCGTCGTCGTCGGGCAGCGTGTCCACCAGCGAACCGCTGTCCTTGCCCGCGGCCACCAGGTCCTCCAGCGCGACGACGCTGGTGAGCTGCAGCTGGCCGTAGAAGTCACGCAGGTCGTCGAGGCCGATGCCGAGCTCGGCGGCGAGCTCCGCGTCGGTCGGGGTGCGGTTGAGGCGGGCGCCGAGGCGCTCCATCGCCCGCTCGGCCTCCTTGGCCTTGCTGCGGACCGCGCGCGGCACCCAGTCCTGCGAGCGGAGGTCGTCGAGGATCGCGCCGCGGATGCGCTGCATCGCGTACGTCTCGAAGCGCAGGCCGCGCTCGGGGTCGAACTTCTCGATCGCGTCGACGAGCCCGAAGATGCCGGACTGCACGAGGTCCCCCACGTCGACGTGGGTGGGCAGACCGGTGCCGACCCGGCCCGCGACGTACTTGACCAGCGGGGCGTAGTGCAGCACGAGCCGATCGCGTGACGCCTGGTCGGGGCTGTCGGCGAACTGCCGCCACAGCGCCGCGATCCCGGCGTCGACGTCGTAGCCGGCGCGCGATTCCGCGGGCACGGCGGCCTCACCGTGAGTGGTCACTCCGGCGGCTTCGGTCACGTGCGGTCCTGCGGTCATTGCACAGTCGTTCTCGGCATGCGGCTCAGTATCGTCTCCGTGCTCGTGCGGATGCGCGTGCGCCGCCGGGCCCGCTGGCCACGACCCCGGCGAGACTCCCCGGGCCGCCTCAGGCCCTGGGATGCGCTCGGTCATGGATCGCTTTCAACCGGTCGACGGTCACATGAGTGTAGAGCTGCGTCGTGGCAAGCGTAGCGTGACCAAGCAGTTCCTGAACGCTCCTGAGATCGGCACCCCCCTCCAGCAGATGCGTCGCGGCCGAATGCCGCAGGCCATGAGGCCCCATGTCGAGCGCTCCGGGCACCGCGGAGACCGCGTCGTGCACGACACGCCGGACCGCGCGCGGGTCGACGCGTTTGCCCCGGACGCCGAGGAAAAGCGCGGGCTCGACGCCGCCACCGGCGGTTTCGGCCAAGATCTTCGGCCGCCCCTCGTCGATCCAGTCGTGCAGCGCGCCGGCCGCCGGGACCCCGAACGGCACCACGCGCTCCTTGCCGCCCTTACCCAGGACCGTCACGACACGACGGGAGAAATCGGCGCCACCGACGTCCAGCCCGCACAACTCGGACACGCGGATGCCGGTCGCGTAGAGCAGCTCGACGATCGCACGATCACGCAGCGCCACCGGATCACGCTCGGCCGCGCCGGCCGCCGACGCCTGCATGACCTCCCCCGCCTGCCCGGCGCGCAGCACCCCGGGCAGGGTCCGGTGCGCCCGCGGGGCGGCGAGCCGCCCGCCCGGGTCGGTGGTGAGGACGCCGGAGCGGTGCGCCCAGGCCGTGAACGTCCGGGCCGACGCGGCCCGCCGCGCGAGCGTCGTCCGGCTCGCCCCGCCGGTCTGCTGGGCGGCGAGCCACGCCCGCAGCCGCGCGAGGTCGAGCTCGGCGAGCGTGCCCCCGCCGTCCACGAGGAACCCCAAGAGCGACACGGCGTCGCCGATGTAGGCCCGGACGGTGTGCTCGGACAGCCCGCGTTCGAGCCGGAGGTGCCGTTCGTAGCCGGTGACGACGGCCTGGACCGGCTCGGGCAGCGCGGCCCGGAGCGCGCGCAGGTCCGGACGGCCTCCCCGGCCGGAGCGTGGTGGCGGCATGGTGTCACGCTGCGCGAACAACCGCCGCCGGTCAAGGATCGCCACGCGGGCCCACCGGACCGGCCGAACGGATTCGACGTTTTCGGGCGGAATTCGTGGTCCTCACGCGCTTTCCCTCCGTCGTCGCCAACCGCCGTCCCCGCGGACGGCGAATCCGTCGATCTCCAGTGCCGGCAGCAGCGCCCGCACCTTTCCCAGCGGCAGCCCGGATTCGACCGCGATCTCGGCATCGGACCGGTCGGCGCGCGCGACCAAGGCCTCGTACGCACGGAGCGCATCGGGCCCCAGCCGGTCGGTGGGCCGCCTCGGCCGGGCGGCCTGGTCCTCGGCGATGCCGAAGCGGCCCACGGTCTCGAGGACCTCGTCGACGGTCGAGACGAGCGTCGCGCGCGCGTCGCGGATCAGCTCGTGGCAGCCGACGGACATCCCCGACGAGACGGGCCCCGGCAGCGCCATGACGACCTTGCCGAGGGCACCGGCGGTGCTCGCCGTGTTGCGCGCGCCGCTGCGCCGGCCGGCTTCGACCACCACGGTGCCCTCGGTGAGGGCGGCGATGAGCCGGTTGCGGACGAGGAACCGGTGCCGGGCCGGCGGGGTGCCGGGCGGGTACTCGCTGACCACGACGCCGCCGTTGCGGACGATCCGGTTCAGCAGCCCGACGTGGCCGGCTGGGTAGCCCGCGTCGACGGCGCACCCGAGCACGGCACCGGTGACCCCGCCGGCGGCGAGCGCGCCGCGGTGCGCGGCACCGTCGATGCCGTAGGCCGCGCCCGAGAACACCGGGACGCGCCGGCTGGCCAGCCCGTACGCCAGCTCGGCGGCGTGGTGCTCGCCGTAACTGGTCGCCGCACGAGCCCCCACCACGGCCACGGCCCGATCGGCGGCGGCGCCGAGCGCGACATCGCCGGCAACCCACAAAGCCAGCGGCGGCACGGCTTCGGCCACCCCACGCCGGGCCGCCTGCTCGAGCGCGAGCAACGGCCAGCCGGGCCACTCGTCGTCCTCGGGCACGACCAGCCGAGCACCAACCGCGGCGGCGCGCGCGAAGTCCTGCTCCACGAGGTCGTACTCACGGCGGGCTTCGGTCGCTTTCAGCACCTCGGGCGGGCAGTCACCGCACCGCACCCGGGCGGCCGCATCGATGGGACCGTGTTCGGCCACGAAGGCGACCAAGGCCGGGGCCGGGGGTTCGGCCACGCGGAGGAGGTAGGCGCGGGCTCGGTGCAGCTTGTCGGGGGTCATGGCGCCACCGCTTTCGGCATGGTTCGAAGGTGGTCGGCCCGTGCTCCGCGCAGCTCTTCCAGGCTTGCGCCGCCTCTCGGAGGGAGCCGGTGCGCCTCGCGCGAGTCCCTCAAATTCACGCAGCCGCCGCGCGGAAGGAGCCGACGCAGGACGGCTCGGGCCATACGCGACTCACCCAGCTTCGCGCGGCCACCTCGCAGACGATGCCCATGCAGAAAGGTGCTGATCTGGCGCGACTCTCTTGGCTTCGTCGCGCGCAGAGAGACGTGGGTTCGGCGTGACCCGTCCGGGCTGACGCAGACGCTCTCACGGTGCCGGGAGGCGCAGGCTTGGTGAAGGTTCGGGTACATGCCGTCGTCTCTCGGGAAGGGCTGGCGAGGAACGGCCGGGCCCAGCTTGTCGGGGGTCATGCCGCTACTCGTTCGCGGAAGTCCAGGGCCGTGGCGACCTGGTCTGGGCCTGGTTGGTCCTCGTCGTCCAGGTCGGCCAGGGTCCAGGCGATGCGCAAGCACCTGTCGGCTCCTCGGCCGCTCAGGGCACCGCGGTCCATTGCTCGGTCCAGGAGGGCCGTTGCTTCCGGGCGCAGGGCGAACTCGCGTCTCAATGCCGGGCCTGGGACTTCCGAGTTGGAGCGCCAGCCGTGGGTCTGCCAGCGGTGGGCCGCCCGGTCGCGGGCCCGTAAGACCCGCTCGCGGACCGACGCTGAGGACTCCCCCGCGCCCGTGTCGTGCGCGTTGATCGCGCTCAAGGGGCGGAGGCGGACGCGCAGGTCCACGCGGTCCAGCAACGGGCCCGACAGCCTGCTGAGGTAGCGGCGGCGGGCCGTCGGGGAGCACACGCAATCGGCTTCCTTTGGGGGTGCGCACGCGCACGGGTTCGTCGCCAGGACCAGCTGGAAGCGCGCCGGGTACGTGACCGCGCCCTTGACCCGCGCGATGCGGACCTCGCCTTCCTCCACCACCGTGCGCAGCGACTCCAGGCGCTGGGCGCCGAACTCGCAGACCTCGTCCAAGAACAGGACCCCGCGGTGGGCCCGGCTGATCGCGCCCGGGGTGGCCAGGCCGCTGCCGCCGCCGATCAGGGCCGCCACCGTGATCGAGTGGTGCGGGGCCACGAACGGCGGGACCGTCACCAGCGGGGACGACTTCGACAGCGAGCCGTCGACCGAGTGGACCGCCGTCACCTCAAGGGATTCTTCGGGCGACAGGCGTGGCAGGAGGCCGGGCAGCCGGCGCGCCAGCATCGTCTTGCCGACTCCGGGCGGTCCTGTGAGCAGCAGGTGGTGGCCTCCGGCGGCCGCGACTTCCAGGGCCCAGCGCGCTTCCGGTTGGCCGACCACGTCGGCGAGGTCCGGGACCGACGGCGGTTTCGCGGGCTCCGGCGGCTCCGGAGACACGAGACCGCCTTCGTTCTTCAGCCACGCCACCAGGTCGCGGAGGTGGGCCGCGCCCGCGACGTCGATGCCGTCCACCAGCGCCGCCTCAACCAGCGAGTCCGCCGGGACCACGGCTCGTTCGTAACCGGCCGCCCGAGCCGCCAGCAGGCCGGGGAGGACGCCGCGGACCGGGCGGACGCGGCCGTCGAGCGCGAGCTCGCCCAGCAGCACCGTGCCGAGCAGCCGCGTTGCCGGGACCGAGCCCGTGGCCGCCAGGACGGCCGCCGCGATGCCGAGGTCGTACGCCGAGCCGACCTTCGGCAGGTTCGCCGGGGACAGGCCGAGCGTCACCTTTCCGTCCGGCCAGGGCTGGCCGGAGTTGCGGACGGCCGAGCGGACTCGGTCCTTGGCCTCGCGTAACCCGGCGTCGGGGAGTCCGACGAGCGTGACGCGGCTCAGCCCGCCGCCGAGGTCGGCCTCGATCTCGATCACCCGGCCGTCGATGCCGAGCAAGGCAACACTCCACGCCTTCGCGATGGGCATCAGAACGCCGCCTCGATGTGCTGGACTCGGGGGGTTGTTCCCGGCTCGGCGAGGATCGTCACCACGTCGTAGCGGACTGGGCACCAGCCGATGCGGAACTCTCGTAACCAGCGTTGGGCCGCCTGGCGGACTCGGCCTGCCTTCTCCTCCGAGACCGTCTCCGACGGGAGGCCGTACTCCGTGCTCGTGCGGGTTTTCACCTCGCAGAAGACCACTCGGGTCCGGTCCGTCAGGATCAGGTCGATCTCGCCTTCGCGGCAGCGCCAGTTGCGGCCGAGCAGGACGAGGCCGCGCTCCTGCAGGTGGCGGGCGGCGAGGTCTTCGCCCCACGCGCCCAGGTCGCGGCGGTGTCTTGCGAGCTCGTCGGTGCCCGTCATCGTGTTCGCCCCCTCGTCGGTCACCGGGGCGATCCCGGTGATCACAGTGCGTGTGCGTTCGACGATGCCAGCGGGCGGGGCGGCGAAACCAGAGCGGAATCGGCCGTCTGTGGACAACCGGGGGTATGTGGACAACCCGTCCACGGATCGCGGCGGAACGAGCAGAACTGTCGGGGTGTTGTGCTACGGCGCCAAAAGATCACGCAAAAACGAGCCGCGCCGGCCCGTCGGGAAGACGAGCCGGCGCGGCTGGGAACAGGACCGGGGTCAGCCCGAGAACGGGCCGTCCTCGGGGAGCCGGAGGTCCGGCTTGTCGAGCTCCTCGACGTTCACGTCCTTGAACGTGATGACCCGGACGTGCTTGACGAACCGGGCCGGGCGGTACATGTCCCAGACCCACGCGTCGGACATGCGGACCTCGAAGTACACCTCGCCGCCGCCGTCTCGGACCTGGACGTCGACCGCGTTCGCCAGGTAGAACCGCCGCTCGGTCTCCACCACGTACGAGAACTGTCCGACGATGTCGCGGTACTCGCGGTACAGCGAGAGCTCCATCTCGGTCTCGTACTTCTCGAGATCCTCTGCGCTCATGAAATCCGCGCCCCTCCTCGGGATCGTGCCGCTGCTCCGCCGGCGGAGCGTTCATTGTGACCCACAGCCGCGCCCGGGGCAGCCAGCGGCAGGCTGAGTTGTGGCTCGAGTGCCTCGTCGAGGACCGCCGCCAGCCCCGCGGACGCCCCGGGCTCCATCGCCTTCTCCAGCGCCGCGTAGGTCAGCAGGACCGGCCGCGAGGGCCGCAGGCCACGCTTGATGGCCACCGTGGCGACGTTCGTGTACGACCAGCGGTGGACGTCGCTGGGGCCGTGTTCGCGAAGCGCCGCGAGATGGTCCGTCGTGCTGTACCCCTTGTGCACGTCGAAACCGTAGTGCGGGAGGTCGTCGTGGTGGCCCGCCATGATGCGGTCGCGCGTCACCTTCGCCAGCACCGACGCGGCCGCGATGCACGCCACCGAACGGTCGCCCTTGATCACCGCCGCGTTCGGGGCCGTCAGGCCCGGGACGCGGAACCCGTCGGTGAGGATGTAGCCCGGGTGCACGCGCAGCGCCGCCGCGGCGCGCCGCATGCCCTCCAGGTTCATCACCCGGATGCCGTAGAGGTCGACTTCGGCGGTCGGGATGACGATCACCGAATAGTCGACCGCCCGCTTGAGCACCAGGTCGTAGACGCGGTCGCGCGCCTTGGCCGTCATCAGCTTGGAGTCCGTCAGCTCGGTGAGCTTCGCGTCGCCCTGCTTGAGCACGCAGGCCGCTACCACCAGCGGCCCCGCGCACGCCCCGGCGCCGGCTTCGTCCACACCGGCGACCGGGCCGAGGCCACGGCGGTCGAGCGCGCCCTGCAGACCCCAGAAGAGGTCGCCGCGCACCACGGCCCGCGGCGGCCGGATCGGCTCGGCCGCGGTGAGGGGACCGGGAAGAGTCAAAGCTGGATCACCCGTCTGCCGACACGGACCGGGCTGGCTAGCGTTTCCGCCCGGCCGCCCGGAGCAGTCCGGACTTGAGCTTGCGCCCGAAGAACAACGCCGGCCACGCCGCCGCGATCCCGGCCCCGAGCGGGATGCCGCTCTGCCAGGCCGGCGCACCGAGCGCCACCGGCTGGGCCGACGCCTGCGGGTTGTGGTCGGTGATCCCGCCCCACCGGCTCGGCGGCAGGACGATGATCCGCGCCTTGCCGATGATGTTGTCCACGGGAACAGCGCCGTTCACGCCGCCGCCGCCCTGGAACCGGGAGTCGTCCGAGTTGTTCCGGTTGTCGCCCTGCACCCAGACCGTGCCGGCCGGGACCTTGACCGGATCGAAGGTCTTCTGCTCCTGGTTGGACGGGTTTTCCCAGTAGATGTAGGGCTCGTCGAGCGCCTTGCCGTCCACGATCATGCGGCCCTGCGGGTCGCAGCACTGGACGGTCTGGCCGCCGACCGCGATCACGCGCTTGACGAAGTCGCGCTCGTCCGGCGGGGCGAACCCGACCAGCGAGCCGAGCCCGCGCAGGCCCTGCACGATGATGTTGCTCGACTCCTGGGGCGCGATCTCGTTGTTGATCCACGCCTGCGGGCCCTTGAACACGATCACGTCGCCCGGCGAGGGCTCGGTGAAGTCGTAGGTGACCCGGTCGACCAGGATCCGGTCGCCGGTGCAGCCGGGACACCCGTGCAGCGTCGCCTCCATGGACCCCGAGGG
Organism: Amycolatopsis sp. NPDC004378; assembly: GCF_053602455.1. Classification (NCBI taxonomy): domain Bacteria; kingdom Bacillati; phylum Actinomycetota; class Actinomycetes; order Pseudonocardiales; family Pseudonocardiaceae; genus Amycolatopsis; species Amycolatopsis sp. NPDC004378. The sequence goes on from NZ_JBSGDR010000005.1 coordinate 186,415, forward strand.
GATCATGAAGACCTTCGCGAGGAATGTCTGGATCAAGATCGTGAGCACCAGGGCGATCACGAGCAGGATCGGCAGTTCCTTCCAGAACGACCGTTTCTTGGCGGGCTTGGCTCGCCGCCGACGGGATCCCCCGCGCTCTTCGGATCGGGACAGCCTGGGCTTGTCCTCTTCGGAGCGATCGGGGTCATCCTCGGGAGCGTTCTGGGACACGGGTTCGGCCACGTCGTCAGGCTACCGGTAACCGAGTGGTGACTCAGTTAGCCGAGGCCGTCTCGCGGTTCTCACGCCGCTCCTTGATCTTGGCGGCCTTGCCGCGGAGGTCGCGCAGGTAGTACAGCTTCGCCCGGCGGACGTCACCGCGCTTGAAGACCTCGATCGAGGCGATGTTCGGCGAGTGCACCGGGAAGGTGCGCTCGACGCCGACGCCGAACGAAACCTTGCGGACGGTGAAGGTCTCCCGGATGCCACCGCCCTGACGGCGGATGACCACGCCCTGGAAGACCTGGTTGCGCTCGCGGTTGCCCTCGATGACGCGGACACTCACCTTGAGCGTGTCGCCCGGGCGGAAGTCCGGGATGTCGGAACGCAGCGACTGCTTGTCCAGCGCGTCCAGGGTGTTCATCGGTGGTCCGTCCTCGTCTTCGTATGGCTTGCGTACACGTCCCCGGGCGCGCAACGGTGCCGCTGCGGGCGACCCAGGGGGCTGATGGCGGGCTCGTGAACGACGAGGTCCACTCACGCCAACCTGTCAAGTATTACAGACCCTGCCACGCGTCGGGTAACCGGGCTAAGCCTGTTCGGGATCCAAGCCCTCCAGGACCCCGCGGTCGTGCTTGTCGAGACTACCTTCCGGCAGCGCCGCGAGGAGATCGGGGCGGCGCCGGGCGGTCCGCTCCAGGGCCTGGTCACGCCGCCAGCGGTCGATCAGGGCGTGGTTGCCGGACCGCAGGACGTCGGGGACCGCCAGGTCCCGCCAGACCTCGGGGCGCGTGTAGCTGGGCCCTTCGAGCAGGCCGTCGGAGAAGGAGTCCTCGGCGGCCGAGCGCGCGTTGCCGAGCACGCCGGGCAGCAGCCGGACGACGGCCTCGACGATGACCAGCACCGCCGCCTCGCCGCCGACCAGCACGTAGTCGCCGATCGACACCTCGTCGACCGGCATCCGGCGCGCGGCGTCGTCGACGACCCGCTGGTCGATGCCTTCGTAGCGGCCGCAGGCGAAGACCAGGTGCTTCTCCGCTGCGTATTCGTGCGCCAGCTCCTGGGTGAACGGCTTGCCGGCCGGCGTCGGGACGACCAGGCGCGTCCCGTCGCCGCAGACGTCGTCCAGGGCCGGGCCCCAGATCTGCGGCTTCATCACCATGCCGGGCCCGCCGCCGTACGGCGCGTCGTCGACCGCGCGGTGCACGTCGTGCGTCCAGTCGCGCAGGTCGTGCACGCCGACCTCGATCAGGCCGCGGTCGATCGCCCGGCCCAGCAGCGCCGCGCGCAGGGGGTCGAGGTACTCGGGGAAGATCGTGACGACGTCGATGCGCACCCGGTCACCACTTCCAGTATTCGGTGGCCTCGGCGTGCCAGGGCGACGGCACCTGCTGGTCGATCAGGAAGGCCATGCCCAGGCCCTGGGCGATCTTGATGTCCCGGCGCAGCGTCTCGCGGACGGGCGAGCCGGCGGCCAGGTCCTTGTTGTCGGACCAGGATTCGCTCTGCGTGACGCAGGTCCGCGCGCCGAAGCGGGCCGAGCTGCACGGCGCGGGCGCGCCCCAGGTCTGTTCGTGCTTGAACCGGAACGACTTACCGCTGCTCTGCTCGGTGACGGTCCCCTCCGCCACCAGCCGGTAACCGGTCGAGGGCACGGTCCAGCGCACGTAGTGCTGGCGCCCGCCGTCGGAGGCGATCGGCGTGCAGACGCCTGCCCGGCAGAACGACTCGGCGGTCACGCGCTGGGTGTAGTACGTGCCGTTGCCGCCCCAGCCGTCGAGCAGCACCCAATCACCCGATCGAAGGAAATGTTCCGCGTACGACGGCGGCCACGCGGCCGGGTCGCCCCAGGAGATCTGCGACTCCGTGGCCGACTGCGGCGACCACGCCCACTGGAACGCCTTCTCCCCCGGCGGCGCGTACTGGCCCGCGCTGCGCTGGAACATCATCGAGAAGTCGCCGTAGGTCGGGCTCGCCGCCCGGGCGGCGGGCGCGAAGGTCAGGGCGATCAGCAGGGCCGCGAGAACGGCTGTCCAGCGCCTCATGCGTCGAGCAGGCCTTCCGGCGGGTCGAGCACGACCCGCCCGCCCGCGACGTCCACCGTGGGGACGATCGCGCGGACGAACGGCACCAGCACGGCGCGCCCGTCGACGTCCAGCTCCAGCAACTCGCCCGCGGGCGAGTGGACGACCTCGACGACCTTGCCCACGACCGCGCCGTCGAGCAGCTCGGCGCGCAGGCCGGCCAGCTCGTGGTCGTAGAACTCCTCGGGGTCGCCCGTCGGCGGCAGCGTGTCCGTGTCGGCGAGGAGGAGCGCCCCTCGCAGCGTCTCGGCGACGTCGCGGGTCAGCACCTCCTCGAAACGCACCAGCAGCCGCCCGCTGTGTTCGCGGGCGGCTGCGATGGTGAGTTCCCTGGTGCTGCCGTCACGCAGCTTCGTCGTCACGGCCGCACCGACCTTGAACCGCTCTTCCGGCGAGTCCGTGCGCACGTCCACCGCGAGTTCTCCGCGGATGCCGTGCGCCTTGGCGATGCGGCCGACTACGACGTCCATCCTGACCGTGTTCCGAAAGGGGCTCAGCGATCGGTGTCGACGACGTCCACGCGGACGCCGCGGCCACCGATGCCGCCCATGACGGTGCGCAGGGCGGTCGCCGTGCGACCACCCCGGCCGATCACCTTGCCGAGGTCGTCGGGGTGCACGTGCACCTCGAGCGTGCGGCCACGGCGCGTGGTCAGCAGCTCGACCCGGACCTCGTCCGGGTTGTCGACGATCCCGCGCACCAGGTGCTCGAGGGAGTCAGCCAGAAAGCTCACTCGGCCTTCTCACCCTCGGCGGCTTCGGCCTTCTCGGCCTCGGCCTTCTTCGGGGCGGACTTCTTCTTCGGCGTGGTGGCCTCGGTGGAGGGCTCCTCGCCGGCCGCGGCCAGCGCCGCGTTGAACAGGTCCTGCTTCGACGGCTTCGGCTCGGCCACCTTCAGGGTGCCCTCGGCGCCCGGCAGGCCCTTGAACTTCTGCCAGTCACCGGTGATCTCCAGCAGGCGCTGGACCGGCTCGGTCGGCTGCGCGCCGACACCCAACCAGTACTGGGCGCGCTCGGAGACGACCTCGATCAGGCTCGGCTCTTCCTTCGGGTGGTACTTGCCGATCGTCTCGATGGCCTTGCCGTCCCGGCGGGTGCGCGCGTCGGCGACGATGATGCGGTAGTACGGCGCACGGATCTTGCCGAGGCGCTGCAGCTTGATCTTGACGGCCACGGGTGTGGGTTCTCCTCGAGTCTCTCTGGTGCTGGGGTGGGCGCACGCGAGCCGAGTGGGGACACGGACGCGGGCACCCGAAGGTCAGGAGCTTTCGCGCGGTGAGAGGGTCCGGCGGAAGCAGGCAGTGAACCATTCTGCCAGATGACACTCGCGCACTCAGAAAGAGGCCACCCCGAGCGCCCCGAGCAGGATGGTCAGCGCCGGGAGGAAGTTGTTCACCTGGTGCGCCACGATACTGCCCGGCAGCCGCCCGGTGACCAGCCGGGCCAGGCCGATCGGCACCGCGATGACCAGCAGCAACGTCGTCCGCAGGGGCTCGAGGTGGCTCGCCGCGAAGACCGCTGTGGACAGGAGGAACGCCGCGACGCGCCCCCAGCGTTCGCTGCGCCACTGCAGTTGCTCGACGGCGCCCCAGAGCAGGCCGCGGTAGATGATCTCCTCGCAGATCGGGCCGAGCAGCCACAGGTAGACGAACATCACGACGGCCGCCGAGAGGGACATCTTCCGGTCTTCGACCAGGGAGCTGATCGCGGACGTCGCGTTGGCGTTGCCGACCAGCCGCGTCCACAGGTAGGCGGCGATGGTCGTGAAGACGAGCCCGATGCAGCCGTAGCGGAACCCGGTGCGGACGTCGGCCCAGCGCCACTGGAGCCGCAGGTCGACGACCGGGCCGTTGCCGCGTACGCAGGTGATCAGCACGGCGACACCGGCCGCGATCATCGTCGGGAGCATGGTGCCGAGCAGCACGACCCGCATCGGCAACGGGCCGGGGCCGGTGTCGCCGACCAGCACCGACACGAACGCCGCCGAAGCCAGCAGCACGGCTTCGACGAGCAGGAAGGCCCCGAAGCCCCACCGGTGGCGCCGCACCGGCGGGAGGAAGGCCGTCGCGGCGGGCTCCTCCGGCTCCGGAGGCGCGTCGGAAGCCGGGTCCCGGGGCTGGGAAGTGGTCACGCCTTGCCCTCCGCGGTCGCTCGGCTCCAGGTTCCGAGCCTAGCCGCCGGAAAGTGATCGCACAGTATCCGCACGGCTACTGTCCATCGATCTTCGTAACGCTCAGTGGGCGACGAACAGGAGGACCGCCGGCGGCAGGTTGTTGGCCGCGTGGGCGATCACCCCGGCGCTCACCCGCCCGGACAGGTGCCGGGCCAGCCCGATCGCGATGCCCTGGCCGAACAACGCGATCGTCCGCGTCGGCTCGCCGTGCAGCTGCGCGAACACCAGCGACGTCAGGATGAGCACGACCCACGGCGGGATGCGGTGGAACGACAGCGCGTTCCACAGCGTGCCGCGGACCAGCAGCTCCTCCGTGATCGGCGCGCCGGCGATGACGATCACCGCGGCGAGCACCAGCCAGACGGTGTCGCCGTCGAAGGTGTCGGCGAGGTCGGAGAGCGGGCTGTCGGAGACGTCGTCGGCGCCGTAGACGGCGATCAGCACCAGGTTGAGCCCGTACCCGACGACCAGGGCGAGCGCGCCGCAGGCGAGACCGATCCGGACGTCGCGCCAGGTCGGTTTGAGCCCGAAGTCCGCGCGCAGCCCGTGGCCCCAGAGCCACGAGCCGGCCGCCGGGCCGAGGCCGAGCAGCAGGTTGGGGACGAACGCCAGGAGCAGCAGCGGGCCGATGTCGTGGAGTTCGAGGGGGTCGAATTCGCCGACGTTGCGGTTGACGGCGGCGGCGATGATCAGGTTGATGAGGTAGTAGCCCGCGATCCCCGCGAAGAACGCGACGAAACACCAGTGCGCTCCGAGCACGCGCCGCGCGCCGTCGTCGTCCGTCACGGCCCCAACGCTAAAGTGCCGACCCCGCAAGGAAATCGGCGGGGTCACGCGTAGACGGCGCCGCCCAGCACGATGTGCTCGGGATGCCGCAGGACGCCCAGGTCTTCGCGCGGGTCGCTCGCGTGGACGAGCAGGTCCGCGGGCGCGCCGTCGGCGATGCCGGGGTGGCCGAGCCAGTCGCGGGCGGCCCACGACGCGCTCGCAAGCGCCGCCTCGCGCGTCATGCCGGCGCGGTGCAGGGCTTCGATCTCGTCGACGAGCCGGCCGTGCTCGACCATGCCTCCGGCGTCACTGCCCGCGAAGACGCGTACGCCCGCTTCGATGGCCGTCGCGACCATCTCGCCGACGCCGGCGTGCAGCGCGCGCATGTGCGCCGCGTACGCCGGGTACTTGCCCGCCTTGTCCGCGATGCCGGGGAAGTTCTCGATGTTGATCAGGGTCGGCACCAGCGCGACGTCGTTGCGCGCCAGCTCGGCGAGCTGGTCCGCGCTCAGGCCGGTGCCGTGCTCGAGGCAGTCGATGCCGGACGCGATGAGCCCGGGCAGCGCGGCTTCGCCGAACACGTGCGCGGTGACGCGGGCGCCGTGGTCGTGCGCGACCTTGACGGCTTCGGCCAGGACGTCGTCGGGCCACAGCGGCGCGAGGTCGCCGGCGCCGCGGTCGATCCAGTCGCCGACGAGCTTGACCCAGCCGTCGCCGTCGCGGGCCTGCTCGGCGACGGCGTCCGGCAGCTGCGACGGGTCCTCCAGCTCGATGCCGAGCCCGGGGATGTACCGCTTGGCCAGGGCGAGGTGCTGCCCGGCGCGGATGATCGTCGGCAGGTCGGCCCGCGCCTGCAACGGCCGGACGTCGATCGGCAGGCCGCAGTCGCGGATGAGCAGCGTGCCCGCGTCGCGATCGGCCGCGGCTTGCGAAGCCGCCTCCTCCAGCGACACGGGCCCGCCGACGCCGATGCCGGGGTGGCAGTGCGCGTCGACCAGGCCGGGCACGAGGAAGACGTCACGCCCGAGCGTCTCGGCGTCCGGCACCGGCTCGAACGAGATCCGGCCGCCGGTGATCCACAGCTCGCGGGACTCGCCGCCGGGCAGCACCACCCCGGCGGCGTGGAGCGCGGTGCTCAATTGTCCTTCGGGTTCTTCGGCAGCTTGAACTTCGACGGGTCGAAGCCCGGGACGTCGTTCATGCCGCCCAGCTGGGAGAGGTCCGGCATGCCGCCGCCCATCCCGCCCGGGGGCAGCATCGGCATGCCACCGGGCAGCCCGCCGCGCATCTTCGGCTGGGTCGGGCCGCGCCCGCCCTTCTTGCCCTTCTTGCCCTTGCGCTTGGAGCTGCCGCCCCCGCCGCCGAAGCCGAACCGCCCGGCCATCTGGGCCATCATCTTGCGGGCCTCGAAGAACCGGTTGACCAGGTCGTTGACCTCGCGGACGGTGACGCCGGAACCGTTGGCGATGCGCAGCCGGCGCGACCCGTTGATCATCTTCGGGTTGTCGCGCTCGGCCGGCGTCATGCCGCGGATGATCGCCTGCAGCTTGTCCAGGTGCTTGTCGTCGACCTGGGCGAGCTGGTCCTTCATCTGGCCCGCGCCCGGCAGCATGCCGAGCAGGTTGCCGATCGGGCCCATCTTGCGGACCGCGAGCATCTGCTCGAGGAAGTCCTCCAGGGTGAGCTGGCCGCTCGACAGCTTCTCCGCGGCCTTCTCGGCCTGCTGCTGGTCGAAGGCCTGCTCGGCCTGCTCGATCAGGGTCAGCACGTCACCCATGCCGAGGATGCGCGAAGCCATCCGGTCCGGGTGGAAGGTGTCGAAGTCCTCGAGCTTCTCACCGTTGGACGCGAAGAGGATCGGCTGGCCGGTGACCTCGCGGACGGACAGCGCGGCACCACCGCGGGCGTCGCCGTCGAGCTTCGTGAGCACGACACCGGTGAAGCCGACGCCGTCGCGGAACGCCTCCGCCGTGGTGACGGCGTCCTGACCGATCATCGCGTCGACGACGAACAGGACCTCGTCCGGGCTGACCGCGTCCCGGATGTCCGCGGCCTGCTTCATCAGCTCTTCGTCGACACCCAGGCGACCGGCGGTGTCGACCACGACGACGTCGTGCTGCGCGTGCTTGGCCTCTTCGATGGCGCGGCGGGCGACGTCGACCGGGTCGCCGACGCCGTTGCCCGGCTCGGGCGCGAAGGTGACGACGCCGGCACGCTCGCCGACGACCTGCAGCTGCGTGACGGCGTTCGGGCGCTGGAGGTCGCAGGCGACCAGCATCGGCGCGTGGCCCTGCTTCTTCAGCCACATCGCGAGCTTGCCGGCGAGGGTCGTCTTACCGGCACCCTGCAGGCCCGCGAGCATGATCACGGTCGGCGGGTTCTTCGCCAGGTTCAGCCGGCGCGTCTCGCCGCCGAGGATCCCGACGAGCTCCTCGTTGACGATCTTGACGACCTGCTGGGCGGGGTTCAGCGCCTGGGAGACCTCGGCGCCCTTCGCCCGCTCCTTGATCCTCGCGATGAAGGTCTTGACCACGCCGAGGGCGACGTCGGCCTCCAGCAGCGCGATGCGGATCTCGCGCGCGGTGGCGTCGATGTCGGCGTCGGACAGCTTGCCCTTGCGCGTGAGCGTCTGCAGGGCGGCGGTGAGCCGATCGGAGAGGGTGTCGAACACGGGTGTGCACGCTCCAGCTGGGTCGAGAGTGGCGCGCCGGACGAGGCCGGCCCTTCCGAGGGTAGTCGCTCCGGCTCCCCCGCCTCACGGGTACGCGAAGATCGCACGCACAGGTAGTACGTACGTGCGTACTACCTCCATGGCAGCTTCGGGAAAATGACTGGATAGTCGTCGATGATTCGGTAAACATACGTGTATGACTTCCGCGACCAGACCCCGGCCTTCGCTCGCCGAACCGGCCGCCGACGCCGACGAACCGGTCCCCCTGCGGCGGATCGCCGGCCTGTTCCGCCCGCACCGCGGGGCCCTCGCCGCGCTGTTCGCGCTGATCGTGGTGCAGGCCGGGCTCGGCGTGACCTCGCCGTTCCTGCTGCGCGAGATCCTCGACGACGCCCTCCCGCACCGCGACACGCTGCTCCTCAGCTTCCTGGCCGGGGGGATGATCGCCTGCGCGGTCGGCAGCGCCTCGCTGGGCGTCGCCACCACCGGGCTGTCCAACACGATCGGGCAGCGCGTGATGAACGAGCTGCGCGTGTCGGTCTACGGGCACCTGCAGCGGATGTCGCTCGGCTTCTTCACCCGCACGAAGAGCGGCGAAGTGCTCTCGCGCGTGTTCAACGACATCGGCGGCGTCGACAACGTCATCACCACCACGGCCGGGTCGGTGGTGCAGAACCTGACGACGACGACCGCGATCACGGTCGCCCTGATCCTGCTCGACTGGCAGCTCGCGGCGCTGTCGCTGATCGTGGTGCCGCTGTTCCTGCTGTTCACCCTGCGCCTGGGCAAGAAGCGGCGGAACCTGGCCCGCGGCCGGACCCGGCGGATGGCCCGGCTGACGACGATGGTCGAGGAGTCCCTGTCCGTCACCGGTGTGCTGCTCGCCAAGACGATGGGCAACGAGCGGGCGATGCGCGAGCGCTTCGGCGAAGAGTCGCGGGAGATCGCTTCGCTGGAACGCGCCGCCGCGCTGGCGGGACGCTGGCAGATCGCGTCGCGGGCGATGAGCCTGACCGTGATCCCCGCGCTGGTCTACTGGATCGCCGGGCTGGCGATCGCGGGCGGCGCGTCGCCGATCTCGCTCGGCACCGTGGTGGCGTTCACCAGCATGCTCAACCGGCTGGTCGCGCCGGCCAGCGCGATGCAGACGATCGGGCAGAACGTGGCGACGTCGAAGGCGCTGTTCGGGCGGATCTTCGAAGTGCTGGACCTGACGGTGGAGATCACCGACAAGCCGGGCGCGGGCACGCTCGACGTGCGCCGCGGCGACGTCTCGATGCGCGGCGTCTCCTTCCGCTACGACGAAGACGGGCCGCTGACGCTCACGGACATCGACCTCGACGTCCCCGCCGGGACGACGACGGCGCTGGTCGGCTCGACCGGCTCGGGCAAGACGACGCTCGCGTACCTGGTCGCGCGGCTGTACGAGGTGAGCGGCGGGTCCGTGGAGATCGACGGCACCGACGTCCGGGACGTCACCCTGGCGTCGCTGGCCGCGGGCGTCGGGATGGTGTCGCAGGAGACGTACCTGTTCCACGACACCGTGCGGGAGAACCTGCGCTTCGCGAAGCCGGACGCGACCGACGAGGAGATCGAGGCCGCCGCGAAGGCCGCGCACATCCACGACACCCTGGCCGGGCTGCCCGAGGGGTACGACACTGTCGTCGGCCAGCGTGGCTACCGGTTCTCCGGCGGCGAGAAACAGCGGATGGCGATCGCGCGGATCCTGCTGCGCAACCCGCCGGTGCTCATCCTCGACGAGGCGACCAGCGCGCTCGACACCCGCACCGAACGCTCGGTGCAGGCCGAGCTCGACCGGCTGGCCGCGGGCCGCACGACGCTGACGATCGCGCACCGGCTGTCCACTGTGGAGCACGCCGACCAGATCGTGGTGCTGCACGAGGGCCGGATCGTCGAGCGCGGGACGCACGAGGAGCTGCTGGCGCGCGACGGGCGTTATGCCCGGCTGGTCCGGGGAACCGCCTAATCTGGGGGCCATGCACCCCGAACCCGACGTCGCTCCCCCGGTCAGCGCGGACCCCGAGCTGGCCGACCTGGCCCGCCGGGTGCGCGAGGGCGTCGGGCGGCTGAACTGGCGGATGCGGGCGGAACGGGACCCGAACGGGCCGGGCCCTGCGGTGCTCGCGGTGCTGAGCCGGCTCTACCGGGCGGGCACGCACACGCCGACGGAGCTGGCCGAGGCCGAGCGGCTGCAGCCGCAGTCGCTGACCCGGATCCTCGCGTGGGTGACCGAACGCGAGCTCGTCACGCGTTCGCCCGATCCGGCGGACGGGCGCCGGTCGCTGGTCAGCATCACCCCGGCCGGGCTGGACGTGCTGCGCGAGTACAGCATCCGGCGGGAGCGCTGGCTGGCCGGCGCGATCGAGTCGACGCTGTCGCCGACCGAGCGGCAGCTGCTGAGCCTGGCGTCGGAGCTGATGCTCCGCGTCGCGGACGCCTGAAAGCCGCCGCGGAGACCCCTCGATCCCTCCGCGGCGACCTTCACGACACCCCCCTGTTCGCACCACCTCCCCGTGGTGCGGCACGGGTCCCGGAACGGGCCGCTCCTCCTGTCGGCCCGCCCCGGAACCCTGGCCGCCCGGACGGCTCACCTCCCCAGGGGCCGTCCGGACTTCCCCCCTCTGCCGGCGATCCGGTATCCGCCGGCAGGACGAAGTCTGCCGCCCGGAGGCACCCGGCCAGCAGTGGGAGAACCCTCAATTACCCGTGGGTAGTAATACTCAAGACGTCTTCGCGCGCCCTCGCGACGCAGCTCGCGTCGCCGTCGTACGCGCCTTCGCGGCCCTCGATGCTGCGGCTTTGGCCTTCGCGACGGCCGCGTTGCGCGCGTCCTCCGCTTCGGCCGCGGTCTCCTGCAGCGCCGCCAGCAGCCGCGTGACGCCCTCGGCCTGCTCGGCGGCCGTCGGCTGGACGACTTCGGATCCGTCGATCTTCGCCTGCACCAGCGCCTGGAACGCCTCGCGGTAACGGTCGGGGTAGCGGCCCGGGTCGAACTCGCCGGTCAGCTCCTCGACGAGGTTCACCGCGCGCCGCAGCTCGCCGGGCCGGATGTCGACGTCGGCGTGCTGGAACGGGAAGTCGGGCGTGCGGACCTCGGCCGGCCACAGCATCGTCTCGAGGACGATCACCTGGTCGCGCACCCGCAGCGCGCCGAGCGTCTCGCGCCGCCGCAGCGCGACCGTCACGAGCGCGATCCGCCCGGACTGCTGCAAGGCCTCGCTGAACAGCACGTACGGCTTGGTGCCCGCCGGCTCCGGCTCGAGGTAGTAGCTCTTCGCGAACCAGATCGGGTCGACCTCGGCGAGCGGCGCGAAGCCGCGGATGGCGATCGTGCGGCCGGGCATCGGGAGCGACGCGAGCTCGTGGTCCGACAGCAGCACGACGTCGCCACCGGGGACGGGGTAGCCGCGGACCATCTCCTCGGGCGGCACCTCGGCGCCGTCGACCTCGCACACCCGCTTCACCCGCACGCGCCCGCCGTCGGCCTCGTGGACCTGGTGCAGCGGGATCTCGCGGTCCTCGGTCGCGCCGTACGCCTTCACCGGAATGGCGTAGCTGCCGAACCCGATCGTGCCCGTCCACACCGCGCGCATGCGAGCCACCTCCGCAGCTCCCAGGCTAGTCAGCCGCCCTCGCGCGAAAACAGCTACAAACGGGTGTCAGGTGCGACGGATTCGCTCACACATTCGAACGACGGCGTGACCTCGTCGAGCGCCTCGGCCGAACAGCGGGCCGCGATGGCCGCCGCGCGGAGCACCTCGGTGACGACCTCGACGTCCAGCGGCGGGGCCGCGACGAGCGCGTTCGAGCCGCCTTCGACGCGGGCGGCGAGGCCGGCCAGCGCGTGGGAGATGGCCTCCTGGCCGGCGACCAGGTCCGCGATGACGTCGATGAGCTCGGCGGTCGTGGCGCCCGGGCCGCCGCAGCGCAGGCCCGCGGCGAGCTCCTCGGCGCAGGACCGCAGGTGGGTGGCGACGACCGTCGGCGGCAGCGTCAGGTCCTGCATCACTCACCCCCTCGGGCCCGTCAGAGCAGCCATAGTGCCACCGCACCCGCCGGCACCGGAGACGACACACCGCCATCCGGATATTTGACCGATCGTTCTCGATAGGGCTAGGGTTTCGATCATGTCCCGGGTCAAGGAGTTCGACGTCGGCGAAGCCTGCGACGCCGCGCTCACGCTCTTCCGGCGTCAGGGCTACGAGGCGACGTCGGTCAACGACCTCGTCACGCACCTCGGCGTCGCCAAGGCCAGCTTGTACGCCACGTTCGGCACGAAGCACGACTTCTACCTGACGGCGTTGAAGCGCTACGCCGAGCGGACCGACGCGCGAGTGCTGGCCCAGCTGTCCGAGCCGGGGTCCGGCGTGGCCGCGGTGCGCCGGCTTTTCGACGGCTACCGGGCGGAAATCCTCGGCGACGAGACGAGGATGGGCTGTTTCGTCGTCAACGCGGCGATCGAACTGCTCCCCCACGACCCCGACGTCGCACGGCTGGTGGAACGCAGCTGGGACACCCTCGAGGTCGCCCTCACCATGACGCTGGAACGCGCTCGATCCCAAGGCGAACTTCCCGGCGGCAGCGACCCGGCGATGCTCGCGCGGTTCCTGCTCACCGTGCTGCAAGGACTGCGCGTCCTGGGCAAGAGCGCGGACGCGGCGAACCGGCTGGACGCCGCCATCTCGCAAGCAATGCGACTTATTCAAGACTGATCGGACCAGAAAGAAGGCGGGCAATGGGGGCACGGTTCACGGGCAAGGTCGTCCTGGTGACGGGCGGCGGCTCGGGCATCGGGAAGGCGGCGGCGCGGGCGTTCGCGGCCGAGGGCGCGACGGTTGTCGTCGCGGGCCGGGACGAGCAGCGGCTGGCGTCGGCGGTGCAGGAGATCGGCGGGGACGCGAGCGCGGTCACTGTGGACGTCACCGACTCCGCGGACGTCGCGCGGATGGTCGAGACGGTCGTCTCGCGGCACGGCGGGCTGGACGTCGCGTTCAACAACGCGGGCATCCTCGGGTCGCCCGCCCCGCTCGCGGACCTCGACGAAGACGACTTCGGCGCGGTGCTCGACACGAACGTCACCGGGACGTGGCTGTGCCTGAAGCACGAGGTCGCGCACATGCGGGCGCACGGCGGCGGCGCGATCGTCAACATGGCGTCGAACATCGGCGCGCACGGCCGCCTGCCGAACATGGCGGCCTACGCGGCGTCGAAGGCCGCGGTCAGCGTGCTGACGCGCACGGCGGCGCGCGACCACATCGCCGACGGCGTCCGCATCAACGCGGTCAGCCCGGGCGCGACCGACACGGAGATGTCGCTGCGGCCCGGTGAGACGGCCGCGGACCGCGCCGCGCGGCTGAAGGACGCGATCCCGCTGGGCCGGGTGGGGGCCACCGCCGAGGTGGCCGCCGCGGTGCTGTGGCTGGCTTCGGACGAAGCCGCCTTCACCGTGGGGCACGACCTGGTCGTCGACGGCGGCGCGACCGCCTGAGCGGCCCCACCCGGACCCGCGTTCGGAGTGGCCGGAACTCCTCCGGCGGACGTTCACGACTCACGGTTGCGCATGGTGACGTTCCCCTCTCGTGCTGGGACGGACTGGTGCCGGACGTGGTCAGGACTCGCGGTTGCGCACGGGGCTCTCCTTTCCGGGTGCAGGGGCTGGTCAGCACGGGTTCACGACTCGCGGTTGCGCACGGCGGTACTCCTTCCTGGCGCGGGGGCGGGCACGGCGATCAGGACTCGCGGTTGCGCACGGGCTTCTCCTCTCCGGGCGTCGGGACCGGTCAGCACGGGCTCAGGACTCGCGGTTGCGCACGGCACTGCTCCTCTCGGGCGAAGGAACGGGCGTCAAGGCGTCAGGACTCGCGGTTGCGCATGGCGGCGGCCTCCCTTCGCTGCTCCGATCGTGTGGCAATCATCGATCGCGGCCGCCCGGTGTGATGGGGTGGACGCGGATCGTCGGATCACCCAGGGGAGTTGCACCGCCTTGAGTATGGACGGCGCCCGACCGGCGGAACGCCACGCGGGCCGGATCCGAGGGGCGCTGAACCCTGCTCGCTGGACCCTCTGGCAGCAGCGCGGGTCGCTGATCTTCTACTGCTTCCTCGTCGAGTCCGTGGCGCTCGTGGCCACCGTCTGGACGGCCGCCGCGGTGCCCGTCCGGGCGTGGGACCTGGCCGTCTTCGGCGTCCTCGCCGGCCTCGGCGTGCTGCAGGCCGAGCTGGGCCGGCAGATCGAGCGCGTCCGCCGGCTGGTGTCGGACACCCCGCACATCAACCTGACGTCGGTCTGGACGTTCGCGGGCGTGCTGCTCCTGCCGCCGGCGCTGGTCGTGGCCCTCGTGGCCGTCCTGTACGTGCACCTGGCGACGCGCAGCCTGGCGCGCATCAAGCGCGTCCCGCCGTTCCGGACCACGCTGAACGCGACCCTGGTCGTCATCACCTGCTACTCGGCCGAGCTGGTCCTGAGCAGGCTTCACGTGCCCGACATGTACTCGGCGCTGACGTCGGGCTGGCGCGGCGTCACGGCGATCGCGCTGGCCGCGGCAACCTACTTCCTGGTCGCGGCGATCACGATCGTCCCGGCGTTGACGATCACGAAGCGCTCGGTGAAGGCGTTCTTCGGCGGCCTCGGGGACAACCTCCTCGAGGTCGCGACGCTGTGCCTGGGCCTGCTCACGGCGCTGACGCTGGCGACGCTGCCCGCGCTGGCCGTCGCGATCGTGCCGCCGCTGCTGGTGCTGCACCGGGCGGTGCTGATCAAGCAGCTGGAGATCGCCGCGACGACGGACGAGAAGACGGGCCTGTTCAACACGACCGGGTGGCACCTGCTCGCGTCGCGCGAACTGGCGCGCGCCCAGCGCAGCACGCGAAGCACGTTCGGCGTGCTGATGATCGACCTGGACTACTTCAAGCTGATCAACGACGAGCACGGCCACCTGGCCGGCGACACGGTCCTGCGCGCGGTCGCGACGACGATCAAGAACGCGGTCCGCGACTACGACTCGGTCGGCCGCTTCGGCGGTGAGGAGTTCGTGGTCCTGCTCCCGGACATCGGCCCGGCGGCGGTGCTCGCGGTGGCCGAGCGCATCCGGGCGGCGATCGAGAGCCTGAAGGTCGAGTACGAGGACGGCAGCCGCGTCCGCGTCATCGGCGCCCTGTCGGCCTCGATCGGCGTGGCGACCTACCCGGACGGCGGCACTGCCGTCGAGCGCCTGCTGCAGGCGGCGGACAAGGCCCTCTACCGGGCCAAGGACGCGGGCCGCAATCAGGTCGTCGACGGCACTGCGCCCGCCTGACCCACCCCGCTGTTTCCCGCCCTTGACCAGGTGACTTGTCATTTTTGCTCGGCTGAGCTAAATTTTGCTCATGCGAGCAAGAACCTTCACCGAGTCCGGCCGCCGAGCACAGATCGTGCGAGCGGCGATCGCCGTGATCGCCGAGGCCGGGTACGCGAAGGCGTCCTTCAGCCGGATCGCGAAGCAGGCGGGCCTGTCGAGCACCGGCATGATCAGCTACCACTTCGCCGGCAAGGACGACCTGCTCGCGGCCTGCGTCACCGAGATCGAAGAGATCACCGGGGCGTACATGCAGCCCCGCATCGACGCGGCCGTCGGCCACGTCGCGCAGCTGCGCGCCTACGTCGAATCGAACGTCGACCTCGTCGGGGAGCACCCCGCCGAGGTCCGGGCGCTGATCGACCTGGTGAAGAACGCCGGCTCGCAGAGCGCGAGCGTCAACGGGCGGCTCGCGCTGTTCGAAGAGCACTTCCGGACCGGGCAGGCGGCGGGCGCGTTCGGCCCGCTCGACGCCCGGACCACGGCGCTCGCCTTCACCGCCGGCCTCGACGCCGTCGTCGCCACGGCGGCCGCCGCCGGGCTGGCGCCCACCGAGCTCACGCGCATCGGCCGTGAGCTCGCCGACCTGTACGTGCGGGCGACCGCACCGGAATCCACTGGGGGAACCGCATGATGATCGAGCAGAAGTCCGAACCCGACGCCGGCCTGCGCCGGGTCGTCCGCGCCAACGTGCTGAACGTCGTGTTCGAAGTGGTCGTGCCGATGGCGCTGTTCTACGGCCTGCGCATCGCCGGCGTGAGCCAGTGGTGGGCGCTGATGGCGGGTGTCCTGGTGGCCGCGCCGTACGTGCTGTGGACCATCGCGCGCACCCGCAAGGTCGACCTCGTCGCCCTGGTCACGCTGAGCGTCCTGGTGCTGTCGGTGGTGCTCGGCCTGCTCTCCGACGACCCGCGCACGCTGGTGATCCGCGAAGGCTGGACAGCGGCGCTCGGTGGCCTGTTCGGCGCGTGGATGCTGGTCACGGTGTTCGTCGGCCGGCCCGCGCAGCTGACGCTGGGCCGCACCATCGCCGAGGTCAAGCGCGGCGCCGAAGGGGCGGAGGCGTGGGCGGGCCGCTGGGACACCGACGCCCGGTTCCGCCGCGGCCTGCGGATCAACACGGCCGCCTGGGGCGCGGTGCTGCTGGGCAGTGCGGTGGTGCACGTCGTGCTCGTCTACACCCTGCCGATCGACCTCATCGCGCTGGTCACCAACCTCGCGTGGTTCGGTGCGCTGGCCGTCCTGATCGCCTGGCACGTCTGGTACCTCCGCAAGGAGAACCTCGATGCCTGACGTCCTGGTCGCGGGCGCGGGCCCGACCGGCCTGCTGACCGCGTTCGAGCTGGAACGCGCCGGGCTCGACGTGCTGGTCCTGGAGCGGGACGCCGAGCCGCCGGCACAGTCGAAGGCGCTCGGCCTGCAGCCGCGGTCGGTCGAGGTGCTGGCCGACCGCGGCCTGCTCGCCGCGATCGAGCCGCACGTCCAGGCGAGGCTGCCCGCCGGGCACTTCTCGGGCCTCCCGATCGACTACGCCGACCTGCCGACGCCGTTCCCGTACCAGCTCGGCGTCGAGCAGGCCCACGTCGCGGCGGCGATCGAGGCGCGGCTGCGGACCCCGGTGCTGCGCGACGCGGCCGTCACGGCGGTGGCCCAGGACGACGAGGGCGTCACCGTCACCGCGGGCGGGCGCGAGCACCGGGCCGGCTGGCTCGTCGCCGCCGATGGCGGGCACAGCACGGTCCGGGCGCTGCTGGGCGCCGCGTTCCCCGGCAGCGCGGCGCGGATCTCCTTGGTCGTCGCCGACATCACCCTGTCCGCCAAGCCCGCCGGGCTCGCCGAGGCCTGGCAGCTGCCGTCGTCGGCGTCGGGCTACCTGCTGCCGCTGTCCGGAGGCCGCTACCGCACGATCGTCTACGGCGAGGAGCAGCAACGGCTCGGCCGCGACGAACCGGTCGGCGCCGACGAGCTGCAGCGCGCCCTGACCGCGGCGCACGGACCGGAGCTGCTCGTCGGCGAGGTGCTGTGGGCGTCGCGCTTCGGCGACGCGGCCCGGCAGCTCGAGCGGTACCGGCACGGCCGGGTGCTGTTCGCCGGTGACGCCGCGCACGTCCACCTCCCGGTGGGTGGCCAGGGCCTCAACCTGGGCCTGCAGGACGCGGCGAACCTCGGCTGGAAGCTGGCCGCGACGGTCCGCGGCACGGCGCCGAGCGACCTGCTCGACAGTTACCACGACGAGCGCCACCCGGTCGCGGCGCGCGTGCTGGTCAGCACCCGCGCACAGGCGGTGCTCGGCGTCCCGGACCCGGACGCGGCGGCCGTCCGGGAGGTCGTCACGGGGCTGCTGGCGGTCCCCGAAGCCCGCCGCGCCGTCGCCTCGGAGCTCTCCGGTCTCGGGGTGACGTACCCGGGAACGACGGGGCGTGCCACCGACGTCCCGGCGAGCCCCGACGGCCGCGCGGTCCTGGTCGGCACGTCCGTGCCCGCCGGGTGGGCCGGCCGGGTCGAGGGCCGCGAGGGGGCGGCACCTCGGCTCGTCCGGCCCGACGGATACGTCGCGTGGGCGGGCGGACCGGGCCTGGAAGATGCACTCCACCGGTGGCTCGGCGCGCCCGCCTAGGAAGCCGCGGCCAGGATCGCCTGCTCCACCTCGCGCCGCCACCCCGGCTCGATCCGGCCGCTGCGGGGTGTCACGGCGAAGGAGTCCACGACGGCACCGCCCAGCGTCGACACCTTCGCCCAGCGGACCTCCGCCTCGCAGCGGCGCAGCGCCCCGGCGACCCGGAACAGCAGGCCGATCCGGTCGGCGGCACGCAGCTCGAGGACCACCGTGTCGGGGCCGCTCGTCTCGTCGTCGAACCAGAGGACCTTCGGCGCGACCGCGTCGGGCGAGCCGTAGTCGCGTTCCTTCGCCGCCAGGCGCTGCGTCAACGGCAGAGTGCCGGCGACCGCGCGGGCGAACTGCTCGCGCAGGAGCGTCGCGTCCGGCAGGGAGCCGAACTTCGGGGACGCGGTGAAGACGCCCGCGCGTCCGCCGTCGTGGCCGCGCAGGACCGCCGAGTGCACCTCCAGGGAGTTCAGCGCCAGCACGCCCGCCGCCGGGGCGAGCAGTTCCGCGCGGGCCGGCACGGCCAGCAGGACCGTGACGACCTTGCCGTGCGCGCTGATCCGGATCTCGCCGGTGCCCGAGGCCACGGCCTGCGCGACGAGCTCGCGCTGTTCGTCGTTCATCGGCTCCGGCGCGGTGAACCCCTTGCCGCGCAGGACTTCCTCGCAGCCGGTGACGAGCTCGGCGAGCAGCCGCGCCTTCCAGTCCGTCCAGACGCCGGGGCCGGTGGCCAGCGAGTCCGCCTGCGTGAGCGCGTGCAGCAGCTCGACCAGGACGATGTCGCTGTCCAGGGTCTTCACCACCCGCGCCACCGTTTCCGGCTCGCTGATGTCGCGGCGCGTCGCGGTGTGCGGCAGCAGCAGGTGGTGGCGGACGACCGCCGACACCGTGCCCGCGTCCGCCGGGCTCAGGCCGAGCCGCGTCGCGACCTGGGCGGAGATCTTGGCGCCCAGCTCGGAGTGGTCGACGTCGCGGCCCTTGCCGATGTCGTGCAGCAGCGCGCCGATCAGCAGCAGGTCCGGCCGCGACACCGTGGTGGTCAGTTTCGCGGCCTCGACGCAGGTGCGCACGAGATGCCGGTCGACCGTCCACTGGTGCACCGGCGAGCGCGGCGGCAGGTCGCGGACCGCGCCCCACTCGGGGAACAGCCGGGCCCACAGCCCCGTCCGGTCGAGCGACTCGACCGCGTCGACCAGTCCCTCCCCCGCGCCCAGCAGCTCGACCAGCGCGTTCAACGCCTCCGGCGGCCACGGCGCCCGCAGCTCGGGTGCCGATTCGGCCAGTGCCCTGAGCGTGCCGAGCGCGATCGGCTTGCCGGTGCGGGCCGACGCCGCGGCCACCCGCAGCAGCAGCGCGGGGTCCTTCGCCGGGACGGCGTCGCGGGCCAGCGCGACCTCGTTCCCGTGCAGGACGACGCCTTCCGCGAGCGGGGTCCGCGACGGCCGTCGCCCGAACCGCGGCTTCGGCGGCTCCACAGTGGACCGGAGCGCGACGTCCAGCGCGTACGCGATGGTGCGGCCCGCGCCGGACAGTTTGCGCGCCAACGTGAACCGGTCGCCGAAGCCGAGTTCGGCGGCGACCAGCTCGGCCTCCGGCGCGGCCAGGACGTCCCGTTCGCGCCGGATCTCGCGCCGCAGCTCGGTGCGGACGTCGAGCAGAAGCCCTTTCGCATCAAGGAGTTCTTCGCCGGGGCGAGCGGTGAGCTGTGCCGCGGCCAATGCTTCCAGGACGGCGAAGTCCCGCAACCCACCCCGGCCGTGCTTCAGGTCGGGTTCGGCGGACTGCGCGATCTCCCCGCTGCGGGTCCAGCGCTGCCGGACCGACGCCGTCAGGTCGGGCAGCTGCTTGCGCGCCGTGCGGCGCCACTGGTCCCGCGCCGCGGAGACCAGCCGGCTCGACAGCTCGGCGTCCCCGGCGAGGTGCCGGGCGTCGAGCAAGCCCATCGCGGTGCGAAGGTCCTCCGAAGCGACCTTCAGCGCTTCGCCGGGCGTGCGCACCGAGTGGTCGAGCCCGACTTTCGCGTCCCACAAGGGATACCAGAGCGCGTCCGCGATCTCGCCGACGCCGCTGTTGCCGTTGTGCACCAGCAGCAGGTCGAGATCGGAGAACGGCACCAGCTCCCGGCGGCCGAGCCCGCCCACGGCGACCAGCGCGACACCCGGTTCCGCGGTGTCGACGCCGGCCGCCGAGGCTCCCCTGCCCAGCCAGAACTCGTAGAGGTCGACCAGGGCCGCCCGCAGTGCGGACGCCCCCAGCCTCCCGTGCCTGCCCTCGAGCAGTCGCTCGGTGGCCTTGACCAGTTCGCCCCCGTCGGCCATCCCGGACGCCTATAGAGCGTCCGTGCCGCGCTCACCGGTCCGTACCCGGATGACCGTCTCGACCGGCGTCACCCACACCTTGCCGTCACCGATCTTGCCGGTGTGCGCGGCGGTGGTGACGGCCTCGAGGACCTTCTCCACGTTGGTGTCGTCGGTGACGACCTCGATCTTCAGCTTGGCCACGAAGTCGACCGAGTACTCGGCACCGCGGTAGACCTCGGTGTGGCCCTTCTGCCGGCCGTAGCCCTGGACCTCGCTGACCGTCATGCCCAGCACGCCCAGCTGCTCCAGCGCGGAGCGGACGTCGTCGAGCGTGAACGGCTTGACAATCGCCGTGATGAGCTTCATGCCTTGCTCTCCTCGAGTTTCGCGGCCGGAGCGGTCTTGACCGGAATGGTGGACGGTGCGCCACCGCCGGACAACCCGGTGAAGTCGTACGCGCTCTCCGCGTGCTGCGCCTCGTCGATGCCGGCGACCTCGTCCTCGGTGCTGACGCGGAAGCCGCCCGCCTTCTTGATCACGAAGGCGATGATGAAGGACAGGACGAACGAGTACGCGAGTACCGCACCGGCTGCCGCCGCCTGCTTGACCAGCTGGCTCCAGCCACCGCCGTAGAAGAGGCCGTTGCCGCCCGCGCTGTTGGCGTCGGTCGTGGCGAAGAAGCCGATGAGCAGGGTGCCGACGATGCCGCCGACCAGGTGGACGCCGACGACGTCGAGCGAGTCGTCGAAGCCGAACTTGAACTTGAGCGAGATGGCCAGCGCGCAGACCGCACCGGCGATGACGCCGATGGCGATGGCCCCGAGCGGGCTCACGAAACCACACGCCGGGGTGATCGCGACCAGGCCGGCGACCGCGCCGGACGCGGCGCCGAGCGTGGTCGGCTTGCCGAACTTGAGCTGCTCCACGATCAGCCAGCCGAGCACGGCGGCGGCGGTGGCGACGGTCGTGTTGGTGAACGCGACGGCCGCGAGGTCGTTGGCGGCCAGCGCGGAGCCGGCGTTGAAGCCGTACCAGCCGAACCACAGCAGGCTCGCGCCGAGCAGCACGAACGGCACGTTGTGCGGGCGGCCGGTGTCCTTCGGCCAGCCCTTGCGCTTGCCGAGCACGATCGCCAGCGCGAGACCCGCCGCACCGGCGTTGATGTGGACCGCCGTACCACCGGCGAAGTCGAACGCCTTGAGCTTGTTGGCGATCCAGCCGCCGCTGAAGTCCGCGCCCGTGAAGCCGTCGAACGAGAACACCCAGTGCGCGACCGGGAAGTACACGACCGTCACCCAGATGACGACGAACAGCGTCCAGCCCCAGAACTTCGCGCGGTCGGCGATGGCGCCGGAGATCAGCGCGGGCGTGATGATGGCGAACATCAGCTGGAACATGACGAACGCGAGCACCGGCAGCGCGTCGGAGCCCGGCCACGCGACCGCAGGCGACGAGCCGCTGGCGGCCGTCGCGAGACCGACCAGCTTGCCGATCGAGTCGCCGAGACCGGCGAAGTGGAAATTACCGACCAGCCCGCCGAAGGCGTCGTCGCCGAACGACATCGAGAAGCCGTACAGCGCCCACAGCACCCCCACCACGGCCAGCGCGATGAAGTTCATCATCAGCATGTTCAGGACGCTCTTCGCGCGGACCATACCGCCGTAGAAGAAGGCCAATCCCGGTGTCATGAGCATGACCAGCGCGGCGCTGGCCAGTACCCATGCGGTGTCTCCTGCGTTCAGCACATCGTCCTCCCGTGCCCTGGGTCTGTGCGATGGCAGTTTTGGCGCGCGGTGTTTCACGGGGCGGCGTGCGAGGTTTCGCCCGCGTGAACTGTCCGCACCCCGTTGTTACGGCCACGTTTCCCGGGGCGTGTACCGGAGTGTCCGGTTGCGTTACGTCGTGGTCGAATATCCCCATGACCTCGACCGACCACGGGAATGACCCACTGCTACCCCCGGTCGTGGCCGCGTTGCGCTGTTCGGTGTGCGCAGCGCCACTGAAGGCGGTCGAGCGCACGCTGCGTTGCGAAAACCGCCACTCGTTCGATCTAGCCCGCCAGGGGTACGTGAACCTGTTGCACGCGCGAATCCCGGCCGGAACGGCGGACACGGCCCCGATGGTCGCGGCCCGCGCGGACTTCCTGGCGTCGGGCGCGTACCGCCCGCTGGCGGACGAGCTGGCCCGGGTGTGCGCGGAAGCCGACAGCCTGGTGATCGACGCGGGCGCCGGAACGGGCTACTACCTGGCCCACGTCCTGGAGGCTTCCGGAGCGTACGGCCTCGCACTGGACGTCTCGGCGGTCGCACTGCGCCGCGCGGCCCGCGCGCACGCCCGCCTGGGCGCGGCGGTGTGGAACCTGTGGGAGCCGTGGCCGGTGGGCGACGAGGTGGCGTCGGTGGTGCTGAACGTCTTCGCGCCGCGCAACGGCCCGGAGTTCCACCGCGTGCTGGCCCCGGGCGGCCTGCTCGTGGTCGCCGCCCCGGCCCCGGACCACCTCGCCGAGCTGGGCGACCTGGTCCTGGCGGTGGACGAGCGCAAGGAGGAGCGCCTGGACGGCACCCTCGGCGAGTACTTCGCCCGGACGGGCCGCACGGAGATCCGGCGCACGGCGTCGCTGACGCCCGCGCAGGTCCGCAAGGCGGTGGAGATGGGCCCGACGGCCTTCCACCTGGACCGCGGCAACCGTCGAGCACGCCTCGACGCGCTGCGCGAGCCCCAGACCGTGACGGTGTCTTTTTCGGTCTCCACCTACCGGCGCCTCTGACGGCCTGTCCCCGGTCTTGTTCTACGGGGTCTGGAAGGCTGGGACAGGTGAAGCCCGACTGGACCGCCCCGGCGACCCTGCTCGCGGACGCGGAGTGGGTACGCGCCCGCATCGGCGGCGCGGCCAAGCTCTACGGCTGCGCCCCACCGGAGGTCCTCGGCACGATCTGGTGGTACTCGCTCTCGTCGGTCCTCGTCGCTCCGGCGGTGGAAAGCCTCGTGGCCGCGGCGCCTGCCTTGACTGGCGGCGGTTTCACACCGCCTGGTGAACCGCCGCCGGACGCCGCGGCGCCTGCTCCGAGCGACCTGGCCGCGCTCGCGGACCCGTCGCTGGACGCCATGGAACTCGACCTCGTGGCCGACGGCCGCTTCCTCGGCGCCCGGTCCACCCGGCGCCTGTCGGGCGGGCTGCCCGAGCTCGCCGCCGCGTTCGGCAAGGCACTCGGTGCCGCCATCACGACGATCGCCGCCGTCACCGGGGCGCGTGAACGGGCGCTCGGCGCCATTGCCACCGACTCGATCGGCAACCGGCTGCTGTGGACGCCCGACCCCGAGCGGGCCATGGCGCTCGCCGAACCACTCGTGGCCGCGATCGGTCTGGGTCTGCCGAAGCCGCGCTTCGTGCACGTCGGCCGGACGCCCGCCGTACGCCGGGCGTCGTGCTGCCTGATCTACGAAGTCGGCAACCCGAAGTGCGTGAGCTGCCCGCGCCAGACCCCCGCCGAACGTGAAGCCCGGCTGCGCGCCGCCTTGGGCTGACCCGGCTCAGTCGAGGACGGCCAGCTCCAGCCCCCGCAGCCGCTCGGGGTC
The DNA here is from genome assembly GCF_053602455.1 of Amycolatopsis sp. NPDC004378. Lineage (NCBI taxonomy): Bacteria > Bacillati > Actinomycetota > Actinomycetes > Pseudonocardiales > Pseudonocardiaceae > Amycolatopsis > Amycolatopsis sp. NPDC004378. The sequence goes on from NZ_JBSGDR010000005.1 coordinate 210,143, forward strand.
GGCGATGACGTCGATGCCGCTGATCCGGTCGCCGTCGACCTGGAACGCCAAGACGACCGACAACCGGCCGTCGCGCACCCAGAGCAGCCCCGGCGAGCCGTCGACGAGCGCCAGCTCGCTCGTGCGGGCCCGTTCGGAGGCCAGCACCGCGCCCTTGCGCACGTTCTCGACGCCGCGCAGCACGACCGGCGCCGGACTGGGACCGACGAACCGGTCGGCGTGCAGCACCACCTCCGGATCGAGCAGGGCGAGCAGCGCCTCGAAGTCGCCACCGCGCGACGCCGCCAGGAAGGCCTCGACGACCTTCCGCCGCCTCGGCAGGTCCGCGTCCGTCGCGGCGCCGCCCTTGACCCGGCGCCGGGCGCGGCTCGCGAGCTGCCGCGCCGCGGCCGGGGTCCGGTCGAGCATCGGCGCGATTTCGTCGAACGGCACGGCGAACATGTCGTGCAGCACGAACGCGACCCGCTCCGCCGGCGCCAGCGTGTCGAGCACCACCAGCAGCGCCAGTCCGACCGAGTCGGCCAGCTCGGCCTCCTCCTCGGGGTCCCGGCGCTCCTCGCCCGGCTCGGGCCGGCCGTCGAGAGGCTCCTCGCGGTGGTTGCGACGCGTCCGGAGCATCGACAGGCACACCCGCGCGACGACGGTGGTCAGCCACGCGCCGACGTTCTCGACCTCGCCCATGTCGGTGCGGTCGAAGCGCAGCCAGGCCTCCTGGACCGCGTCGTCGGCCTCGCTCGCCGAGCCGAGCATCCGGTAGGCCACCGCACGCAGCCGCGGCCGCTCCTGCTCGAACCGCCCGGTCAGCGTGTCCACCGTGTCCCGTTCCTTCCGCCGCAGTCAGAGCAGTAGACCCCACAGCGGCGGCCGATGTGACCGGAACACCCGACGTCGCGAGTGATCTCGATCATCCGGGCCGGCGGCTCAGAGCACGCAGAACTCGTTGCCGCCCGGGTCCGCCATCACGATGTGGTCCGGACGGCCGTCCAGCTCGTACTCCCGCACCACCGTGGCACCCGCCGCGGTGAGCCGGGCGACCGCTTCGACGACCCGCTCCCACCGCGTCTCCCACGGGACCTCCCGGCCGCCGCCGGCCTGGACGTCGAGGTGGAGGCGGTTCTTCACGACCTTGGCCTCGGGCACCTTGAGGAAGCTCAGGTTCGGCAGCACGCCTTCCGGATCGCTCAGGTAGGCGCCGTCGTCCCATTCCTCCTCGGGCACCTCGTGGTGCACGAACCAGGCCTCCCAGGTCGCGAAGCCGGCGGGCGGCGGCCGTTCGATGTAGCCGAGGGCCACCGCCCAGAACCTCGCCAGCGCGCGGGGATCCGCGCAATCGATCGTCAGGCTCCACCGCACCGTCACGGACGAAGCGTAGCCGCGAGAAGCGCCACCGCACCCTTCGCGACGGCGATTCCCCGGGCCGCGACGTGGCTCTCGTTCAACGGAGCGGCCGGATCCGACACCATCACACTGGTGACCAGCGAGCGGCCGTCCGCCGTGCGCGCCAGGTAGTTCAAGGTCAGCACGCCGGGTTCACTGCCGCCCTTGAACCAGACCTCCGGGAACCTCGCCCGGTCGAGCCCCAGGCCGCCGTCGTTGAGCGACAGCGCATGCCCGATCTCCGGCTGGTTCTCCTTCTGCAACCCGGAGAACGCACGGCAGATGTCGTCCGGCGAACCGAACCACTCGAGGTCGTCGATCTTCTCGGGTGCCTGCCAGGAGGTGAGACCGGTGAGCGGCAGCCGCTCCAGGCCGGCGAGCGCCGCGGGCCGAGCCCATCGGGGCAGCGCCAGGTAAGCGTCGGCGCGAGCCGGGTACTGCGTGGCCTTGAGCTCGAACAACGCCTTCGTCGTCAGGAACGGGATGTTCGCCGACGGCCGCTGGTTGCCGAACGCCGTGAGCTGCCGCTGCACGGTGTCGCGGCCGAGCCGGTGGATCAGGTGGTCGGTCGCGGTGTTGTCGCTGATCGAGATCATCTTGTCGGCGTACGTCGACAGCGGGAGCCGCGTGCCGGCCGGTTCGTTCTGCAGCACCCCGGACGGCAGGCTCTTCCAGTCGTCGCGGATCGCCAGCTGCTCGGTCCAGGACGCCTTGTGCTCGGCGACCGCCTTGCCGAGCGCTCCCAGCACGTAGAGCTTGAACGCCGACCCCAGCGGCCGTTGCACGTCGTCGCGCACGCCGTGCACGTCACGACAGCGCCCGTCCGGCAGGATTTCCGACGCGCCGAACGACACGCGGCCACCGAGCGCCGCCAGCTGGGTGTCGAGCTCCTGCCAGGAGGCCGGGACCGGGTCGTCCGGGCTCGCTTTGAGCCCGTCGATCAGCCCGGCCTGGTCGACGTGGAGGTCGAGCAGGTAGTCGTCGACGGTCCCGTGGACGGCGGCCTCGACGTGGTCCGGCGCCTCGGTGACGACCCGTTTCACCTCGAGCCGGCCGAGCTGGGTCAGCGCGCCGTTGACGCCCGCTGTGCCGCCCACCGCGGTCAGGAAGACCTGGGCGACGTGTCCGCGTACCTCGGCATCGGACACCGGGACCCGCCCGGTCGCGTCGACCACCCACTCGAGCTGCTGCGTCGCCGTGGGCACTTCGGCCGCTTGGGCGGCCGGAGCCACCAGCGGTGCGAGGACCACGAGCACGCCCGCTATCGCCGTCTTCATCTTTCCCCCTGTCGTCATGGTTCCCCCTGGTGTCGCGCCTACTGTTCGGGCGGCCGGATCCAGAGCCCGACCACCTGGCCGTTCTCGCGGTAGGTCACCTGGACGGTCCGCTCGCCGGCCTCGAAGGCCAGCGGCATGTGGACGACGGTGTAGTCGCCCGTGGACCGCGCGTACGGCTCGCCCATCCCTTCGTAACGGCCGACCGCTCCGGCGACCTGGGCCCAGGCGAGCCGCAGCTCGTCCTCGCCGACCGCGGCTTGCATCCGGTCGTCGAAGTCCCGGCGCACCTCGTGCCACTGACAGCCGACCAGCTCCGCCACGAGCCCCTCGGCGCGGTGGATCGCGTCCGGCGGCTTCAGCTCCGTCATCGGCACTCCCGTCGCCGGGTCGACCGGCCGGCCGAACCGCTGGAAGGCGGCCTGCCGGCTGGTGCCGAGCAGGTCACCGATCTCCTGCCACGTGTGCCCGGCGGCCCTGGCCGCGTCCACGGCGTCCCGCAGCGTCGCCTCCGCGTCGCGGACTTTCCGCAGCGCTTCGCCGACCGCGACCAAAGGACCTCCCGGCACGACGTCAAGATTGGATTGACGCGGCCCGGTTGTCAAGTCATTCTTTACGTGCGCTCGCTGCCGACGGGCGGCGCTCCGACAGGTTGCGTCGCAGTACTGGCGGTTTCGACCAGCTCCGCGCCGAGGTGGCAGCGGCTTGCCACAGGCAGCACATTTCATGCTTTCGAGTGTAGCGCACGGAATTTCAAATCGTGCTAACGTGGACAGCACGAAATGGCCTCGCCCACGACCTGGGAGGCGTGGCCATGCGAAGGGGAGGACGGTTACGGTGAGGACCGATGAGTGAACGCACCTGGGGCTTCCGCACCCGCGCCCTGCACGCGGGCGGCACCCCCGACCCGGCGACCGGCGCGCGGGCCGTGCCGATCTACCAGACCACGAGCTTCGTCTTCGAGGACGCGGCCGACGCGGCCAACCTGTTCGCGCTGCAGAAGTACGGCAACATCTACAGCCGCATCGGGAACCCGACCGTGGCCGCGTTCGAGGAGCGGATCGCCAGCCTCGAAGGCGCCATCGGCGGAGTCGCCACCGCGAGCGGGCAGGCCGCGGAATTCCTCACTTTCAGCGCGCTCACCGAGGCGGGCGACCACATCGTGTCGGCGAGCGGCCTCTACGGCGGCACGGTCACCCAGCTCACCGGCACGCTCAAGCGGTTCGGCGTGGAAACCACGTTCGTCAGCGGCGGCATCGACGACTACGCGGCGGCAGTCACCGACCGGACCCGGCTGCTCTACACCGAGGTGATCGGCAACCCCGGCGGCGGGATCGCCGACCTCGCGGCGCTGGCGGATCTCGCGCACTCCCACGACATCCCGCTGGTGGTGGACGCGACGCTGGCAACGCCCTACCTCTGCCGGCCGATCGAGCACGGTGCCGACATCGTGCTGCACTCGGCGACGAAGTTCCTCGGCGGGCACGGGACGACACTCGGCGGGATCGTCGTCGAGTCCGGGAAGTTCGACTGGGGCAACGGGAAGTTCCCGCGGATGACCGAGACCGTCGAGAGCTACGGCGGCCTCAGGTACTGGGAGAACTTCGGCGAGTACGCGTTCTGCACGCGGTTGCGCGCCGAACAGCTGCGGGACATCGGCGCGGTGCTGTCGCCCCACTCGGCTTTCCTGCTGCTGCAGGGGGTCGAGACGCTCCCGCAACGGATGGAAGCGCACGTGGCCAACGCCCGGGCGGTCGCCGAGTACCTCGAATCCGACCCACGGGTGGCCTGGGTGTCCTACGCCGGCCTGCCTTCGCACCCGCACCACGACCTGGCGAAGAAGTACCTGCCCGCGGGCCCCGGGGCGGTGTTCTCGTTCGGCATCGACGGCGGGCGGGCGGCGGGCGAGAAGTTCGTCGAATCGGTGGAGCTGTTGTCGCACCTGGCGAACGTCGGCGACGCGCGGACCCTCGTGATCCACCCGGCTTCGACCACGCACGCCCAGCTGTCGGAGGACCAGCTCGCGGCCGCGGGCGTGGGTCCCGACCTGATCCGGCTGTCGGTCGGGCTCGAGGACGTGGACGACATCCTCTGGGATCTCGACCAGGCACTGGGCAAGGCGGTGGCCGGATGACCTACGCGGCCGGTGCCGTCGAGCGGCGTGCGATCCTCAACCGGACCAAGTCGGTGACGCTGGTGGGTGCGTCGGCCAATCCGGCGAGGCCGAGCTATTTCGTGGCGACGTACCTGCTCTCGTCGACGCGCTACGAAGTCAACTTCGTCAACCCGCGGCTGGACACGCTGTTCGGGAAACCGGTGTACGCCTCCTTGAAGGACGTCCCGGGTGAACCGGATCTGGTCAGCGTCTTCCGGAAGCACGACGACCTGCCTCAGGTGGCCGAAGAGGTGATCGACGCCGGCGCGCGAACGCTGTGGCTGCAGCTGGGGTTGTGGCACGAGCCGGTGGCCGACCGGGCGCGGGAAGCCGGGCTGGACGTCGTGATGAACCGGTGCGTGAAGATCGAACACGCGCGCTTCGCCGGCGGGCTCCATTTGGCCGGGTTCAACACCGGCGTGATCAGCTCCCGGAGGCAGTCGGCACCCTAGGGAAGAGACGGTCCGATCCCGCTGTTGGCCGGAGTATGACCGAGAACCTGGGGATCACTCTGTCCGGCGGCCCGACCGCGCTGCTCGAACTGGGCGGCGTCCGGCTGCTCACCGACCCGACCTTCGACGCGCCGGGCGATCACTCGATCGGCGAGCGTGTGCTGGTCAAGACCGAAGACTCGGTGCTGACCGAGGACGCGGTCGGGGTGGTGGACGCCGTGCTGCTGTCCCACGACCAGCACCCCGACAACCTCGACGACCGCGGTCGCGCCTACCTGGGGGCGGTGCCGCTGACGCTGGTCACGCCCAGCGGAGCCGAACGGCTGGGCGGGACGGCGCGGGGCCTGCGGCCGTGGGAGGAGGCGAGCGTCGGTCCGCTGACGGTCACCGCCGTCCCGGCACTGCACGGACCGGAGGGCGCGGAGCCGACAACCGGCGAGGTCACCGGCTTCGTCCTCACGGGCGACGACCTGCCAACGGTGTACGTCAGCGGCGACAACGCGTCGGTCGACCTGGTGCGGGAGATCGCGTCGCGGTTCCGCGTGGACATCGCGGTGCTGTTCGCGGGCGCCGCCCGGACGGCGCTCTTCGACGGCGCTCCTCTGACGCTGACCAGCGCGAACGCCGTCGAAGCGGCGAAGGTGCTGGGCGTGCCGAAGGTGGTACCGCTGCACTTCCGCGGTTGGCAGCACTTCAGCGAGGGCCCGGACACCTTGCGCAAGGAGTTCGAGACGGCGGGCCTTGCCGACCGTCTGGTGCTACTGGAGCCCGGCGAGCGCGCGGAGGTCTGACGCCAGCCCGGCGCTCGCGGGAGTGGCACCGACTGGTTGGCGCAAGTCCGACACGAGCGAACGCACTCGACCGCGACCCGGGAACCAGACGGAACGGGCGGCGATGGATTCGGCGAGCGGTGTCGGGCGATTCAGGCGTATCCGGCCCCGGGAGCGGGCCGAGCCCAGCGACTCGGGCGAAGCCGACCACCACCCGCGAGCAGGCGGCGCCCAGCGACTCAGGCGAAGCCGACCACCACCCGCGAGCAGGCGGCGCCCAGCGACTCAGGCGGCACCGGCCGCAACTCGGGAGCGGGCGGCAGGCCTCGGCTCGGCCGTGAGAGGCTGGCCGCATGGCCAAACCCACTCCGCTGCAGTTCCGGAACCTTCTTGTCGCCCTCTTGGCGGCGGCGGGCTTTGTCTGGAGCATCGTGGCCGGGTTGCCGTGGTGGGTCAGTGCGATCGTCGGCTGCGCGTGCGTGCTGTCGCTGGCCTCCGCTTACCTGAACCGTCCGGACGCGGGCTGACCGCGAGCCGCCTGGTGGGGACGGCGGCTCGCGGGCGGCTTCAGCGCGTCTTCGAGAACCGGGCCTTCAGGTTCGTCCGGCCCGCTTCGGTGAGGCGGCCGAACAGCCGCAGCCTGGCCAGGCCGCCGTCCGGGTAGATGTCCAACCGGGCCTCCGTCACCTCCGGGCCGTCCTTCAGGGCGAAACGGTGGCGGGTGTCCGGCTGCAGGCGGGTCTTCGGCAGCAGGTCGACCCACTCGCCGTACGTGTCGCGGCCGCTCACCGACGCCCAGCCCGGTGCGTTGCCCTTGAGGTTGCTCGTGTCCAGCTCGGCGAAGCGGACGATGCCCGCGCCGGCCAGGCGCAGCGTCACCCAGTCGTTGCCGTCGTCGCGGCGGCGGGCGGTCTCCCAGCCCTCCGCCTGGTGGGCCGCCAAGCCCGGCGAAAGAATGTTGTTCGGCGACGAATAGAACCTGTTGCTGCAGCCCGTGACCAGCGCGCCGTTCTCCAGCGCCGCCAGGTCGAGGGCGTCCATGTCCAGCAGCTCCGGGTCCGGGATCGGCGCGCCGTGCACGCGAAGACGCGCGACACCGCCGTCGGGGTGCTGCGTCAACCGGACGTGCGTGTAGCGGCGGGAACCGTTGACCGCGTAGAAGTTCTCCGTGTGACCGGCCGCCGGGGCGTGGTCGACCAGGGTGTCCCAGTCCGCCGACGCCAGCTCCGCCGCCGACGGGTAGCCCGGCACCGAGGCCGCCTCGACCGAGACGAACGGCGGGTAGTTGCCCTTGAAGAACGCCGTGTCGACGATGACGCCGGTGACCGTGCCGGCCAGGCCGAGCCGCACCACGGCCTGGTCGTCGCCCGGCTCGCGGTGGCGGCGGGTCTCCCAGCCGTCGTAGACCTGGCCCTTCGGGCCGAACGTCTCGGCGCGGTGCGCCGGCGTCCACGGGTTGACCAGGTTCTCCTTCTCGGCGAACAGCTCGTCGGTCGCCCACATCACCGTCCCGCCGAAGCGGCGTGACGCGAGGTCGGGCAGTTCGGTCCACTCAGGACGGTCGGACAAGGCAGCCTCCATTTCAGCAGTCCCCCCGGGTCAGCAACGCGCCGTGTGGCTCGTCGCCGGTGATTTCGGTGCCCCGCAACCACGTCGAGCGCACGACGCCGGCGAGCGGGCGGCGGTCGTAGGCGCTGACCGGGTTGCGGTGCTTCAGTTTCGCGACGTCGACGACGAACGCCTCGTCCGGCGCGAAGACGCAGAAGTCGGCGTCGTAGCCTTCCGCCAAGTGGCCCTTGCGGCGCATCCCGGCCTGGGCGGCCGGCCGCTCGGCCATCCAGCGGACGACGTCGGTGAGCGCGAACCCGCGTTGCCGCGCCTGCGTCCAGATCGCCGGGAGCCCCAGCTGGAGACTGGAGATCCCGCCCCACGCGAGGCCGAAGTCGCCGCTGTCGAAGCGTTTCAGCTCCGGCGTGCACGGCGAGTGGTCGCTGACGACGGTGTCGATCACGCCGTCGGCGAGTCCCTGCCAGAGCAGTTCGCGGTTGGCCGCCTCGCGGATCGGCGGGCAGCACTTGAACTGCGTCGCGCCGTCGCGGATTTCCTCCGCGATGAAGCTGAGGTAGTGCGGGCACGTCTCGGCCGTCAGCGCGACGCCGTCGCGGCGCGCGGCGGCGACCAGCGGCAGGGCTTCCGCCGAGGACAGGTGCAGGATGTGCGCCCGCGCGTCGTTGCGGCGGGCGGCGTCGATGACGTGCGTGATCGCGAGGTTCTCGGCCGCGCCCGGCCGGGACCGCAGGAAGTCGACATAGCGTCCGCCGTGCGGCTCCGGCGCTTCGTCGATCTCGTGCGCATCTTCGGCGTGGACGATCATCAGCGCGTCGAAGGAACTCAGCTCCCGCAACGCTTCGTCGAGCCCCGCCGGGTCGAGCGGCGGGAACTCGTCGACACCCGAGTGCAGCAGGAAGCACTTGAAGCCGAACACGCCGGCGTCGTGCAGGCCGCGCAGGTCCGCGACGTTGCCCGGGATGGCGCCGCCCCAGAAACCGACGTCGACGTGCACCCGGCCGGTCGCCGCCTTGCGCTTGACCTCCAGCGCGGCGACGTCGACCGTCGGCGGCAGGCTGTTGAGCGGCATGTCCACGATCGTGGTCACGCCGCCGGCGGCGGCCGCGCGGGTCGCCGTCTCGAAGCCCTCCCACTCGGCGCGGCCGGGGTCGTTGACGTGGACGTGCGTGTCGACGAGCCCCGGCAGCAGCACGACGTCGTCGCCGAGGTCGATTTCGCGGTCACCGGACAGCGAAGCGCCGCCGGGCTCGACCGCGACGATCCGGCCGCCGTCGACGCCGAGGGTCGCCGGAACTTCGCCCTCGGCCGTGACGGCTCGGGCCGCGCGCACCACAAGATCCATCCGAAACCCCTTCTCCGGGAGGAATGACCACCGCCGATTTCGCAGTACGGAAAGACGGTTTCGCACAACGACAGTAACCACGGCGCGCGCCGCTCGTCAACGACGGACGCGGCGCGTTACGGTCATCCTCGTGCGGCTTGAAGCGGAGTTCACCAGCGAACCGTTCCACGGCGAGGGTTCGCCGCCCGAGCACGCGCTCGCCGCGCGCGACGCCGCCGCGGAAGCGGGGCTGGAGACGGACTTCGGGCCGCTCGGGACCCTCGCGAGGGGCGAGGCGAAGGCCCTGCTCGACGCCATCCCGGCCATCGCGAAGGCGGCACTCGAAGGTGGCGCGACGCAGGTGACGCTGCAGGTGCGCCGAGCCGGTGCGGACAAGGCCGAAGCCGCCGATCCGAAACCGCCGGACGCCGCGAAGGCCGGCTCGCCGAAGACCGTCGTCGAACTCAACGACGCCCTGGCCCGGCTCATCGCCGACGTCGAGCGCGAACTGGGTGCCGACCTCGGGGAGCTCGACCGTCCCGGGAAGCAGCGCGCCGTCCGGCTCCTGCGGGAACGCGGAGCCTTCGGCCTGCGGAAATCCGTCTCCTCGGTGGCCGACGCGCTGGGCGTCACGCGGTTCACGGTCTACAACTACCTCAACCGCGAAGCGGACTGACCAGGCCTTTCAACAAAATGTTGACGGAACTCCGGCGTCGACGTACGGTCAGCGGGACGCCACTCACGAGGAGTTCCCCGTGCCGCTCACCCTCACCGACTTCAACGCCGCCGACGCCACCGAGGTGCGTCCGGCGCTGACCGCCTGCCTCGCCGTTCCCCGCTGGGTGGACGCGATCCTCGACCACCGGCCCTACGCGAGCCTCGGCGCGCTGCAGGCCGCCGCCGACCTGCCCTTGAGCAGCGACGAGATCCGCCAGGCCATGGCCGCGCACCCCCGGATCGGCGAAAAGCCGAAACAGGCGGGCACCGAAGGCGACTGGTCCCGGAGCGAACAGTCCGGTGTGGACAACGCCGACGCGTTCGCCGCCGCGAACGCCGAGTACGAAGCCAAGTTCGGGCACGTCTACCTGGTCTGCGCCAGCGGTCGCAGCGGGGAGGAACTGTTGAAGATCCTCGAGAGCCGCCTGGACAACGATCCCGCGACCGAACTGGCGGTCGCCGGGCGAGAACTCCTGAAGATCGCCGAACTCCGGCTCGCCAAGGCGGTGACCGCGTGAGTCTCGTGACCACCCACGTGCTCGACACGGCGAAGGGCCGCCCCGCGGCCGGGATCGCCGTCCGGTTCGAGACCGGCGAGGGCAAGCCGATCGCCGACGGGCGCACCGACGACGACGGCCGGATCCGCGACCTCGGCCCCGAAACCCTGGACCCCGGTGTCTACCGCCTGGTCTTCGACACCGGTGCTTACCTGGGCCCGGACGCGTTCTTCCCGGAAGTCGCGCTCACTTTCCGGATTGCCGACGGCACCGCGCACCACCACGTGCCGCTCCTGCTCAGCCCGTTCGCCTATTCGACCTACCGAGGGAGCTGAACCGTGGCCATCACCCTGGGCCCCAACCAGTACGGCAAGGCGGAGGTCCGCCTGGTTTCGGTGCGCCGCGACGGCCCCGTGCACCACCTGAAGGACCTCACCGTGTCGACGTCGTTGCGCGGCGAACTGGCCGCGACGCACCTCACCGGCGACAACGCCGGCGTGCTCGCGACCGACACGCAGAAGAACACCGTGTACGCCTTCGCGAAAGAGGCGCCGGTCGGTGAAATCGAGGACTTCGCACTGCGCCTGGCCCGGCACTTCACCGGCACGCAGGGGAACATCACCGGCGCGCGCGTCAAGATCGAGGAGCACGGCTGGGACCGGATCACCGTCGGCGGCGAGCCGCACGACCACGCGTTCAGCCGCTCCGGCGACGAACGGCGCACGACGGCCGTGACGATCCAGAACGGCCGGGAGTGGGTCGTGTCCGGCATCGACGGCCTGACGCTGCTGAAGTCGACCGGCTCGGAGTTCCACGGCTTCCCGCGCGACCAGTACACGACGCTCGCCGAGACCGACGACCGGATCCTCGCCACGGCGGTGACGGCGCGGTGGCGTTACCAGGGCGAGGGCATCGACTGGGCGGAGAGCCACCGCGAGGTCCGGCGCCTGATGCTGGAAACCTTCGCGACGAAGCACAGTCTTTCGCTGCAGCAGACGCTGTATGCGATGGGCGAGGCGGTGCTGAAGGCTCGCGAAGAGGTCGCCGAGGTACGGCTTTCGCTGCCGAACAAGCACCACTTCCTGGTGGACCTGAGCCCGTTCGGGCTGAAGAACGACAACGAGGTGTTCTACGCCGCCGACCGGCCGTACGGACTGATCGAGGGCACGATCCTGCGCGACGACGCCGAGGACGCGGGTCCGGCCTGGGACATCCACTGACCGAGGCCCGCCGGTGCCGGCTTGTCCACATCACGGCCATGCTGTGGACAAGCCGGCCAGTTGATAGAACGTTCTACAGAGTGCGGCGTATCGTGGATCCGTGGCAGGGACCAAGGAACGCATCATGGCCGCCGGCGCGGAACTGTTCCGGCGCAACGGCTACACCGGGACCGGGTTGAAGCAGATCGTCGCCGAGGCGAGTGCGCCCTTCGGGTCGCTCTACCACTTCTTCCCCGGGGGCAAGGAGCAGCTCGGCGAAGAGGTCATCCGGACTTCCGGGCTCGCCTACATCCAGCTCTTCGACCTCTTCATCGCGCCCGCCCCGAACGTCGTCAGCGGGATCGAGACTTTCTTCGCCGCCGGGATCGCCACGCTCGAGGCCACCGACTACGTCGAAGGCTGCCCGATCGCGACCGTCGCGCTCGAGGTCGCCTCGACCAACGAGCCGCTGCGGAAAGCCACCGCCGACGTCTTCACCGCCTGGATCGACGCCGGGACCGAGAAGTTCGGCAAGTTCGGCCTCTCGAAGGACGCCGCGCGGACCTTGACCATCACCGCCGTCAACAACCTCGAGGGCGCCTTCGTCCTCTGCCGGTCGCTGCGGGACACCGAAGCCATGGCCGTCGCCGGGGCCGCGACCGTCGACGTCGCCCGGCGACTGCTTCAAGAAAACACACAACTTTAGTCGGGAATCCAACAAGAATACTCAAGATGGCGCTTGACCGACCAGCAGCGGACACGGAGGCTGATCTCCTCCTCCCCCACCGCTGTCGGTTGGAGCTGCCATGCGCCGATTCCTCGCCGTCCTCGCCACCGCCCTCGCGGCCGCGACCCTCGTCAACGCACCCGCCGAAGCCCTCGAAAACGGGCTCGCCAGGACACCGCCGATGGGCTGGAACACCTGGAACACCTTCGAGTGCGACATCAACGAAACGCTCGTCAAGCAGACCACCGACCTCATGGTCAGCTCCGGGATGCGCGACCGCGGCTACACCTACGTCAACCTGGACGACTGCTGGATGACCAAGTCGCGGGACGGCAACGGCAACCTCGTCGCCGACTCCGCCAAGTTCCCCAGCGGCCTCAAGGCCCTCGGCGACTACATCCACGCCCGGGGGATGAAGTTCGGCATCTACGAAAGCGCCGGCACCGAGACCTGCCAGCACTACCCCGGCAGCCTCGGCCACGAGCAGACCGACGCGAACAGCTTCGCGAGCTGGGGCGTCGACTACCTCAAGTACGACAACTGCGGCAGCCCGGCCGGCGAAACCCAGCAGGACTACGTCCGCCGCTACTCCGCGATGCGCGACGCGCTCAAGGCCACCGGCCGCCCGATCGCCTACAGCATCTGTGAATGGGGCAACTTCAGCCCCTCGACCTGGGCGCCGGACGTCGGCAACCTCTGGCGCACCACCGGCGACATCACCAACAACTGGGGCAGCATCGACTCGATCTACCGCCAGAACGTCGGCCTCGCCTCCGCCGCGAAACCCGGCGCCTGGAACGACCCCGACATGCTCGAAGTCGGTGACGGCATGGACTTCCAGGAGGACCGCGCCCACTTCACGCTCTGGGCCGCGATGGCCGCGCCGCTGATCGCGGGTGCCGACCTCCGCAGCGCCAGCGTGGCCACCTTCTCGACGTACCTCAACAGCGACGTCATCGCCGTCGACCAGGACGCGCTCGGCAAGCAGGCCACGCGGATCTCGTCCAGCGGCGGCCTCGACGTCCTGAAGAAGCCGCTCCAGGACGGCGATGTCGCGGTCGTGCTGTTCAACGAGAACAGCACCACGAGGACCGTCTCGACGACCACGGCCGCGGCCGGGCTGCCCACCGCGTCGAGCTACCGGCTCACCAACCTGTGGTCCAAGGAGCAGACCACCAGCACCGGCACGATCAGTGCGAACGTCCCGTCGCACAGCACCGTGATCTACCGCGTCAAGGCCGGCGCGAGCGGCAGCAGCACCGCCCACCCGCTGCAGGGCGCGTCGTCGTCACGCTGCATCGACATCAACGGCAACGTCACCACGCCCGGCACGAAGGTCGACATCTGGGACTGCGACGGCGGCCCGAACCAGACCTGGACGTTCACCAGCGCCGGTGAGCTCAAGGCCGCCAACGGCCTCTGCCTCGACGCCAGCGAAGGCGGCACCACCGCGGGCACCAAGCTCATCGCCTGGACCTGTCACGGCGGCGCCAACCAGCAGTTCAAGCTCAACCCGGACGGCTCGGTCACCGGCACCCAGACCGGCCTGTGCGTCGACGTCACCGGCGGCGACAAGCCCGCCGGCAACGTCAACGGCGTCCAGCTCGAGCTCTGGGGCTGCAACGACGACGCCAACCAGAACTGGACGCTCAAGTAGCGGTCAGGTGCTCCGGCCGCACCGGGACGCGCGTGAGCGCGAGCCCGGTCGCGGCGCGGATCGCCGCCACGATCGCGGGCGTCGACGAGATCGTCGGCGGCTCGCCCACCCCGCGCAGGCCGTACGGCGCGTGCGGGTCCGGGCGTTCCAGGACGTCGATGCTCATCGGCGGCATGTCCAGGACCGTCGGGATCAGGTAGTCGGTGAAGGAGGGGTTCCGGATCTTCCCGCCGGAGGTCTGGATCTCCTCCATCACCGCGAGCCCCAGGCCCTGCGCGGAGCCGCCCTGGATCTGGCCCAGCACGGCTTGCGGGTTCAGCGCCTTGCCGACGTCCTGGGCGCAGTCCAGCGCGACCACCTTGACCAGGCCCAGCTCGACGTCGACGTCGACGACCGCCCGGTGCGCGGCGAACGCGTACTGGACGTGCGCGGTGCCCTGGCCGGTTTCCGGGTCCAGCGAAGAAGTCGGTCGGTGCCGCCACTCCACGGTTTCGTCGTAGACGTCGTCGCCGAGGACGTCCGCCAGGTCGGCGAGCACCTGGCCGTCGGCCGCTACGAGCTTGCCGCCGACGACCCGCACCCGCTGGCCGAACCGGGAAAGCAGGCGCGACCGCACCGCCGCGCAGGCGGCGTGCACCGCACCGCCGGTGACGTAGGTCTGGCGGGACGCCGACGTCGAGCCGCCGTTGCCGATCGAGGTGTCCATCGGCAGGATCGTCACCTGGTCGACACCCAGCTCGGTCCGGACGATCTGCTGCATGATCGTCACCAGGCCCTGGCCGACCTCGCAGGCGGCGGTGTGCACGGTCGCCGCGGGTTCGCCGCCGACCAGCTGCAGGCGCACCCGGGCCGTCGAGTAGTCGTCGAAGCCCTCGGAGAAGCAGACGTTCTTGATGCCGACGGCGTACCCGACGCCGCGGACGACGCCTTCGCCGTGCGTCGTGTTCGACACCCCGCCCGGCATGTGCCGCAGGTCGAACGGCCGCTCCGGCGGCATCGGCTTGGCGCGCACCAGCTCCAGCAGCTCCGCGACGGGCGCGGCGGAGTCGACGACCTGGCCGGTCGGCATCAGGTCGCCTTCGCTCATCGCGTTGCGGACGCGGATCTCGACCGGGTCGAGGCCGCAGGCGAGAGCGAGCTTGTCCATCTGCGACTCGTAGCCGAACGCCGCCTGCACCGCGCCGAAGCCACGCATCGCGCCACACGGCGGGTTGTTCGTGTACGTGCCCCAGCAGTCCACCGACGCACTGTCCACCTTGTACGGCCCGACGCCGAGCGTAGCCGCGTTAGCGACCACCGCACCGGTCGAGGACGCGTACGCGCCTCCGTCCAGGTACAGCCGCGTACGCACGTACACGAGCCGCCCGTCGCGAGTCGCGCCGTGCTCGTAGTACATCTTCGCCGGGTGACGGTGGACGTGACCGTAGAAGGACTCTTCGCGGTTGTAGACCATCTTCACCGGCTTACCGGTGTGCAAGGCCAGCAGGCACGCGTGCACCTGCATCGAGAGGTCTTCCCGGCCACCGAAGGCTCCCCCGACGCCGCCGAGGGTCAGCCGCACCTTCTCGACCGGCAGCCCCAGAGCCGCGACGATCTGCTGCTGGTCGACGTGCAGCCACTGCGTCGCGACGTACAGGTCTACGCCGCCTTCGGTGTCCGGCACGGCGAGCCCGGACTCCGGCCCGAGGAACGCCTGGTCCTGCATCCCGACTTCGTAGACGCCGGAGACGACGACGTCGGCTGAAACGTCCTGGGGACCGCGGCGGATCTTCACGTGCCGGACGACGTTGCCCCCTTCGTGCAGCGAAGGCCCTTCGCCCGCGACAGCCGCTTCGGAGTCCGTCACCGGAGAAAGCTCTTCGTAGGTGACAGAGATCCGCTTCATCGCGCGACGCGCGGTCTCCGGGTGGTCGGCGGCGACCAGCGCGACCGGTTCGCCCTGGTACCGCACGACTTCGGAGGCGAGCACCGGCTGGTCGGCGTGCTCGAGGCCGTACCGGTTGACGCCCGGGACGTCTTCGTGCGTCAGCACCGCGTACACCCCGGGCACGGCGAGGGCTTCGGCGATGTCGATCGCCGTGATCCGCGCGTACGGGTGCGGGCTGCGCAGGGTCACGCCCCACACCATGTCTTCGTGCCACAGGTCCGAGGAGTACGCGAACTCGCCGCGCACCTTCACCGTCCCGTCGGGACGCTGCGGGGAGGTGCCGACGCCGTTGACCGTCTGGGTGCCGACCGTGGTGGTCATCGGTCCTCCCGCAGCCGGGCGCTCGCGGACGCCAGTTCGCCGGCGATGTCCGCCTCGTCGGCCTCCCGCAGCACCCCGTCCTCGACGACGGCGGTGCCCCCGACGAACAGCCGCCGCACCGGCGGTGTCGTGCCCAGGACCAGGGCCGCGACCGGGTCGGTGATGCCCGCGTAGTTCAGCCCGGCCAGGTCCCAGACGGCGAGGTCGGCGAGCTTCCCGGGTTCGATCGAGCCCAGGTCGCCGTCCCGGCCGAGGCAGCGGGCGCCGCCCATCGTGCCCATCCACAGCGCTTCCCGCGTGGTCAGCCCGCGGGGCCCGCCACGCTGCCGGGCCTGCAGCAACGCCTGGTGCAGCTCTTCGCCGAGGCCGCCGGACTCGTTGGACGCGGCCCCGTCGGCGCCGAGGCCGACCGCCACGCCGGCGTCGAGGAGGTCGCGGACCGGGGCGATGCCGGCGCCGATGCGGCCGTTGGACGTCGGGCAGTGCGCCGAGCCGGTGCCTGTCGCGCCGAAGCGGCGGATCGCGTCGGGGGCGAGGTGGATGGTGTGCGCGAGCCAGACGTCGTCGGCGAGCCAGCCCAGCTTGTCGGCGTACTCGGCGGGCGTGCAGCCGACTTCGGCGAGGCACTGGCGTTCTTCGTCCAGGGTCTCGGCGAGGTGGGTGTGCAGGCGGACGCCCTTGCGGCGGGCCAGTTCGGCCGCGCCGGACATCAGCCGCTCGGTGACCGAGAACGGCGAGCACGGGCCCGCGGCGATCTGCAGGTGCGCCTCCGGCGCGGAGTCGTGGAAGCGGTCGATCGCCGCTTCGGTGCCGGTCAGCGCGTCCTCCGTCGACTCGACCAGGTTGTCCGGCGGGAGGCCGCCGTCGGACTCGCCGCGGTCCATCGACCCGCGCACGACGTGCAGCCGGACGCCGATCCGCTGCCGGGCCGCGGCCAGCGCCGCGACCTGGTCGCCGCCGTCGCGCGGGAAGACGTAGTGGTGGTCGGCGACGGTCGTGCAGCCCGTCAGCGCCAGCCGCGCCATCCCGGCCGTGGCCGCCGCGTGCGTGATCTCGGCGTCGAGGCGGCCCCAGACCGGGTAGAGCGCGACCAGCCATTCGAAGAGCGTGTGGTCGGCGGCCAGGCCGCGGGTCGCCCACTGGTAGAGGTGGTGGTGGGTGTTGATCAGGCCGGGCGTGACCAGGCAGCCCGTCGCGTCGACACGCTCGTCGAACTCGCCGGTGTAGACGCCTTCGCCGACTTCGGCGATCCGGTCGTTCTCGACGACGACGTAGCCGGACTCGTGTTCGGGACCGGTGACCGTGGCGACCGCGCCACCGCTGATGAGCGTCCTCACGCGACGCCTCCCTTCGCGACCGCGCGCACGGCGTCGAGGATCTTCTCGTAGCCGGTGCAGCGGCAGAGGTTGCCGGCCAGGGCCTCGCGGATCTCCTCGTCGGACGGGTCGGGAACGCGGTTCAGCAGGTCGTGCGCGGCGACGACCAGGCCCGGCGTGCAGAAGCCGCACTGCACCGCGCCCTGGTCCACAAAGGACTGCTGGACCGGGTCGAGCGCGTCGCCGTCGGCCAGGCCCTCGACCGTGCGCACGACGCGGCCCTCGGCCTGCCCGGCCGCGACCAGGCAGGCGCACACCGGAACGTCGTCGAGGTAGACCGTGCAGGAGCCGCATTCGCCCTGCTCACAGGCGTTCTTCGAGCCCGGCAGGCCGAGCCGCTCGCGCAGGACGTAGAGCAGGCTTTCGCCCTCCCAGACGTCGTCCGCCTCGCGTTTTTGGCCGTTGATGGTGACATTCAGGCGCATGCGCGCTCCCCCGTCCGGTGGTCGTCCCAAGCCCAGGTCAACGTACGCCGCGCGAGGACCGCCAGCGCGTGCTTCCGGTACGCGGCGCTGCCCCGGACGTCATCGATCGGCGACGTCGCTTCGACCACCAGCTCGCCGAAGCGGCGCTTCAGCGAGTCCGGCAACGCCTCCGGCGAACCCCACGGCAGCTCGGCGGCGAGGAACTCCTCGGCTTCGCGGGCACGGCGCGGGGTGGGCGCGGCGGAGCCGATGGCCGCGCCGACCACGCCGTTCCGCAGGGCCAGCGCGAACGAGCAGACCGCGATGACCATGGCGTTGCGCGTCCCGACCTTGGCGAACTGCTGCGGCCCGGCGTGCGCGGGCAGGTGGACGGCGGTGATCAGCTCGTCGGGGTCCAGTGCGTGGCGTTTCACCCCGGCGTAGAACTCCTCCGCGCGGAGGAGCCGGGTCCCCCGGACGGAGGCCGCCTCGACCCGCGCGTCCAGGGCCAGCAGCACCGGGTGGGTGTCGCCGGCCGGCGACGCCGCGCCGAGGTTGCCGCCGACGGTGCCGCGGTTGCGGATCTGCGGCGACCCGACCGTGCGCGAGGCCATGGCCAGCGCCGGGACGGATTCACCCAGTTCGGCGATGACGCGGGTGTACGGGACGCCGGCGCCGAGCCGGACCGTCCCGTCCGATGTGGACCACTCCGTCAGCTCCCCGACCCGGGTCAGGTCGAGCAGGGCTTCGGGACGGCGGTGGTCGAAGTTCAGCTCGACCATGACGTCGGTGCCGCCGGCGATCGGCACGGCGTCGGGCCGCTCGGCCTTGAGGGCCAGGGCCTCGGCGAGCGTCGTGGGACGCAGGAACTCCACTGCTGTTGCTCCTTCGTGCGGGCGATAGACCAGTAGACGCCGAAGGGGGCCGGGGCGGCAACGGCACCACGCATGAAACGCACAGGAGCGGAACCCGCCGCGTTTGTGCTTTCCTACAAGCCTGATGACGACCGTGAAAACTCTGCTGGGCCTGCCGGGGCTGCGGCTGCGCCCGCTGGCCGGGGCCGGCCTGCTCGACCGGCCCGTGACGCGCATCTACGTCACGGAGCTGCCCGACCCCGGACGGTACCTGTCGGCCGGTGAACTGGTGCTTTCCGGCTTGCTGTGGTGGCGCCGGCCGGGTGACGCGGAGCCGTTCGTCGCCGCGCTGGCCCGCTCGGGCGCGGCCGCGCTGGCCGCGTCCGGCGCCGACTCGGGCGGCATCCCCGACGACGTCGTCGAGGCCTGCGAGCGGCACCGGATCCCGCTGCTCGAAGTGCCGGCGGACCTGTCGTTCTCGGTGATCACCGAGCAGGTGGTGCTGGCGCTGGCCGCGGCGTCCGAGAGCGCCCGCAAACGTTTGCAGGCCGCGGCGGACGCGCCGGTGGAGACCCTCCTGGACCGCGCGTCGGCGGAGCTCGGCCTGCCCTGCTGGGTGCTCTCGGGCCTCGGCCGGGTGATCGCCGGGACGACGCCGCTGCCGGTCCCGGCGGCGGACGTCATCCGCCGGTACGCCGCCAAGGAACCCGGGTCGCTCACGGTGGTCCCGGTCGAGGGCCGCCACGCGGTGCCGTGGCTGATCGCCGTCGGCGGGCCGTTGAGCACCGCGCAGGCCGAACTGGCGGAGGAGCTGGCCGGGCTCATCGGCGTCACGCGGGCGCGTTCCTCGCAGCCCGAAGCCGAGTTGCCCACCGAAGCGCGCGTTGTCGCGTTGCGGACCGAAGGCAGCGACGAGAGCCGGGACGTCCTGACCGAGCTGCTTCCCGGCGGTCTCCTGCTCGAGTCCACAGGGGACACTTCGTACGTGGTGACGACGCTGTCGCCGTCCGCGGCCGAGCTGTCCACTGTGGAGCCTCTGCTGCGCGCGAGGCGGATCCTCTGCGGCGTCGGCGATCCGGCCCCCCGTGACGAGGCACGGGAGTCCGCGCGGTACGCCCTGGCGGTGGCGGCGCGGCGCACCGGCCGCGTCGCGGTCGTCCCGGCCGCCGAGGTGGACGTGCACCGGCTGCTGCTGGCCGGCGCCCCGGACGGCCTGCGCGCGGCCGTGCGGCGGCGGGTCCTCGGGCCCCTGCTGGACTACGACGCCGACCAGCACACCGACCTGGTGCACACGGTCCGGGTGTTCCTCGAGTGCTCGGGTTCCCCGACGCGGGCGGCGAAGGCGTTGCACGTCCACGTCAACACGCTGCGCTACCGCATCGGCCGGGCGGGCGAGCTGCTCGGCGCGGACCTGACCGAGTTCACCGACCAGCTCGACGTCTACCTGGCACTGCGCACGGAGGACTAGAATCCCGTCGTCCGGGGGCGAGGGAGGGCGCCATGTCCGACGCGGGCCCGTCCTCCCCCTTCAGGTCCCTCGCCGACTCCGAGTACCGCGTGAGCTCGTCGGACCGGCGAGAACGCTTCTGGTTCTCCGGCGGCACCCGGCTGGACCAGGGCCCGACGGGGTCCGCGGTGGGGTTCGCCTGGACCCACTGGCTGGCCGACCGCGAAGTCCTCCCCGAGGGGACGACCGCGGACGCCGGCTACGCGCAGGCGCTGCAGGACGAAGCGGGCCGGCTCAGCGAACTGCCGGAAAACGCGGGCGCCTTCCTGTGGAGCGGCGGGCTGGCCCTGCAGCGGCGCGGGCTCGTGCGGGACTGCTTCTCCTGCCCGGACCCGGCGGCGTTCCGGCTCGCCCTGCTGGAACGTGGCCCCCTCGTCGTCGGCGTGATCTGGCACGCCGGGATGGACAGCCCGGCGGAGATCGACGGCCGGGCCGTGTGCCGCCCCGGCGACTCCGAGGTGCGGGGCGGGCACGCCATCCTCGTCAACGGCCTCTCCCTGGACCTCGAGCTCGGTTCCGAACGGGGGTTCCTCCGGTTCAAGAACAGCTGGGGCCGGGCGTGGGGCGAGGACGGGCAGGCCCTGATCAGCCTGGCGGACTTCGACCGGCTCCTCGAAGGCGCCGAGGCACTCCTGGCGATCCCGGCGGCCGGCCGCGACCCGCGCGAGGACGCGGAACCCTGGACCGGCCGGGGCTGGGAGCCGCCGGAGCCCGCCTTCGACCACTACCGCCAGGAGGCGATCACCAGCGACCTCTGGACGGTCCAGGACAAGCTCGGCAACGCCGCGCACGCCGAGGCCATCGCCCGCGGGATCCGCCACCGCGGCACCAGCCCGCCCCTGACGATCGGCATCAAGGCGCAGTGGGGCGCCGGCAAGACGTCACTGATGCACATGATCCGCGACCGGCTCGAGTGGCCGTCGGGCACGGCCACCCCCGGCGCGCTCCGCGAGCTCCACCTGACCGGCGCGCCGGCGGCGGAGGTCACCAACGGCGAGCTGCTGAAGCTGCTGCGGAAGCCGGACCGGGCCGGGAAGCGGCAGCGGCTGGAGCCGCCGGACGACCAGTGGCGGCCCACGGTCTGGTTCAACCCGTGGACGTACCAGACCGGCCAGCAGGTCTGGGCCGGTCTCGCGCACGAGATCATCGGCCAGACGACCGCGCGGATGAGCCCGGTGGAGCGCGAGCGGTTCTGGCTCCGGCTCAACCGGCGGCGGATCGACGAGCAGGCCGTCCGGCAGCGGGTCTACGCCCTGATCGCCGGGCGGGTGGTGCCGTTCGCGATCGCCGCGGTGGTCCTGCTGGTCGCCGGGCTCGTGCTGCTGGCGGCCGGGCTGCCCGTGGGCGGCATCTCGCTGGCCGCCGGCAGCCCGGTGCTCCTGGCCGCGGCGGGCTCCGGCCAGGCGTGGGCGGTGCTGCGGTCCCGGATCGCCGGACCGCTGCGCACGGTCGCCGAGGGCGAGCTCAAGGACGCCCCGGCGAAGCTCCTCCGCACGCCCGACTACGCCAAGGACATGGGCTACTTCGCCGCGCTCCGGCAGGACCTGACCGAAGTGCTGGCGCTCGTCGCGACGCGCGAGCGGCCGCTCGTGGTCTTCATCGACGACCTCGACCGGTGCACGCCCGGCACGGTCGTCCAGGTCATCGAAGCGATCAACACGTTCCTCTCCGGCGAGTTCGGCGCCGCGATCTTCGTCGTCGCGATGGAGCCGCGGATGGTCGCCGCGCACGTCGAGACGGTGTACCAGGACCTCGTCGCCAAGATCCGGGAAACGGCCGGGCACGCCGACGAAGGCCTCGACCTCGGCTGGAAGTTCCTGGACAAGTTCATCCAGCTGCCGCTGACCCTGCCGGTGATGGTGCGGGACCAGTCGGCGTCCCTGCTGCGCTCGCTCTTCCCGGCGCCGGAGGACGGCCCCGAGCCGGAGCCGGGCACGGCTCCGGCCACGCCGGCGTTCCGGCCGCCGACCTCGCTGGACGAGGCCGTCCAGCTGGCGGACGCCGTCCCGGCCGGATCCGGCGAGGCGACGAAGAAGGCGGTGCGCGCCGGGATCGACCGGCAGCTCTCGCTCGACACGCCGGGCCTGCAGGCCGTGATCGAGTACAGCGCGCGGATCCTCGCGCCGAACCCGCGCGAGCTCAAGCGGTTCGCGAACGTGTTCCGGTTCTTCGTCATGATCGCCACGGAACGGCGGATGCTGGACCTGCCCGCG
This sequence comes from Amycolatopsis sp. NPDC004378, assembly GCF_053602455.1. Taxonomy (NCBI): domain Bacteria; kingdom Bacillati; phylum Actinomycetota; class Actinomycetes; order Pseudonocardiales; family Pseudonocardiaceae; genus Amycolatopsis; species Amycolatopsis sp. NPDC004378. Next base: position 232,460 of record NZ_JBSGDR010000005.1, read on the forward strand.
CCCGCCTCGCTGGACGCGCTGGCCAAGCTCGCGGTGCTCGCCGTGCGGTGGCCCACCCTGGTCCCGGTGCTCGCCGGGCCGGCCCAGGACGGCAGGACCGTCCTGGAGCTGCTGGAGCAGGCGGCGTCCGGCACGAAGGACCCCGGCACCGACCTGGCGGCCGCCGGCCTGACGGAGGGCACGATCGCCCAGCTGCTCTCCCCCGCGTTCCGGACGTTCCTGCGGACGCCACCGCGGATCGGCGCCGACCTGCACGGCTACCTCTAGCCGCACCTGGCGTCGCGCCCCGGCGACCGGGCTGGATGATGGGCGGCGTGGATCCCGAAATCACGTCGGCCCGGCAGGCGGGGTACGACCCGCGCGTGCTGGCCTTCGGGCGGCTGCAGGGCGCGGCGAACCGGCTGGAGTACCTGCTCGGGCGGGCGCTGGAACGGGAGTGCGGGATCACGCACCTGATGTACGAGGTGCTGCTGATCGTCGGGCGCACAGGCGAGGACGGGCTCACGATGCGCTCGATCGCCCAGGAGCAGGTCCTGACGACCGGCGGCGCGACCCGGCTGGTCGACCGGATGGAGACGCTGGGCCTGGTGACGCGCACGGCGTCCCCGCGCGACCGGCGCGTCCAGCTGGTGCGGCTGACCCCGCTGGGCGAGGAGACGACGGTGCGCGCCAGCCGGCTGCACGTCGAGAACATCGAGCAGTACTTCTTCCGGCCGCTGCCACCGGAGAACCGCGAACGGTTCGCCGAGGACCTGCGGACGTTGAGCCACTTCGCCCGCGACGCCCTGCCGCGGCTGCGCTAGACGCGGCGTCAGCTTTCGCGGCGCGCGTACTTCTCCAGCTCCGGCCGTCCGAACGACAGCTCGCCCTCGTCCAGCGCGCCACAGTCGAGCCCCCGCAGCAGGTACACCGCCAGGGCCTGCGCGGTCGCCGGTTCGTCCAGCACGCCCCCGGACTGCTTCTCCGCGTACGCGCGCAGCCGGTCCGCCGCCGCCGGGAAACCCGAGCGGTAGAACGCGTACGTCGCCGCGAAGCGCGTGGGCAGCTGGTGGGGGTGCAGGTCCCAGCCCTGGTAGAAGCCGCGCTCGAGCGAGCGGCGCACCAACCTCGAGTGCTCCGCCCACGCCGTGGGCAGCGCTTCGCCGATCGGCAGCTTGTTCGTCGAGCCGTCGGACAGCCGGACGCCGGTGCCCGCCGCCGCCACCTGCATCAGCCCCTTGGCCAGGTCGGCCGCCGGGTGCGCCATGCTCTGGTACTCCGCCGCGATGCCCAGGCCCGCGCTGTAGTCGTAGGTCCCGTAGTGCAGGCCCGTGCAGCGGCCGGCCGCCGCCTGCACGATCCGCGCGACCGACAGCGTCCCGTCCAGGTCCACGATGGACTGGGCGGTCTCGATCTGGACCTCGAAGCGCAGCGTGCCCGCGGCGAGCCCGTAGGCGGATTCGAGCCGGGACAACACTTCCGCGGCCACCTCCACCTGCTCGACCGCCGTCACCTTCGGGAGCGTGAAGACGAACCCGGGCGGCAGCGGGCCGGTTTCGAGCAGCGACCCGAGGAACAGGTCCAGGGTGCGGATGCCCCGCCGGCGCGTCGCCGCCTCGAAGCTCTTGAAGCGGATCCCGCAGAACGGCGTCCCGCCGGTGGTCGCCAGGGTCTGTCCCGCCGCCCGCGCGGCCGCGTCCTCGACGTCGTCGGGCACCCGGCCGAAGCCGTCCTCGAAGTCGATCCGCAGGTCCTCGATCGGCTCGGTCAGCAGCTTCGCGCGCACGCGCTCGTACACGTCCGCGTCGGCGCCCAGCAGGTCACCGTGCTCGATGAAGACCCGCATCGCCTGCTTGCCCCAGTCGGCGACCAGGCGGGTCTTGTACTGCGACGCCGGCACGTACACCGTGTGCACCGGCTGCCGTCCGGGTCGCTCCCCCGGGTACGCCGCCGCGACGCGCGCGTCGGCCGAAGCCAGGCGCGCGTCGGCGGCGGCGTAGACGTCCTCGGGAAGGCGCACTACTTGATCCGCTCGTACGCGGGCAGCGTGAGGAAGTCCGGGAACTCGTCGGCCAGCGCGACCTCTTCGAACAGCTCGATCGCCGGCACCAGCAGGTCGGCCGGGAGCTCGCGGGCGAGCTCGCCGCGGACGTCGGTCAGCACGCCGCGCACCAGCTCGGACGTCACGACGTCGCCGGTGTCCAAAGTGGTCCCGTTCTTGACCCACTGCCAGATCTGCGAGCGCGAGATCTCCGCGGTCGCCGCGTCCTCCATCAGGTTGTGGATCGCCGCCGCGCCGTTGCCGCCCAGCCAGGACGCGATGTAGCGGACGCCGACGTCCACCGCAGCGCGCAGGCCGGCCGCCGTCGCGCCACCCGGCGTCGAAGCGACGTCGAGCAGCTGGTCGGCCGTGACGCTGACGTCGTCGCGGGTGCGGTCGAGCTGGTTCGGCTTGTCGCCGAGGACCTTGTCGAACTCTTCCTTGCACAGCTCGACCATGCCGGGGTGCGCGACCCAGGAGCCGTCGAAGCCGTCGCCGGCCTCGCGGGACTTGTCCGCGTGCACCTTCTCGAAGGCGCCCTTGTTGACCTCGGGGTCCTTGCTGGGGATGAACGCGGCCATGCCGCCGATCGCGAACGCGCCGCGCTTGTGGCAGGTGCGCACCAGCAGCTCGGTGTAGGCGCGCATGAACGGCGCGGTCATGGTGACGGAGTTGCGGTCCGGCAGCACGAACTTCTCGCCCGCGTCGCGGAAGTACTTGATCACGCTGAACAGGTAGTCCCAGCGGCCGGCGTTGAGGCCCGACGCGTGCTCGCGCAGTTCGTAGAGGATCTCCTCCATCTCGAACGCGGCCGGGATGGTCTCGATCAGCACGGTCGCGCGGACGGTGCCGTGCTCGATGCCGAGGGTCTTCTCGGCGTGGGTGAAGACGTCGTTCCAGAGCCGCGCTTCGAGGTGGCTCTCCATCTTCGGCAGGTAGAAGTACGGGCCCTTGCCGCGCTTGAGCAGCTCGGCCGCGTTGTGGAAGAAGTACAGGCCGAAGTCGACGAGCGCGCCGACGGCCTGGCGGCCACCGAAGGACAGGCCGCGCTCGGGCAGGTGCCAGCCGCGCGGGCGGACGACGATCGTGGCGTGCTCGACGTCGTCCTTCAGCGCGTAGCTCTTGCCGCCGCTCTCCAGCGAGATCGTCTCGCGGACGGCGTCGTACAGGTTGACCTGGCCGGACACGACGTTGGCCCAGTGCGGGGTGTTGGCGTCCTCGAGGTCGGCCAGCCACACCTTCGCGCCGGAGTTGAGCGCGTTGATGGTCATCTTGCGGCTGGTCGGCCCGGTGATCTCGACGCGGCGGTCGCGCAGCGCGGGCGGCGCGCCGGCGACGGTCCAGTCGCCCTCCCGGATCTCCTTCGTCTCCGGCAGGAAGTCGAGCCTGCCGGTGGTGCGGGCCTCTTCGCGGCGCTTGCCGCGGGCTTCGAGCAGTTCGTCGCGCCGGCCGGCGAAGGCGTCGTGGAGGCCCGCGAGGAAGTCGAGCGCCTCCGGCGTGAGGATCTCGTCGCCGCGCTCGACCGCGCCGCCCAGCACCTGGACTTCAGAAGACATAGTGGAACACCTCGAGGGTTCGGATCTTTGGATAACGGCCCTACGGTTTTCTACCAGCCGGACTATAGTTTCTGCATAGCGGAACCTCAACGCCGACGTAAGGAGGACCACCGGTGGCAGCGGAGAAGAACGGGCGCGACGGTGGCGTCCAGTCCCTGCAGCGCGCCTTCGAGCTGCTGGAACACCTCGCGGACACCGGCGGTGAAGCCAGCCTGTCCGAGCTGGCGACACTGTCCGGGCTGCCGATGCCGACGATCCACCGGCTCATCCGCACCCTGGTCGACCTGGGGTACGTCCGGCAGAACACCAACCGCCGCTACGCACTGGGCGCCCGGCTCATCCGGCTGGGCGAGAACGCGAGCATGCAGTTCGGCGCCTGGGCGCGGCCACTGCTGGCGGAGCTGGTCGACGAGGTCGGCGAGACGGCCAACCTGGCGGTCCTGGAGCGCGACGAGGTCGTGTACGTGGCCCAGGTCCCCTCGAAGCACTCGATGCGCATGTTCACCGAGGTCGGCCGCCGCCTGCTGCCGCACGGCACCGGCGTGGGCAAGGCGATGCTGGCCCACCTGCCGGCGGACGACGTCCGCGAGCTGCTTTCCCGGACGGGCATGCCCGCGTACACCGAGCACACGTTCACCGACGCGGACGCACTGGCCGTGGAGCTTTCGCGGATCGCTTCGCAGGGGTACGCACTGGACGAGGCCGAGCAGGAGCTGGGCGTGCGGTGCGTCGCGGTGGCGGTGCCGGGCGCGCCGGTCCCGGCGGCGGTTTCGGTGTCGGGGCCGTCAGGGCGGCTGACCGCCGAGGCGGTGTCGCACATCGCCCCGGCGGTGCAGCGGGTGGCGGAGGCCCTGGGTGCGAGCCTTTCCCAGGCACCCCTATCGGTGTGACTCTAGGTGATACCTCGTGACTGAACGTAACCCCGATGCTGAGGGCTCCGAGGCCGCCGGTAAAGTACGCGACATGGCCAGCCTCGAAGATCTCGAAGCCCGAGTGACCGCGTTGGAGGAGCAGGTGCGCCAGTCCCGCGAGGACGCCACCGCGGCTCGCGTGCTCGCCGGCGCGGCGGACCGCGATGTCTCCGAGTTCAAGCAGCTCTTCTACGCCCAGGTCAAAGTGCTGAACGCCCTGCGCGAAACGCAGATCGAGCACGGGCAGCGTCTCGACGGCCTCGACGCCAGGTTCGACCAGCTGGAAACCAAAGTCGACAGCGGCTTCACCAAGATCAACGTCAGCATGGACCGGATCTCCCAGCTCCTCCAGCAGGTCGTCGACAAGGACTGACTCAGGTCAGCTCTCCCTTCAGCAGGTCCATCAGCAGGCCGTCGCGCCAGGTGCCGTCCGGGGCGCGCTCGTAGTCGCGCAGCCGGCCCACCGGGCGGAAACCCACCTTCGTGTACACCCGGATCGCCGTCTCGTTGGATGCCGCCGGGTCGATCGTCAGACGGTGGTGGCCCTGGTCGAGCAGGTGGCGGGCCAGGGTGCGGACCGCGTCCGTGCCCAGGCCGCGGCCGTGGAAGTGCGGGTGGACCGAGATGTCGATGCCCGCGTGGCGGTACTGCGGGTCCAGTTCCTCGCAGCTCTGGATCAGGCCGACGACTTCGCCGTCGAACTCGATGACGTAGACCGTGTAGCCCTCTTCGGCGACGTACAGGCCTTCGGTTTCGCGGTCCGGGTCGCCCCACCAGCGGGCGACCTCCGGCGTGGCCAGGATCTCCCGGACGCGGGCGCGGTCCGTTGCGACGATCGGGCGCAGCCGCACCCGTTCGCCGGTGATGGCAGTCATGATGGTTCCTCACTCTTGTAGCGGACGACGGCTTCGGGGCGTCTGCTACGAGGAGGGGCACGAGCGGAAGTGCGTCAACCGGGCATACCCGGATTCTGCGCCGCCGGGCCCGGCTCGTCACCTGGATTCCGCCTGAGGGAGCCTCGATGGAACCGCAGCTGACCTGGCTCGCCGCCGCGCACGTGGACCGGCTCGTCGACCGGGCGCTCGACGGCCTGCCGTCCCCGGCGGTGTGGCCGCACCCGCCCAAGACGGCCGCGGGGACGGTCGAGATCACCGTCCGCCACCACTCGGCGGCGAAGGTCCGCACGCCGGTGATCCTCACGCTGCAGGAGGAGGACAGCCGCACCGGCACGGCGTTTTCGGTGGTCCTCGGGCACACGGCCCGCATCACGATGCCGGGCGGCCGCTACTTCGGGGCGGCGATGGTCGTCGACCCGGCGCGCCGCACCCTCGACGGGATCGGCTGGTCCAAGCTCGCGGTCGGGGCCCGGCGGACGTGCCCGCTGGTCATCCCGGCCCAGCGCCCGTCGGCGCAGGTGATCTTCCAGCTGGGCCTGCGGAAGACGGACGGGACGCCGCTCTTCCGGCTCTAGCCGAGCAGGGCGTCCACGAAGGCGCCCGGCTCGAAGGGCGCCAGGTCGTCCGGTCCCTCGCCGAGCCCGACGAGCTTCACCGGCACGCCCAGCTCGCGCTGGACCTGGAACACGATCCCGCCCTTGGCCGTGCCGTCCAGCTTGGTCAGGACGATCCCCGTCACGTCGATGACCTCGGCGAACACCCGCGCCTGCATCAGGCCGTTCTGGCCCGTCGTCGCGTCGAGGACCAGCAGGACCTCGTCGACCTTCGCCTGCTTCTCCACGACGCGCTTGACCTTGCCCAGCTCGTCCATCAGGCCCGTCTTCGTGTGGAGCCGGCCCGCCGTGTCGACCAGGACCGCGTCGACGCCCGTGTCCACGCCGCGCTTGACCGCGTCGAACGCCACCGCCGCCGGGTCCGCGCCTTCCTTGCCGCGGACGACCTCCGCGCCCACGCGCTCGGCCCACGTCTGCAGCTGGTCGGCCGCCGCCGCGCGGAACGTGTCCGCCGCTCCCAGCACCACCGACTTGTCCTGGGCCACCAGGACCCGGGCGAGCTTGCCCGTCGTGGTCGTCTTGCCCGTGCCGTTGACGCCCGCCACCAGCACCACCGCGGGCTGTTTCTTGCCGTCCACGATGTGCGGCAGGGCCCGCACCGAACGCTCCGAGTCGGTTGACAGCTGCGCCGTCAGGACCTCGTGCAGCACCTCGCGCGCCTCGGCCGAGGACCGCACCGCGCGCCGGGAGAGCTCGTCGCGCAGCCGGTCGACGATCTGGGTCGTGGTCGCCGCGCCCAGGTCCGCCATCAGGAGCGTGTCCTCGACGTCCTGCCAGGAGTCCTCGTCCAGGTCGCCGGCGCCGAGCAGGCCGAGCAGGCTGGTCCCGAACACCGAGCGCGACTTCGACAGCCGGCCGCGCAGCCGCTCCATGCGGCCGGTCGCGGGCTCGATCTCCTCGACGACGGGAGCCGGCTCGTCGGGCAGCTTGACGTCCTTGACCGTGCGCTGCGGCGAGTCGCGCGGCACGGCGGCGTCGTCGCCGACCGCGGGCTGGCCGTCGGTCTCCGGCCGGTCCTCGACGGGGTGCTCGACCTCGGTGCCGCCGGGCGCGAGCGCGATGCCCCCGCTGGCCGCGTACGAGCCGCCCTTCGGTTTCTCCTCGACCTCGCGCTGGGCGTCCAGGCTGATCCGGCGCTTGCGCGCGACCAGCAGGCCGGTCACCAGGAGGGCGACCAGCACGACGACGGCGACGACTACGAACAGGAACCAGGTGCTCGACACCCGCCCATCCTTTCATCCGCGTCCGCCGGGCCCGGACACCCCGTCCGCACAGGCAATTCATCACGACCTTGGTCCCGATCGGGACAAGACTTCACCACGCGGGGTTGCGCCACCCCGGGGGCTGCACTAAACCCCACCGGATGGGGAAAAGCGCGAGTCACGGATTCCGGGTGATCGGGTTGCTTTCGGGCACGTCGGTCGACGGCATCGATGTCGCCGCGGCCGACCTGCACGCCGAGGACGGCACGGTCGTCCTGACGCCGCTGGGCGAGCTCGAAATCCCCTACCCCGAACCCCTGCGCGAGGGCCTGCTCGCCGCGCTGCCGCCGAACCCGTGCACCGCCGGCGAGCTGACGCGGCTCGACACCGGCGTCGGCCAGGCGTTCGCCGGCGCGGCCGCGCGCGGCGCCGAAGAGCTGGGCGGCGCGGACCTCGTCGCGTCGCTGGGCCAGACGGTGTTCCACTGGGTCGAGGGCGGCGAGGTCCGCGGCACCCTCCAGCTCGGCCAGCCCGCGTGGATCGCCGAGCGCACCGGGCTGCCGGTGGTGGCCGACCTGCGCGTCCGCGACGTCGCCGCGGGCGGCCACGGCGCTCCCCTGGCCGGCACGCTCGACCAGCTGTGGCTGCGTGGTCTCGCCGAGGACACCGGCCGGGCGGTCGCCGCGCTCAACCTGGGCGGCATCGCGAACATCACGGTCGTCGCCGACGGCGAACCGGCGATCGCCTACGACACCGGCCCGGCCAACGCGCTGCTCGACCTCGCGGCCCACCGCGTCACCGGGCGGCGCAGCGACGTCGACGGGCGGCTCGCGCTCGGTGGGTCGGTGCGCTCCGACCTGCTCCTGCGGCTGCTCGCGGACCCGTACTTCGCCGCCGCGCCACCGAAGTCCACCGGCAAGGAGCACTTCAACGGCCCCTACCTCGACGCCGCCCTCGCCGGGCTCCAGCCGATCGATCCCGGCGACCTGCTGGCGACGCTGACCGAGTTCACCGCGGTGACGGTCGCCGACCAGTGCCTCCGCCACGGCGTCACGACGGTCATCGCGTCCGGCGGGGGCGTCGCGAACCCGGCGCTGATGGCGGCGCTGGCGCGCAACCTCCCGGAAGCCGTGCTCAAGACCAGCGACGACCTCGGCCTGCCCGGCGCCGGCAAGGAGGCGTACCTGACCGCGTTGCTCGGCTGGCTGACCTGGTGCGGCGTGCCCGGTACGGTGCCGTCTGCGACGGGCGCCCGCGGGCCGCGCCTGCTCGGCGCGCTCGTCCCGGGCGCCGGTCCCCTGATCCTTCCCGCCCCGCTGGGGGGCACCGTGACGCGGTTGCGAATCGCGGAGAAGGCCGGATGACATGACAGTAGGAGAAGTCCATGCGTGGTGTTGACCTCGCCATCATCGTGGTCTACCTGGCGGCGATGCCGCTGATAGGCGTGCTCGTCGGCCGGAAGCAACGGTCGGCGGCCGACTACTTCGTCGGCGAGCGCAGCCTCCCGTGGGGCGCGGTGATGTTGTCCGTGGTGGCCACGGAGACCTCGACGCTCACCGTGATCAGCACGCCGGGGCTGGTCTTCGGCAACGCGTTCCTGTTCCTGCAGCTGGCTTTCGGCTACATCATCGGCCGGACCATCGCCGCGTTCGTGCTGCTGCCGCGGTACTTCAAGGGCAACCTCGTGAGCGCGTACGCGTTCCTGGGCAAGCGGTTCGGGCCGGGCCTGCAGGGCACCGCGTCGGTGACGTTCGTGATCACGCGGCTGCTCGCCGAGGGCGTGCGCCTGTTCGCCGGCGCGATCCCGATCAAGGTGATCCTCGGGCACTACAACATCCACCTGGACTACTGGGTGATCGTGGTGATCCTGACCGCGCTGACGCTGGTCTACGCCTACATCGGCGGGATCAAGGCGGTCGTCTGGGTCGACGTCATCCAGCTGACGCTGTACCTGGGCGGCGCGGCGGTCGCCGCGATCGTGCTGCTGAACAAGCTGCCCGGCGACTGGGCTTCGCAGGCGTCCGCGGACGGCAAGTTCATGCTCGTCGACTTCACGAAGAACCTGCTGACCAGCCCGTACGCGTTCGTGACGGCGGTGCTCGGCGGCGCGGCGCTCTCGATGGCGTCGCACGGTGCCGACCAGCTGATCGCGCAGCGGCTGATGGCCACCCGCAGCCTGCGCGACGGCCAGAAGGCGCTCATCGGCAGCGGCATCATCGTGACCATCCAGTTCGCGCTGTTCCTGCTGGTCGGGGCCATGCTGTGGGTGTTCGACGGCCGCAAGTCGGTCGCGCAGCTCGGTCTGCAGAGCCCGGACGACGTGTTCTCGCGGTTCATCATCGACGACCTGCCGGTCGGGGTGTCGGGCCTGCTCATCGCGGGTGTGCTCGCCTCGACCATGGGCGCGCTGGCTTCGGCGCTCAACGCCCTCTCGACGTCCACCGTGGCCGACCTCTACCAGCGCTTCACCAAGCGCTCGCCGGAGGATTCGAAGCTGCTCAAGCACGGTCGCATGTGGACATTGATCTGGGCGGTCGTGTTCGCGGTGTTCGCGTCGCTGTTCTCCACGACGAAGAACTCGGTGATCGAGCTGGGGCTGGCGATCACCGGGTACACCTACGGCGCGCTGCTCGGCGCGTTCGTGCTCGGCCTGCTGATCAAGAAGGCCCGGCAGGTGGACGCGATCATCGCGTTCGTCGCGACGGTCGTCGTGATGGCGTTCGTCATCCTCGGCGTGAAGTTCAGCGCGAAGACCGGCGACCTGATCGGTGTCGACTTCAGCAAGGCCGCCGGGGACAAGGTCGCGCTGGCCTACCCGTGGTACACGCTGCTGGGCGTGGTGATCACGCTGGTCGTGGGCGGGTTGCTGGCGCTGCGGCATCGGACGCCGGACCCGAAGGCGGCCGAGGCCGAAGCCGGTGAGGCCGAAGAGGTCACCACCGCCTGATCCTTCTGAACCGTTTCCGGCGGGCGCCCGTGTCGGTGATCGGGTGCCCGCCGGGAAGCGGCGGGAAGGATCGAAGGTGGGTTCATGAAACGGATGACGGTGGCGCTCGCGGTCGGCGCCCTGGTCCTCGGCGGCGCGGCGACGGCTTCGGCCAGCCCGGCGGGCCCGAAGGTGCCGGACGCGATCAAGGTGCCGGCGGGCAACGTGGCGCTGGCGAGCTACCCGGCCGAGGGCGTGCAGATCTACGGCTGCACCGCGGGTGCCTGGACGCTGCTCCAGCCCGCCGCGGTGCTGTCGAAACACGGCAGGCCGGTGGCCCTGCACAGCAAGGGTCCGGTTTGGACGTCCATCGTGGACGGCAGCACGGTCGGGGCGGCCGCGGTGGCCAACGCGCCGCGGGCGGGCGCGATCCCGGAGCTGCTGCTCAAGGCGAACCTGAACACCGGTGACGGGATCTTCGGCAAGGTGACCTACGTCCAGCGGCTGAACACGCGAGGCGGGGTGGCACCGGCCGGGACCTGCACCGACGGCGCGCAGACCGCGGTGCGCTACTCGGCCGACTACGCCTTCTGGGTCGCCGGATAAGCGGATGTGCGGCCCCCTCCCGTAGCCTGGGCGCGGGAGGGGGATCACATGGGGTTCTTCATCGGGATCGGCGGGGTGCTCGCCGCCCTGCTCGTCATCGGCCTGGTCATGGACCGGCTCGACCGCAAGCGCGGGGTCAAGCACGGCATGCTCCGCCCGGGCGGGCGGCGTCCGACCATCGGCGACGCGGGCGGCGTCGGCAACGACCTCAGGCACTACGAACCGCGCGTGCGGGGCGAAGACCGCCGCGCACCGCGAGAAGACGAGATGTGACGCCTCAGCCGGCCGGGACCGGCTCCTCCTCGGCCGTGCGCAGGCGCTGCGAGATCACCTTCGTGATGCCGTCGCCCTGCATGCTCACGCCGTAGAGCGCGTCGGCGATCTCCATGGTCGGCTTCTGGTGGGTGATGATGATCAGCTGGGACGAGTCCCGCAGCTGCTCCAGCAGCCCGATGAGCCGGCGCATGTTGGTGTCGTCCAGCGCGGCCTCGACCTCGTCCATGACGTAGAAGGGTGAGGGCCGGGCGCGGAAGATCGCGACCAGCATGCCGACCGCGACCAGCGACTTCTCGCCACCGGACAGCAGCGAAAGCCGCTTGACCTTCTTGCCCGGCGGGCGCGCCTCGACGTCGACACCCGTCGAAAGCAGGTCGTCCGGCTCGGTGAGGACCATCCGGCCTTCGCCGCCCGGGAAGAGGACGCCGAACACGGTCTCGAACTCGCGGGCCACGTCCGCGTAGGCGCCGGCGAAGACCTCGAGGATCTTCTCGTCGACCTGCTTGATGACGGCTTCGAGGTCCTTGCGGGTGTCCTTGAGGTCTTCCAGCTGCGTCGAGAGGAACTTGTACCGTTCCTCCAGGGCCGCGAACTCCTCGAGCGCCAGCGGGTTCACCTTGCCCAGCAAGGACAAGTCCTTCTCGGCGCGCTTGGCGCGGCGGGCCTGGGTGTCGCGGTCGTACGGCATGGGCGGCGGCGGGGTGACGTCCTCGCCGCGGTCCTTGGCCGCCTCGTACTCGGCCATCTCGCCCGCGCTCGGCGGGACCGGGACGTCCGGGCCGTACTCCTGGACCAGGTCGGCCAGGCCGATGCCGAAGTCCTCCGCGATCTTGGCTTCGAGGGTCTCCAGGCGCAGCCGCTGCTCGGCCCGCAGGACCTCGTCGCGGTGGACGGCGTCGGTCAGCTTTTCCAGCTCGCCGGTCAGTTCGCGGACCTTCGCGCGGACGCCGGTCAGCGCGGCCTCACGGCTCTGGCGGCGGGCCTGGACCTGGTCGCGCTCGGCGGCCGCGCGCTGCACCGACTGCTCGATGCGTTCGAGCGCGATCTCGCCGCCGTTGACGACGGCGTTCGCGATCTCGGCGCCGCGCTTGCGGGCCGCGGCGGCGCGCTCGGCGCGTTCACGGGCCTGCTGTTCGGCGTGCGCGGCGCGGCGAAGCCCCTCGGCCTTGCCCGCGATGCTGCGCGCCCGCTCCTCGGCGGTGCGCTGCGCGAGCCGCGCCTCCATCTCCTCCTGCCGGACGACGGCCAGCTCTTCGGCGGCGGCGTCGCGCTCGGCGGTGTCCGGGTCGTCCTCGACCGGCTGCTCGGCGACGGCGGCGAGCCGTTCCTCCAGCTCGGCGAGCTGGGCCAGGGCCTGCTCACGGCTCTGCTCGACCTTCGCGCGCTGGCCGGTGAAGCGCTCGACCTCGGCCTGGGCCTGGCGGGCCGCCTGCTGCAGCCGGCTGAGCCGCTCCGACGACCGGGCCTTGCGGACCTTCGCCTCGCCGAGGGCGTCCTTGGCCTGCGACACCTCTTCGCGGCGGGCCTGCTGCTCGGCGCGGGCACCTTCCAGCTCGGCCGTGTAGCGCTCCAGCGAGCGTTCGGCCGTGCGCAGCCGCTCCCCCGCCTCGTCGACGGCGGCCTGGACCTCGATGACGCTCTCGCGCTTGCCCGAGCCGCCGATCGCCCAGCGGGCGCCGAAGACGTCGCCTTCGGCCGTGACCGCGCGGACCTCCGGGTGCACCGCGACCAGGTGGCGCGCCGCTTCGAGGTCGCGGACGATGGCCAGCTTGTCGAGAGCCTGCTCGACGGCGGGCCGCAGCTGCGCGGGCGCCGTGACGACCTCACGCGCCCAGCGCGCGCCGTCCGGCAGCGACGGCCACGCGTAGGTGTCCACAGTGGACTCGGGCCCGCCGAGCAGGATGCCCGCGCGGCCGGAGTCGGTGTCCTTCAAGTACTTCAGGGCGCGCAGGGCGTCTTCGCCGCCGGTGACGGCGACCGCGTCGGCGACCGGGCCGAGGGCCGCGGCCAGTGCCACCTCGTACCCCGGCTCGACGGTCAGCAGCGCGGCGACCGAGCCGAGCAGGCCCGGCAGCTCGTGGGACGCGCCGAGCAGCGCGCCCGCGCCGTCCTTGCGCTTGAGCCCGATGGACAGCGCCTCGACGCGCGCCTTCTCCGACGCGATCTCGCGCTCGGCGGCGCGCTCGGCCTTGACCAGCTCTTCCACGCGCGCCTTGGCCGCGTTGTTGGCCTCGACCGCGCGGTCGTGGCGGTCCATCAGGCCGGCGTCGTCGGACTCCTCGACGCCGCCTTCGGCCTTGGCCATCTCCAGCTCTTCGACGGCGATCTCGGCGCGCTCGGCGGCCTCTTCGAGGGAGACGCTGAGGCGGTCGATCTCGTCGGAGGTCGCGCCGTTCTTGCTGCGCAGCGCCTCGACCTGGCCGGTCAGCTTGGCCATGCCCTCGCGGCGGTCGGCGATGGCGCGGACGGCGGCCCAGTGCGCGCGTTCGGCGGCCTGGACGCGCTGTTCGAGGTCTTCGCGCCGCAGCACGGTCTGGGCCAGCAGCTCCCGGGCCTCCATGACGGCCTCGTTGAGCTCCTCTTCCTGCTCCGCGACGCGCTCGGCTTCTTCGAGCAGCTCTTCGGGGTCGCGGCCGCCGGTCGACGTCGAAACATCGGCCGAGAGGTGGCGCTGCCGCTCGATCGCGAGCCGGACCGTGCCGCGCAGGCGCTCGGCCAGGGCCGAAAGCTTGTACCAGGTCTCCTGGGCCGTCTGCAGCAGCGGCGCGTCCTCGGCCAGCGAGGACTCCAGCTCGGCTTCCTCGGCGGCGACGACCTCGAGGGTCTGCTCGACCTCGGCGCGGCGGGCGCGGGCCGTCTTCTCGTCGGCCTCTTCGCGCGCGATGGCGTCCCGCTGGGTGACGAGGTCGTCGGCGTGCAGGCGGAGGCGGGCGTCGCGCAGTTCGGACTGCACGGACTGGGCCTTGCGGGCGATCTCGGCCTGCTTGCCCAGCGGCTTGAGCTGGCGCCGCAACTCGGTGGTGAGGTCGCCGAGGCGGTCGAGGTTGCCCTGCATGTTGGCCAGCTTGCGCAAGGTCTGTTCCTTGCGCTTGCGGTGCTTGAGGACGCCGGCGGCCTCTTCGATGAAGGCGCGGCGCTCCTCGGGCTTGGACTCGAGGATCGCGGAGAGCTGGCCCTGCCCGACGATGACGTGCATCTCGCGGCCGATGCCGGAGTCCGAGAGCAGCTCCTGGACGTCCATCAGGCGGCAGCGGTCGCCGTTGATCTCGTACTCGCTGGCCCCGTCGCGGAACATCCGGCGGGTGATCGACACCTCGGCGTACTCGATGGGGAGGGCGCCGTCGGCGTTGTCGATGGTGAGGGTGACCTCGGCGCGGCCGAGCGGCGCGCGGCCCGCGGTGCCGGCGAAGATGACGTCTTCCATCTTGCCGCCGCGCAGGTCCTTCGCGCCCTGGGTGCCCATGACCCAGCGCAGCGCGTCCAGCACGTTGGACTTGCCCGAGCCGTTCGGCCCGACCACGCAGGTGATGCCCGGTTCGAAGCGCAGCGTGGTGGCCGAGGCGAAGGACTTGAAGCCCTTCAGCGTCAAGCTTTTCAGGTGCACTGGGTGCTGACCCCTCCGGCCGCGATTACTGGCGTTTCAATCGTCCCAGGCTACCTGGGGGTCTCCGGGGACCGCCGGACGCGCCCCCTCATCGGCGCGCCTTAGCACAGGCTGGACGGTCCCAGCAACCTCACGAACCACACCGGCCCCGGATGTACCAAGGCGTCCGCTACCGCTCGACGAACCCGCTGAGTCCCCCTTTCGGGTCGGACCAGCGCTCGACGACGTTCTCCACACTTCCGGGTGATTCTCCGGACCGCAGGGCGGTCAGCAACCGCTCACAGTGGTTTCGATCACCCTCCGCTATGACCTCGACACGCCCGTCGGGCATGTTGCGGGCACTGCCGACCAACCCGAGCTCGAGCGCCCGGCTCCGGGTCCACCAGCGGAAACCGACGCCCTGGACGCGTCCGCGCACCCACGCCGTCAACCGGGTGTTCGTTTGTTCCTCACTCACGCTTTCATCCTTTCCGGACAGATCGACTGCGCACAGTGATCGCACAGGCCCACTACCTGGGCGAATGGGGCACCGACGGTGATAGCCTCCGCGCCGAGGTCGTCCTCCCGGGGTTCCCCCACCCGGGAAGGCAGTGATCGATTCACGGCCTCACCCCGCGCTTTCCCGAACCCCCGAGGAGCCTGCAATGCCCCGCCCCGACGGGTCCGCCTCGAACTCCCCCGTGACCAGGATCGACACCGCCCCGCCGAAGAGCAGCAAACCGAACCGCACCGGGTACGTCGTGCTCGGGGTGGCCGGACTGGTGGTCGCGACCGCGTTCGCCGCGGTCGCGGAGCTGGCCGGCCCGGACATCGCCGGCACCGCGGGCGGCACCGGCGGCACCGGTGGCCAGGGCACCTCCCTCGGCGGTCTGCAGACGGTGTCGAACACCCCGTCGTCGGCCACCCCGTCGACGCTGGGCGGCATCCCGACGAGCGCACCGGCCACGACGCCGTCGAGCGTGCCGACCACGGTGGTGTCGGTCAGCCCGGACGGCAAGACGACGACCACCCTCGTCAACCAGCCGCCGCCCCCGCCCCGCGACGACACGGGCAACCCGCCGCCGAACTCGCCGCCGCCCTCGTCGCAGAAGCCGCCGCCGACGACGACCAAGACGACGCCGCCGCCGACCTCGTCGCCCGACCCGACGACGTCGCCCGACCCGACCTCGACCCCGCCGAGCGGCGGCGGGACGAGCACCGCGGGTTCGCCGTCGCCGACCACGACGGGCACGTCCGCCTCCGGGGGCGCCACCGCCTCGACCGCGGGCCCCACGCACGCCCAGTGAGCTCCCCGAAGGCCACCGCCGCGGCGGTGGCCTTCGGGGTGTCTAGACCAGGACGGCGGCGATGATCGCGTCGCGCAGGAACCGCCCGTAGCGCTCCGGCGGCCAGCCGCGCTCCAGGCACAGCAGCTCGTACTGCTCCGGGCCGTGGTAGGTCCACAGGATGTCGCGGACGTCGTCGGCCGAGAGCCCGGCGCGGACCTGGCCGGTGGCCATCAGGTCGGCCGAGAAGTACGTCATCGCCGTCAGCATCTCCTGCCGCATCTGCGCCCACACCTCGGCGGCGGCGGGGTCGGCGGCGGCCGCGTCGCGGGCCAGCAGCTGCACCGGGGTCACGGCCGGGACCACGGTGACCAGGTGCTCGAGGTACATCTCGATCTTCCGGGCGGCGTCCGGCTCGGCCTGGATCGCCGCGATGAAGTCGCGGCCGGCGATGGGGACGTCCTCGTCGTCGCCCGCCACCGTGATGTCGAAGACGGCCTTGAGCAGGGTCGCCTTGTTGGCGAAGGCCTTGTAGACCGTCTGCACCGCGACGCCCGCCTCCTTCGCCACCTCGGGCATCGCCGTGCCCGCGTAGCCCTTCTCCCGGAAGAGCCCGGACGCCGCCGTCAGGATCCGGCGGCGGTTCTCGCGCGCCTGCTCCTGACGCCGCGACGTGTCGTATCGGCGCTTGACAGGCTCGGCCATTTAAGTAGAGACTCCTCTATCGAATAAACGTCCATCTATCATGACACCCTGAGGGGGCGTTGACCATGATGGGACAAGCCACCACCGACGCCGTGACCGCCGCGCGGGAGCTCGCACCCGAGCTGAGTGCGCGCGCGGTCGAAGCCGAACAGCTGCGGACGCTGCCGCGCGACCTGGTCGAAAGAGCGCGGGAAGCCGGGCTCTTCCGCCTCGCGACACCCAGGGCGCTCGGCGGGCAGGAACTGCCGCCCGCCACGCTCGTCGAGGTGATCGAAGAACTTTCGCGTGCGGACGGCTCCGCGGGCTGGACGATCACGATCGGCAACGGGTCGGCGTTCCTCGCCTGGCTCGACCCGGCCGTCGCGACGGACCTGCTGACCGGCGTCCCGGACCCGGTCGGCGGCGGGGTCTTCGCGCCGACGGGCCGGCTCACCTCGGACGGCACCGGCAAGTTCGGGCTCGCCGGGCGCTGGGCGTTCTGCAGCGGCAGCCCGCACGCCGACCTGTTCTTCAACGGCGCCTTCGCCGACGGCGACCCGCGCGACTGGCGGCTGGCCGTCGTCCCGGCCGCCGGGGTGCGGGTGGTCGGCAACTGGGACGTCAGCGGCCTGCGCGGCACGGGCAGCCATGACGTCGAGATCGAGGCCGTCGTACGGGCGGAGCACACGATCTCGCCGTTCACGACCCCGGCGCGCCACGACGGGCCGTTGTGGCGGTTCCCGTTCTTCACCTTCATCGGCACGCTGATGGCGGGTGTCCCGCTCGGCATCGCGCGGCGCGCGCTGGACGAGTTCACCGCGTTCGCGCCGGCGAAGATCCGCCCGCCGGGCCCGGGCCCGATCGCCGAGGACGGCGACGTCCAGATCGCGCTGACCCGCGCCGAAGGACGGCTGTGCTCGGCCCGCGCGTTCGTCTTCGACGCCCTCGGCTCGCTGTGGGACACGGCGTGCGCGGGCGACGTGCCGGACGTGCGGCAGCGCGGGCAGTTCCTGCTGTCGACGCAGCAGGCGATGCGCGCCTCGCTGAGCGCGGTGAACATCGCGTTCGGCTTCGCGGGTGCGGGCGCGCTGCACGCGGACCAGCCGATGCAGCGCTGCTTCCGCGACCTCCACGCGGCATCCCAGCACATCTACTTCTCCGCGGCGGCGTCGAAGCGGTACGCCAAGCTGCGCTTCGGAATCGACCAGCCGACCTTCTGGTTCTAGGGGCTGCCGCGGCTAGGCCTCGAAGCGGTAGCCCATCCCGGGTTCGGTGAGCAGGTGCCGGGGCCGGGACGGCTCCGGCTCCAGCTTGCGCCGCAGCTGGGCCAGGTACACGCGCAGGTAGTGGGACTCCGTCTCGTACGACGGGCCCCACACCTCGTGCAGCAGCTGCTTCTGCGCCACCAGCCGGCCGCGGTTGCGGACCAGCAGCTCCAGCACGCCCCACTCCGTCTTCGTCAGGTGGACTTCGGTGCCGTCGGCGCGGCGGACCCTCTTCGCCGCCAGGTCGACCGAGAACGACGACGTCTCCACCACCGCGTCCGCGCCGTCCGCGCCCGCGACCGCCGAGCGGCGGACCGCCGCGCGCAGGCGGGCCAGCAGCTCGTCCATGCCGAACGGCTTGGTGACGTAGTCGTCCGCGCCCGCGTCGAGTGCCTGGACCTTGTCCGCCGAGTCGCCGCGCGCGGACAGGACGATGATCGGGACCGTCGTCCAGCCGCGCAGGCCGGCGATCACCTCCGTGCCGTCCAGGTCCGGCAGGCCGAGGTCCAGGACGACCACGTCCGGTTTGGTCTCGGCCACCGCCTTCAACGCCGCCGTGCCGTCGTGCGCGGTGATCACCTTGTAGCCGCGGGCGTTCAGGTTGATCCGCAGCGCCCGCACGATCTGCGGCTCGTCGTCCACCACCAGCACGGTGGCGCCCGGGTCGCTCATCGCACCCCCTCCTCTTGGAACTCGACGCTGAATGCGGGCAGCGAGACCACGACCGTCAGCCCGCCGCCCGGGGTGTCCTCGGCGCGGATCGTGCCGCCCATCGCCTCGGTGAACCCCTTCGCCACCGACAGCCCGAGCCCGACGCCCGGCGTCGTGTCCCGGTCGCCGCCGAGGCGCTGGAACGGCGCGAACGCCGAGTCCGCCGCGCCCTTGCGCAGGCCCTTGCCGTGGTCGACGATCCGCAGCTCGACGTGGCCCGAGTGCGCGCTGGCCCGCGCGGACACCACGCCCCCGCCGTGGCGGATCGCGTTGTCCAGCACGTTCGCCACCACCCGTTCCAGCAGGCCGGGGTCGGCGAGCACCGACGGCAGCCGGTCGTCGACCGCCACCTCGACCGCACCGGAGGAGTCTACAGTGGACAGAGCGTGCGCGACGACCTCGTCGTAGCCGACGGGCCGCAGGTGCGGCTTGACCGCGCCGGTGGCCAGCCGCGACGAGTCGAGCAGGTTGTCGATCAGCCCGGCCAGCCGGTCGGCCGACAGCTCGATCGCCTCTTCCAGTTCGGCCGTGTCCTCTTCGGACAGTTCGAGATCGGGCGCGCGCAGGCTGCCGATCGACGCCTTGATCGACGTCAGCGGCGTGCGCAGGTCGTGCCCGACCGCCGAGAGCAACGTCGTGCGCAGCTCGGTCGCCTCGGCCTTGCGCTCGGCGCGGGCCGCGGCGGCGGCCGTCCTCTGCTGGCGCAGGGCGAGCAGCGCCTGCCCGGCCACGGCTTCCAGCACCCGCCGGTCGGCCGCGGGCAGCGCCCGCCCGCGCAGGGTCAGGTGGACGTCGGCGGTGACGGCGATGTCGACGTCGGCCTCGTCCGGGTCGGCGCACGGGTGCTCCCCCGCGGTCGCCACCGCGCGCCACTCGCCGTCCTGCTTCTCCAGCAGCGTCACCGAAGTCAGCGCGAAGTTCTCCCGCACCTTCTGCAGCAGCCGCTCGATCGGGTTCGGGTCGGTCAGCACGGTCCGGGCGTAGGAGGCGAGCAGCGCCGCCTCCATCCGCGCCCGCGCCGCCTGCGTGGCCCGGCGCGCGGCCTGGTCGACGACCAGCGCGACGAGCACCGCGACCACGACCATCGCGATCAGCGTCACGAGGTTCTGCGGGGTGTGCACGTTGAGCGTGTAGAGCGGCGGGGTGAAGAAGAAGTTGAGCAGCCCGGCGCCGAGCACGGCGGCGACCAGCGCCGGGCCGAGGCCGCCGACCAGCGCCACGACGACCGTCGCCAGCACGTAGGAGATGACGTCGGTGGCGAAGTCGAGCCCGGTCGGGACGAAGAAGCCGATGGCGGTGACCAAGACCGGCAGCACGACGCTGAGCACCCAGCCCGCGACCAGCCGCGAGAGGCCCAGCGGGCTCGCGCTCAGCCGGGCCCGCAGCTTCCCGCCGGCCTCGGAGTGGGTGACCATGTGGACGTCGATCGACCCGGAGTGCCGCACGACGCCGGCGCCGATGCCCTCGTCGAACAGCCGCGCCACGCGCGAACGCCGTGAGGTGCCGATGACCAGCTGGGTCGCGTTGACGCCGCGCGCGAAGTCCAGCAGCGCGGTCGGGACGTCGTCGCCGACGACGGTGTGGAAGGTCGCGCCGACCTCTTCGGCGAGCGTCCGGCAGCGGGCGATCGCGGCCGGTCCGAGCCCCGACAGGCCGTCGCCGCGCAGGATGTGGACGACCTGCAGCTCGGCGCCGGCGCGGGTGGCGATCCGGCTGGCGCGGCGGATGAGCGTCTCGCTCTCCGGGCCGCCGGTGATGGAGACGACGACGCGTTCGCGAGCCTCCCACGTGTCGGTGATGCGCTGTTCGGCGCGGTAGCGCTGCAGCGCCACGTCGACCTGGTCGGCCACCCACAACAAGGCGAGTTCGCGCAGCGCGGTCAGGTTGCCGGGGCGGAAGTAGTTGCTGAGGGCGGCGTCGATCCGCTCGGCCGGGTAGACGTTGCCGTGCGCGAGCCGCCGCCGCAGGGCCTCGGGCGTGATGTCGACGAGCTCGAGCTGCTCGGCGCGGCGGACGACCTCGTCCGGCACCGTCTCCTGCTGGGTGACGCCGGTGATCCGCTCCACGACGTCGTTGAGGCTCTGCAGGTGCTGCACGTTGACGGTCGACAGCACGTCGATGCCGGCTTCGAGCAGTTCCTCGACGTCCTGCCAGCGCTTGGCGTTGCGCGAGCCGGGCACGTTGGTGTGCGCGAGCTCGTCGACGACGGCGACCTCCGGCGCGCGGGCCAGCACGGCGTCGACGTCCATCTCGTCGAAGGCGCGGCCGCGGTGCTCGGCGTGGCGCCGCGGGACGGTCTCGAGGCCGTTCAGCAGCGCGGCCGTCTTCTCACGGCCGTGCGTCTCCACCAGCCCGACGACGACGTCGGTGCCGCGGTCCAGCCGCCGCCGCGCCTCGCCGAGCATCGCGAAGGTCTTGCCGACGCCCGGAGCCGCGCCGAGGTAGATCCGCAGTTCCCCCCGGCGCGGCTTCTTTGCACTGGTCACGCTGTCAGTGTGCCCCTCCGGCCGCGGCTTGCACGGCCAAGTTGAGCTGGAGCACATTCACCCCGGGGACGCCGATTCCCGCTCCGGAGGTGTTCTGCTCGACCAACTGGCGCACGCGGTCGGCCGGCAGGCCGGTCACGCGGGCCACGCGGGCGATCTGGAGGTCCGCGTAGGCCACGCTGACCGCCGGGTCGAGACCCGAGCCCGAGGCGGTCACGGCGTCCGGTGGCACCTGGTCGGGTGACACGCCTTCGCGCTGGGCGATGGCGGTCCGGCGCTCCTGGATGGTTTTCACCAGGCCCTCGTCGTACGGGCCCTTGTTGGACGCGCCGGACGGCATCTCGGGGGTGACCGCCGAGGGCCGGCTGTGGAACCACGGGTCCTTCGCCGGGTTGGCGGGCACCGGGTCGACGCCGATGAGCGACGACCCGACCGCCTGGCCGTTCTGCGTGACGACCGAGCCTTCGGCGTTGCCCTCCAGGCCTGGGATCCGGGCCACGGCCCACACCGCCAGGGGGTAGAGGACGCCGAGCAGGACGGTCAGCACGACGAGGACGCGCAGCCCGGCCCAGGTCTGCTTGACGAGAGTGTTCACTTCGGGTCACCCGATTCCAGGGATGAGGCGCACGAGCAGGTCGATCAGCCAGATCCCGAGGAAGGGGCTGACGATCCCGCCGAGGCCGTAGACGAGCAGGTTGCGGCGCAGCAGGGCCGAGGCCGACGACGGCTTGTACCGCACGCCGCGCAGGGCCAGCGGGATGAGCACGACGATGATCAGCGCGTTGAAGATGACCGCCGACAGGATCGCCGACTTCGGCGTCGCCAGGTGCATGATGTTCAGCGCGCCGAGCTGGGCGAAGATGCCGGTGAACATCGCCGGCAGGATCGCGAAGTACTTCGCGAGGTCGTTGGCGACGCTGAACGTCGTCAGCGCGCCGCGGGTGATCAGCAGCTGCTTGCCGATCTCGACGATCTCGATCAGCTTCGTCGGGTCGCTGTCGAGGTCGACCATGTTGCCGGCCTCCTTCGCGGCCGACGTGCCGGTGTTCATCGCGACGCCGACGTCGGACTGCGCGAGCGCGGGCGCGTCGTTGGTGCCGTCGCCGGTCATCGCGACCAGGCGGCCGCCCTCCTGCTCCTTCTTGATGAGCGCCATCTTGTCTTCGGGCTTGGCCTCGGCGAGGTAGTCGTCGACGCCCGCGTCCTCGGCGATGGCCTTGGCGGTGAGCGGGTTGTCGCCGGTGATCATCACCGTCTTGATGCCCATCGCGCGCAGTTCCCCGAAGCGCTCCTTCATGCCCGGCTTGACGACGTCGGACAGCCGGATCACGCCGCGCACCACGGTGTCCTCGGCGACGACCAGCGGGGTGCCCCCCTGGGCGCTGATCTCGTCGACCACGCGCTCGGTCTCGTCGGGGTAGTCGCCGCCGTTTTCGCGCACCCACGCGCGCACCGCGGACGCGGCGCCCTTGCGGATCCGCCGGTCGCCGACGTCGAGGCCGGACATCCGGGTCTGGGCGGTGAACGGGACGAACTCGCCCCGCACGTCCTGGTCCGCGTACTCCGACGTCAGCTCGACGACGCTGCGGCCTTCGGGGGTCTCGTCGGCGAGGCTCGCCAGGCGCGCGGCCCGGGCCAGCTCGTCCGGGGTGGCCGTGCCGACCGGGATCAGCTCGGTGGCCCGGCGGTTGCCGAAGGTGATGGTGCCGGTCTTGTCGAGCAGCAGCGTCGAGACGTCGCCCGCGGCTTCGACCGCGCGGCCGGACGTCGCGAGGACGTTGCGCTGCACCAGCCGGTCCATGCCCGCGATGCCGATGGCGCTCAGCAGCGCGCCGATCGTCGTCGGGATCAGGCACACGAGCAACGCCGTCAGCACGATCACCGACTGCTCGGACCCGGAGTAGCGGGACATCGGCTGCAGCGCGACGACGGCGAGCAGGAAGATGATCGTCAACGTCGAGAGCAGGATGGTCAGCGCGATCTCGTTCGGCGTCTTCTGCCGCGAAGCGCCTTCCACCAACGCGATCATGCGGTCCACAAAGGACTCGCCCGGCCTGGTCGTGATCTTCACGACGATCCGGTCGCTCAGCACGGTCGTGCCGCCGGTGACGGCACTGCGGTCGCCGCCGGACTCGCGGATGACCGGCGCGGACTCGCCGGTGATGGCCGACTCGTCGACGGTCGCGATGCCCTCGACGACGTCGCCGTCACCCGGGATGACCTGCCCCGCCTCGACGACGACCAGGTCGCCGATCTTCAGCTCGACACCCGGGACCTGCTCCTCGCCGGCGTCGGTGAGCCGGCGGGCGACGGTCTCCTTCTTCGACCGCCGCAGGCTTTCCGCCTGCGCCTTGCCGCGCCCTTCGGCGACGGCCTCGGCGAGGTTCGCGAACAGGACCGTGAACCACAGCCACACGGCGATGAGGCTGGTGAAGACGCTCGGGTCGGTGACCGCGAAGACGGTGGTGAGCGCGGAGCCCACCCACACCACGAACATCACCGGGTTGCCGAGCTGGTGCTTCGGGTTGAGCTTCCGGAAGGCGTCCGGCAGCGACGTCCAGAGCTGGCGGGGGCTGAACACCCCGGCGCCGACGCGGCCGGTGGCTTCGGACGGGGGAGTCACCTGGGGTCGTTCTTCGGTGACGGTCATGCGAGTGCCTCCGCGATGGGCCCGAGCGCGAGCGCCGGGATGAACGTGAGGGCCGCGACGAGCACCACCGTGCCGGTGAGCATGGTGGCGAACAGCGGCCCGGTGGTGGGCAGGGTGCCGGCGGTTTCCGGCACCCTGCGCTGCTCGGCCAGGGAACCGGCCAGGCAGAGCACGGCGATGATCGGGACGAACCGGCCGAGCAGCATCGCCACGCCGAACGACGACTGGAACCAGTCGTTCGTCGCGGTCAGGCCGCCGAACGCGCTGCCGTTGTTGTTGCCGGTGGACGCGTAGCCGTAGAGGATTTCGGACAGCCCGTGCGCGCCGCCGTTGCCCAGCGCACCGGCGGTGTCCGGCAGCAGCAACGCGATCCCGGCGCCGAGCAGCACCACCGTGGGCATCGCGAGCATCGAGATGGCCGCTGCCGTGACTTCGCGCTTGCCGAGCTTCTTGCCCAGGTACTCGGGCGTCCGCCCGACCATCAGGCCGGCCAGGAACATCGCGATGATCGCCATCACGAGGATGCCGTAGAGGCCGGTGCCGACGCCGCCCGGCGAGATCTCGCCGTAGAGCATGTTCAGCAGCGGTCCGCCGCCGCCGAGGCTCGACAGGCTGTCGTGGGCGCCGTTGATCGCGCCGGTCGACGTGCCCGTGGTCGTGTCGGCGAAGATCGACGTCAGGCCGATGCCGAACCGCTGCTCCTTGCCCTCCATGCTCGCCCCCGCGGCCAGGGCCGCCGGGTTGCTCGCCTTGGCTTCGGAGAACCAGATGATCACCAGCGAGGCGGCCCACAGCAGGCCCATCACGCCGAGCAGGACGTAGCCCTGCTTGGGCTTGCCGACGAGCTTGCCGAACGCGCGGGTCAGGCTGACCGGGATCACCAGGATCAGGAACAGCTCGATGAGGTTGGTCCAGGCGTTGGGGTTCTCGAAGGGGTGCGCGGAGTTGGCGTTGAGGATGCCACCGCCGTTGGTGCCCAGTTCCTTGATCGCCTCCTGGCTCGCGGCGGGCGCGAGGGCGAGGGTGCTGTGGCTGCCGTCCGGGTTCGTGACGGCGACGCCGGCCTTGAGGCTCTGCACGACGCCCAGGGCCACGAGCACGATCGCGAAGACGAACGCCATCGGCAGCAGCACGCGGATCGTGCCGCGCGTGAGGTCCACCCAGAAGTTGCCGAGCCGGTCGGTCTTCGCGCGGACGAACCCGCGCGTGACGGCGATCGCCACGGCGAGGCCGACGGCGGCCGACAGGAAGTTCTGCACGGTCAGCCCGGCCATCTGCACGAAGTGGCCCATCGTCGTCTCGGGGACGTAGGACTGCCAGTTCGTGTTGGTGACGAACGAGACCGCCGTGTTGAAGGCGACCGCCGGGCTCACCGAGCCGCGCCCCAGGTTCCACGGCAGGAGCGGCTGCAGCCGCTGCAGCAGGTAGAGCAGGACGATCGAGACGAACGAGAAGCCCAGCACGCCCGCGGCGTAGGTCGGCCACCGCTGTTCGGAGTCCGGGTTGACGCGGAAGAGCTTGTACAGGCCCTTCTCGAGCTTCAGGTGCTTCTCGGTCGAGAAGACGTGCGCCAGGTAGTCGCCGAGCGGTTTGTAGACCGCGGCGAGGGCGGCGAGGAGGAGGCCGAGCTGGATGAGCCCGGCCGCGGTGTCGGACATCAGAATTTCTCCGGCCGGATCAGCGCGATGAACAGGTAGACGAGAAGGCCCAGCGCCAGCAGTCCGCCGACGACGTTGGCAGGAGTTCCGGCGCCGCTCACAGCTTCTCCAGCCCGCGCAGCGCCAGTGCGAGCACCACGAACACGCCGATCAGCAGGACGGCGTAGAGCAAGTCGGCCACAGGCACCTCTCAAGACGGGTCACCGGGTTCGGTGACCGGACGCGTTCACTGTGCGGCTCCGGGACCCGGTCGCGACCTGCGGCTGATGGTGCCTTGATGCGTTCCTGACACGCGTTTACGGCGTCTTTATGGCCGGTGGCGCCGGTCACGCAAACGTTTGCCGATTAATCACTGTATGCAGTTGGTCAGTGACTCGCGACACACCGCGTGACCGAACAAGTGCGGAAAGTGCAATTCGGGCAGACAAGATCGACAGAGCGTGTTACACCTGTGTTACCGATAGTTGTATTGGCTAAGCAAATTCAGGGAGGGGCAACTATGTGCGGTATCGCCGGCTGGGTTTCCTTCGACGCCGACCTCACCCGCCGCGACGACGTGGTCGACGCCATGACCGCGACCATGTCCTGCCGCGGCCCGGACGACGAAGGCACCTGGGTGCGCACGCACGTCGCGCTGGGGCACCGGCGCCTGGCCATCATCGACCTTCCCGGCGGGCGGCAGCCGATGTCGGTGCGCACGCCGAACGGCGACGTCGCGATGGTCTACAGCGGTGAGGCGTACAACTTCACCGAGCTGAAGGAAGAGCTGACGAAGCTCGGCCACCAGTGGGAGACCGACAGCGACACCGAGGTCGTCCTGCACGGCTACCTGCAGTGGGGCGACGAGGTCGTCGACCACCTCAACGGCATGTACGCCTTCGCGATCTGGGACGAGCGCGACGACAAGCTCGTCATGATCCGCGACCGGATGGGCATCAAGCCGTTCTACTACTACCCGACCCCCGACGGCGTGCTGTTCGGTTCCGAGCCGAAGGCCATCCTGGCGAACCCGATCGCGAAGAAGGTCGTCGACCTCGACGGCTTCCGCGAGCTGGCCGGCTTCACCAAGCGGCCGGGCTGGTCGCTGTGGAAGGACATGGAAGAGGTCCAGCCGGGCACGCTCGTCACGGTGTCCCGCGAGGGCATCAAGACCCGCACGTACTGGAAGCTCGACGCGAAGCAGCACACCGACGACCAGGAGACCACGGTCGCGCGTGTCCGCGAGTTGATGACGGACATCGTGCACCGCCAGCTCGTCGCGGACGTCCCGCGGTGCGTGCTGCTGTCCGGCGGCCTCGATTCGAGTGCCGTCACCGGGCTCGCCGCCGCGCGGCTGGCCGAGCAGGGCGAGCGGCTGCGGACGTTCTCGGTCGACTTCTTCGGCCAGGAAGAGAACTTCAAGCCGGACGAGATGCGGGACACCGCGGACTCGCCGTTCGTGCGCGACGTCGCGTCCCTGGTCGGCTCGGCGCACAAGGACGTCGTCCTCAACCCGGGCGACCTGACCGACCCCGAGGTCCGGCGCGCGGTGCTGCGGGCGCGGGACATCCCGGCCGGGCTCGGCGACATGGACACGTCGCTGTACCTGCTGTTCAAGGCGATCCGCGGCGAGTCGACGGTGGCGCTGTCGGGCGAGTCGGCCGACGAGGTGTTCGGCGGCTACCGCTGGTTCCACGACGAGAAGGCCGTCAACGCGGACACGTTCCCGTGGCTGGCGTTCCGGAACTCGATGATGGACGAGCGGTCGTCGCTCTACACGCCGGAGCTGGTGAAGAACCTCGACGTCGAGTCCTACATCGCCGACCAGTACAAGACCGCGGTCGCGGGCGTCGAGCACCTGGACGGCGAGTCCGGGCGGGAAGCCCGGATGCGGACGATCTGCAACCTGCACCTGACCCGGTTCGTGCGGATGCTGCTCGACCGCAAGGACCGCGCGTCGATGGCGGTGGGCCTGGAGGTCCGTGTGCCGTTCTGCGACCACCGGCTGGTCGAGTACGTCTACAACACGCCGTGGTCGCTGAAGACGTTCGACGGCCGGGAGAAGAGCCTCCTGCGCCACGCGACCAAGCACGTGCTGCCGGACTCGGTGCGCGACCGCGTGAAGAGCCCGTACCCCTCGACGCAGGACCCGGGCTACGCGGCGGCGCTGCAGCAGCAGGTCAAGGAGGTGCTGGCCGAGCCGGGCCACCAGGTGTTCGACCTGGTCGACCGCGCCTGGGCGCACCGCGCGTCCGAAGTGGACTCGGCGACCATGGACCCGGCGATGCGCATCGGCCTGGACCGGCTGCTCGACCTGTACCACTGGATCGACATGTACCGGCCGGAGCTGCAGCTGTCTTGACTTCGAGTGCCCTTGAGGTGTGAGGCTCGGGAGCATGAAGGTGCTCCTGTTCGGCCGCAACCCGGCCACGGTCTCGAGGGTGACGGCGGCGCTGTCCGCGGCGGGTCTCGCCGCGGACGGCGTCGCTTCGGAGGAAGCTGTCCTTTCGCGTCTGGGCTTGGTGGACGCCTTGGTCCTGGGCGCGGGGGTGGCGGGCCCGCTGCGCGAGCGCGTCACGGCGGCGGCCGTGCGGCACGGCGTGCGCTGGGTGCAGGGGCCGCACATCCTGCCGGACCGCGACGCGCTGGAGTACGTCCGGACGGAGATCCTGCCGCGGCTGGCCGGGGCCGGCGAGCGGGGTCAGGCCCGGCTGTAGAGGCGGGTCGGGCCGCCAGCGGCCGAGGCGGGTTTCGGGCGTGCCGCGGACGTTGCTCCCGCGCCCCTGGTCAGCGCCGGACTTCGGTCAGCTTCACCGGCCGCCGTTCGCGGCGGGACACCTCGCAGGCCTCCGCGATGTAGAACGCCTCCAGCGCGTCCGCCGCGACGCACGGCGAAGGCGAACGGCCCGCGACGACGTCCAGGAACGCCCGTAGCTCCGTCGTGTACGCCGGGCGGAACCGCTCCATGAACCCGGGGTACGCCGGGCCGGGCAGCGGCGCGACGCCCGGCTCGACCGACCGCAGCGGGGCGCGGTCGTCCAGGCCGACCACCACGCCGGACACCGAGCCCAGCGCCTCCAGCCGCACGTCGTAGCCCGCGCCGTTGTAGCGGGTCAGGGACACCGTCGCCAGGGTGCCGTCGTCCAGGGTGAGCGTCGCCGCCGCCGTGTCGACGTCGCCCGCGTCGGCGAAGAACCGCTCGCCGCGGTTGGCGCCGATCGCGTAGACCTCGTCGATCTCGCGGCCGCTGACCCAGCGGACGACGTCGAAGTCGTGCACGCCGCAGTCGCGGAAGAGCCCGCCCGAGTGCGCGACGTACTCCGCCGGCGGGGGCGCCGGGTCGAACGTCGTCGCGCGCAGCGTGTGCAGCCAGCCCAGCTCACCGGAGGCGACGGCCGCGCGAGCCGCCGCGTAGCCCGCGTCGAACCGGCGCTGGAAGCCGATCTGCACCGGGACGTCCGAGGCGTCGATGCGGTCGATCACGGCCAGGGTGCCGGGAATGTCCGCGGCGACCGGCTTCTCGCAGAACACCGGGATGCCCGCGTCGACCGCCGCGATGATCAGGCCCGGGTGCGCGTCGGTGGCCGCCGTGACGACCAGCCCGTCGAGCCCCGCGGTGAACAGCTCGCCGAGGGAAGTCGTTTCGACGCCCAGCTTCGCGGCGGCGGACGCGGCCCGCGCCGGGTCGACGTCGGCCACGACGACCGACTCGACCTCCTCGAAGCCCTTCAGCGTCTCCGCGTGCGCGGTGCCGATCCGGCCGGTGCCCGCCAGTCCCAACCTCATCGTGGTGCTCCTCCTGTAGCAGAAAACCCGGCGGTGGTCGCGCGGACCACCAGGGACGGGTGCAGCAGGTGCCGGACCGGCTCCGTGCGCTCCCCGCGGACGCGCTCGATCAGCGCTTCGAAGGCCAGCCGGCCCATTTCCGTGCGCGGCTGGTCCACTGTGGTCAGTGACAGGTGCCGCAGCGCCGCGAGCGAGGTGTTGTCGTAGCCGACGACCGAGACGTCCTCGGGCACGCGCAGCCCGGCTTCCTCCAGGGCAGAGATGGCCCCGACGGCATTGAAGTCGTTGCCCGCCACCAAACCCGTCGGCAGCTCGGCGCGTGAGTACGTCGCCAGCAGCTCCCGCACCGACTTCTCGCCCGCGGTGTCGGTGTGCTCGCTGCGCACCACGACCGGCTCGAGGCCGTGGCGCCGCATCGCCGCCTGGAACCCGCGGCGCCGCTGGGCCGCCCCGGCCGCGCCGCCGCCGTCGAGGTGCGCGATGCGCCGGTGCCCCAGGCCGACGAGGTGGTCGACGGCCAGCGCCGACCCCGCCTCGCCGTCGTCGTTCACCGTGTCCACACCGGACGCCCGCGACGTGCGGGAGACCAGCACCACCGGGCACTGCCGCGCCGCGGCTTCGATGGCCGACGCGGGCACGACCGGCGAGAGCAGGATGACCCCGGCCGGGCGGAAGGAAAGCAGGCTGCGCAAGGCGTTCCCCTCCCGCGCGGGGCTGCGGCCGCCGGTGTTCAGCACGAGGTCGAAGCCCGCCGCCTGCGCGGCCGCGTCCAATCCCTCGACGACGTCGGCGAAGAAGGCGTTGCGCAGGTCGTTGACCATCACCCCGAGCACCGTCGACGTCCGGCTGGCCAGGGACCGCGCCATGACGTGCGGCTGGTAGCCCAGCTCCTCGGCCGCACGCAGGACGGCCGCGCGGCGGGCGTCGGAGACCTTCGGGGAGTTCCTCATCACCAGGGAGACCAGCGCGCGGGAAACCCCCGCTCGCGCGGCGACGTCCTCCATCGTCGGACGCATGCGGTGCACCTCCCCTGATCACCGGAAACTCGGCCTTGACTTGGTGTGACGGACGCTACAAGATTAGAGCGCTCTAATCAATAGAGCGCTCCAACGGACCACCGGAGGCCCTTGTGACAGCGACGATCCGCGTGGCGGCCGCCCCGATCTCCTGGGGCGTCTGCGAAGTCCCGGGCTGGGGCCGGGTGCTGGACGCGGCGACCGTGCTCGGCGAGATGGCGGCCCTCGGCGTCCAGGCCACCGAACTGGGCCCGCCCGGGTACCTCCCGCGCGACCCGGCCGAACTGCGGGAGCTGCTCGGGAAGCACGACCTGACGCTCGTCGGCGGCTTCCTCGCCGTCGTGTTGCACGCCGATCAGGACCACGCGCTGAAAGAAGCCGAAGAGTCGGCCGCGCTGTTCGCCGCGTGCGGGGGTGACGTCCTCGTCCTCGCCGCCGCGACCGGGCTCGACGGCTACGACGAACGCCCGAAGCTCACCGACGCCGAATGGGCGACGCTCGTCGACACGGCGGGCAGGATCCGCGACATCGCCGCCCGGCACGGCCTGCGCACCGTGCTGCACCCGCACGTCGGGACGCACGTGGAGCAGCAGGCGGAGGTCGAGCGGTTCCTGCGCGACTCCGATCTCGGCTTGTGCCTGGACACCGGGCACCTGATGATCGGCGGGACGGATCCGGTCGAGCTGGCGAAGCGCTTTCCCGAACGAGTGGGGCACGTGCACCTGAAAGACGTCCGAGAAGACCTGGCGGCCGACGTCCGAAGCGGCCGGCTGGCCTACACCGAAGCGGTCGGACGGGGCATCTACACCCCGCTCGGCGAGGGGGATGTGGACGTGGCGTCGATGGTGCGCTCCGTCCAGGCGGCCGGCTACGACGGCTGGTACGTCCTCGAACAGGACACCGCCCTCGGCGACTCGAGCCCCGACGACGTACCCCGGCGGGACACCGAGCGCAGCCTGGCCCACCTCTCGACGATCATCGACTCCCTGTAATCGGTCCCAAAGGAGTGACTGTGTTCTCTGGCAAAAAGATGGCGGCGAAGTTCTCTGGCAAAAAGATGGCGGCGAAGTTCTCTGGCAAAAAGATGGCGGCGAAGTTCTCTGGCAAAAAGATGGCGGCGAAGTTCTCACTGAAGAAGGCGGCGGCGATCGCCGCCGCCGGGCTCGTACTGGCCGCCTGCAGTGGCCCGAGCGCCGACAACTCGAAGAGCTCCAGCTCGAGTTCACCGGCGGCGGCACCGAGTTCCGGTGGTCCGCTCAAGGTCGCCGTGATCACGCACGGCACCGCCGGTGACGCCTTCTGGAACGTCGTGAAGAACGGTGCCGAGCAGGCGGGCAAGGACCTCAACGTCGGCGTCGACTACTTCGCCGACGGCGACCCCGGCAACCAGGCCCGGCTGATCGACAACGCCGTCGCGCAGAAGGTCGGCGGCCTGGTCGTTTCGATGGCGAACCCGCAGGCCCTGCAGACGTCGATCCAGAACGCGGTCAAGGCCGGCATCCCGGTGATCACCATCAACTCCGGCGAAGACTCCAGCGCGGCGTTCGGCGCGATCGCGCACGTCGGGCAGAGCGAAGGCCTCGCGGGCCAGGGCGCCGGGCAGCGGCTCAAGGCCGCGGGCAAGACGAAGCTGCTCTGCGTCATCCACGAAGCCGGCAACATCGGCCAGAACCAGCGCTGCGACGGCGCGAAGCAGTCCTTCGGCAACGTCACCACGCTGCAGGTCGACATCTCCAACCCGACCGACGCGCAGGCGCGCATCCGCGGCGCCCTGCAGTCCGACCCGTCGATCGACGCGGTGCTGGCGCTGAACTCGCAGGTCGCGGCCCGCGCGGTGAGCGCGGCCAAGGAGGCGAGCTCCAAGGCGCAGGTGGCGACCTTCGACCTCAACGCCGACGTCGTCGCGGCCATCAAGGACGGCAGCATCCTCTTCGCCGTCGACCAGCAGCAGTACGAGCAGGGCTACCTGCCGATCGTGTTCCTCAAGCTGTACAAGGAGAACGGCAACACCATCGGCGGCGGCCACCCGGTGCAGACCGGCCCCGGCTTCGTCGACAAGACCACCATCGACACCGTGGCCCCGTACGCGCAGCGCGGCACCCGCTGATGACCGCGGCGATCCAAGCCCAGCCCGACGAACGCGTGGGGAAGAAGGGCCTGACCGACCGGCTGGTCGTCCGGCCCGAGATCGGCGCGCTGCTCGGCGCCGTGCTCGTCTTCGTCTTCTTCTCCGTGGTCACCGGCCAGTTCCTCAGTCCGCTCGGGGTGGCGACCTGGCTCGACGACTCGGCGACGCTCGGCATCATGGCCGTGGTGGTCGCGCTGCTCATGGTGGGGGGCGAGTTCGACCTTTCGGCGGGCGTGATGACGGCGTCGACGTCGCTGGTCACCGCGACGCTGGCCACGCAGGCGGGCTGGAACGTCTGGGCGGCGCTGGCCGCCTCGCTGGTGTTCGCGCTCTGCGTGGGCGCGTTCAACGGCTGGCTGGTGATGCGCACCGGGCTGCCGAGCTTCATCGTCACGCTGGGGTCGTTCCTGGCCCTGCAGGGGCTGAACCTCGGCGTGACGCGGCTGGTCACCGGTACCGTCCAGGTGTCGGGGATGCGCTCGACGAGCGGCTACGAGTCGGCCGGCGCGCTCTTCGCGTCCACGTTCACCATCGGCGGCACCGAGTTCCAGGCGTCGATCGTGTGGTGGGTGATCGTCACGGCGATCGCGGCGGTGCTGCTCGTGCGCACCCGGTTCGGCAACTGGGTCTTCGCGGTCGGCGGGTCGCAGGTGTCGGCCCGCTCGGTCGGCGTGCCGGTGGTGCGCACGAAGATCCTGCTGTTCATGGGCACCGCGCTCGGCGCGTGGCTGGTCGGCTCGATCAACATCCTGCGGTTCACCAGCGTGCAGGCCAACCAGGGCATCGGGCTGGAGTTCCAGTACATCATCGCGGCGGTGATCGGCGGCTGCCTGCTCACCGGCGGGTTCGGCTCGGCGGTGGGCGCGGCGATCGGCGCGCTGATCTTCGGCATGGCACGCCAGGGCATCGTGTTCGCGCAGTGGAACAGCGACTGGTTCATGCTGTTCCTCGGCATCATGCTGCTGGCCGCGGTCCTGGTGAACAACGCCTTCCGGCGGCGCGCGGAGAGGGTACGCCGATGAGCTTGATCGAAGTGAAGGACATCGGGAAGACCTACGGCAGCGTCATCGCGCTGCGCGAGGTGTCCACTGTGGTCAACGCGGGCGAGGTGACCTGCGTGCTCGGCGACAACGGCGCCGGAAAGTCCACGCTGATCAAGATCCTGGCCGGGGTGCACCAGCACGACCGCGGCGAGTTCCTCGTCGACGGGCAGCCGGTGCGGTTCTCCTCCCCGCGTGAGGCCCTGGACCACGGCATCGCGACCGTGTACCAGGACCTCGCGGTGGTGCCGCTGATGAGCGTCTGGCGGAACTTCTTCCTCGGCTCGGAGCCGACGGTCGGGTTCGGCCCGGTCCGGTTCCTGGACCGGCGCAAGGGCCGCGAGACGACCAAGAAGGCGTTGTCCGACATGGGCATCGACCTGCGCGACGTCGAGCAGCCCGTCGGGACGCTCTCGGGTGGCGAGCGCCAGTGCGTCGCGATCGCGCGGGCGGTGTACTTCGGCGCGAAGGTGCTGATCCTCGACGAGCCGACCGCCGCGCTGGGCGTCAAGCAGGCCGGCGTCGTGCTCAAGTACGTCGCGCAGGCTCGCGACCGCGGGCTCGGCGTCGTGCTGATCACGCACAACCCGCACCACGCCTACCCCGTCGCCGACCGGTTCCTGCTGCTCAAGCGGGGTGCCGCGCTCGGGTCGTACGAGAAGTCCGAGATCGGCATCAACGAGCTGACCCGGCAGATGGCGGGCGGTGCCGAACTGGAAGCCCTCGAACACGAACTGCGCCAGGTGGAGAAGGCGTGAACCTGGAAGCACTGACGATCGGCCGGGTCGGGGTGGACCTCTACCCGGAGCAGAGCGGCGTGTCCCTGGCCGGGGTCAGCACGTTCGCCAAGTCGCTCGGCGGGACCGCGACCAACGTCGCGGTCGCCGCCGCGCGGCTCGGCCGGTCGACCGCGGTCCTCACGAAGGTCGGCCCGGACGGCTTCGGCGACTACGTCCGGCAGGCCCTCGGCGGCTTCGGCGTCTCACCGGCCTTCGTGGGCACGTCGGAAGACCTGCAGACGCCGGTGGTGTTCTGCGAGCTGAACCCGCCCGCGGACCCGCCGCTGCTGTTCTACCGCTCCCCCATCGCGCCCGACCTCACGCTCACCGACGAGGACGTGCCGTGGGAAGTCGTCGAGTCGGTGCCGCTGCTGTGGGTCACCGGCACGGGTGTCTCGACCGAGCCCGCCCGGACGACCCAGCGGAAGATCCTCGAAACCCGCGGCCGCCGCGAGCACACCGTCCTGGACCTCGACTACCGGCCGATGTTCTGGCCTTCGGTGGACCAGGCGCGCGAAGAGATCGGCGGGCTGCTCGACCACGTCACGGTCGCGGTCGGCAACCGGACCGAGGCCGAGGTCGCCGTCGGCACCGCCGACCCGGACACCGCCGCGGACCGCATGCTCGAGCGCGGGCTGCGGCTCGCGGTGATCAAGAAGGGCGCGGACGGCGTCCTGGTGGCGACCCCGGACGGGCGCTGGACCGTGCCGCCGCAACGCGTCGAGGTCGTCTGCGGGCTCGGCGCCGGCGACGGTTTCGGCGGCGCCCTGATCCACGGCCTGCTCTCGGGCTGGGACCCGGTGCGCCTCGCCGGGTACGCGAACGCGGCGGGCGCGCTGGTCGCGTCCCGGCTGGCCTGCGCCGACGCGATGCCGACCGCCGAGGAGATCGAGGAGCTGCTGTGATCCGCACGGACGAACGCCGGCGCGAACCGCCGCTGCCGCCGCCCGAGGTCGTCCGCACCCCGCTCCCCCGGCCCGACGGAAACACCCGTGCCGCCGCGAAAGGTCTTGGAGGCCGCGAAGTGAGCAAACTGCACCGCCCGTTCGGGACGCTGTCCGACGACGCCGACCCGGTCCGGCTCACCCCCGACACCGCGGGCTGGACCTACTGCGGCCTGCGGGTGCTGACCCTGGCCCCGCGCGAAGTGCGGATCCTGCACACCGGCGAGTTCGAGGCGTTCGTGCTGCCGCTGTCGGGTTCGGCGACGGTCCGTGTCGACGGCCAGGTCTTCGAGCTGCGAGGCCGTGAGTCGGTGTTCACGCGCGTCACGGACTTCGCGTACGTGCCGCGCGACGCCGAAGTCGAGTTGTCGACAGTGGACGGTCTGACGGTCGCGCTGCCGATGGCGCGCTGCACGCGTCGCCTCGAAGCGCGCTATGGCCCGGCCGAGAACGTGCCGGTCGAAGTCCGCGGCGCGGGACAGGCGACGCGGCAGGTGACCAACTTCGGCGTGCCCGGGGTGTGGGACCACGCCGACAAGCTCAACGCGTGCGAGCTGGTCACGCCGGGCGGGAACTGGTCGTCCTACCCGCCGCACAAGCACGACGAAGCGACCGAGTGCGAGGTCGTCAACGAGGAGATCTACTACTTCCGCATCGCGGGCCGCGACGGCGTCACGCCGTCTCGCGAAGGCTTCGGCCTGCACCGCACGTACACGACGGACGGCGACCTGGACGAGGACGTCGCCGTGCGCGACCACGACGTCTTCCTGATCCCGCGCGGTTACCACGGGCCGTGCGTGGCCGCGCCGGGCTACCCGATGTACTACCTGAACGTCCTGGCCGGGCCGGCCGGCGAACGCTCGATGGCGTTCTGCGACGATCCCGCGCACGGCTGGGTCCGCGACACGTGGGCCGGCCAGGACCTCGACCCGCGCTGCCCGGTGACGAGCCACGAAGGGCGGGTCCGGTGAAGCTGACGACGGCGCAGGCGCTGGTCCGCTGGCTCCTGGCGCAGCGCTCCGAAACCCTCGACGGCCGCGAAGTCCCGCTGTTCCCGGGGGTGTTCGCGATCTTCGGGCACGGCAACGTCCTCGGCCTCGGCACCGCGCTCGAAGAGCGCCGCGGCGAGATCCCCGTGTGGCGCGGGCACACCGAGCAGGGCATGGCCCTCGCGGCGGTCGGCTACGCGAAGGCCACGCACCGGCGGCAGGTCGGCGTCGTGACGTCGTCGATCGGGCCGGGCGCGCTGAACATGGTCACCGCGGCCGGGGTCGCGCACGCGAACCGGCTGCCGGTGCTCCTGCTGCCCGGTGACACGTTCACCGGCCGCGCGCCGGACCCGGTGCTGCAGCAGATCGAGCCGTTCGGCGACGCGACCGCGACGGTGAACGACGCCTTCCGCGCCGTCTCGCGCTACTTCGACCGGATCACCCGGCCCGAGCAGCTGCTCTCGACGTTGCCGCAGGTCGCGCGGGTGCTCACCGACCCGGCCGACGCCGGACCGGTCGTCCTCGCCCTGCCCCAGGACGTCCAGGCGGAGATGTACGACTTCCCGGACGCGCTGTTCGAACCCGTGCTGCACCGGCCGTTGCGGCCGCGCCCGGACCGGCGTTCGGTCACCGAGGCGGCGAGCGCCCTGCGTGCTTCCCGCCGCCCGCTCATGGTGCTCGGCGGCGGCGTCCGGTACTCCGGCGCCGGCCGGCGCGCCCTCGACTTCGCCGAGCGGCACGGCATTCCGCTGGTGGAGACGACCGCGGGCCGCACGCTGGTGCCACACACGCACCCGTTGCACGCGGGACCGCTGGGCATCACCGGCTCGACGTCGGCGAACGCCGTCGCGGCCGCCGCCGACGTGGTCTTCGCGGTCGGCACGCGGTTGCAGGACTTCACGACGGCGTCCTGGACGGTCTTCTCCCCCGACGTCCGCCTGGTCACGCTGAACGCAGCCCGGTTCGACGCGGTCAAACACGGCGCGCTGGCGGTCGTCGGCGACGCCGACGCAGGCCTGACCGACCTGGCCGCCCAGCTGGAGAGCTGGCGCGTCGACCCGTCGTGGACGTCGCAAGCCTCGGCCGAACGCGCGAAGTGGGACGCGCACATCGACTCGCTGCGTTCCGCAGCCGCCGAAATCCCGTCGTACGCGCAGGTCGTGGGCGTGGTGAACGACCTGTCGGCGGCGGACGACTACGTCATGACGGCGTCCGGCGGCCTGCCGGGCGAGCTGATCGGCGGCTGGCGCGGCTCCGGCTCGCTCTCGATGGACGTCGAGTACGGGTTCTCGTGCATGGGCTACGAGCTGTCCGGTGCGTGGGGCGCGGCGATCGCGCACCCGGGTCTGGTCACGACGCTGCTGGGCGACGGCTCGTACCTGATGCTGAACTCCGAGCTGTTCTCGGCGGCTTTCGCGGGCCACCCGTTCGTCGCGGTCGTGTGCGACAACGACGGCTACGCGGTGATCGCGCGGCTCCAGGAGGGACAGGGCGGGAAGCCGTTCAACAACTTCTACGCCGACTGCACGACTTCGCACGCTTCGCCACCGCGAGTCGACTTCGCACGGCACGCGGAGTCCCTGGGCTGCCTGACGTTCTCGGCATCCACAGTGGACTCGTTGCGCACCTCGTACGCGGCCGCGCGCGAGGCGGCCGTGACCGAGCGCCGTCCGGCGGTAGTCGTGGTGAAGACGCAGCCGTCGTCGTGGACCGAGGCGGGCGCCTGGTGGGAGGTCGGCGTCCCGGAGCACCTCGCCGGGCACGACGAGTACGCCCGCGAAAAGCCCGGGCAGGTGCGCTACCTGCAGCCCTGAAGGACGGCGGCGCGGACGCGGGGCCGCAAGGTGAAGCCGCTCGGCTTGAGCGTCAGCGACTCGGCGATCTCCAGCTCGTACGCCGGGTCGACGTCGAAGTCGTAGCGCTGCAGCACCATGCCGAGCGCCAGCACGGCTTCGTGCAGGGCGAACTGCCGGCCGATGCAGGCGCGCTCGCCCGTCCCGAACGGCTTGTACGCCTGCGCCGGCCGCTTCTTCACCGCGGCGGGCTCGAAGCGGTCCGGGTCGAACCGCTCGGGGTCCGGCCAGACCGCGGGATCGCGGTGCACCAGCGGGAGCGGCACGAGCACCCAATCGCCCTTGGCCATGGGGTACTTCCCGCCGAGCACGACGTCTTCGCGCGCTTCGCGGGCGTAGCCGGGCGCGGTCGGCCAGAGCCGCATCGCCTCGTCGAGGCAGCGACGCACGTAACGCAGCTTCGCGACGTCCCCGAAGGCGGGCTCGCGGTCGCCCCACACCGCGTCGACCTCGGCGCGTGCCTTCGCGAGCAGCTCGGGATGGCGCGTCAGGTAGTACAACGCGAACGACAGCGCGCCGGACGTCGTCTCGTGGCCGGCGACGACGAACGTGATGGCCTGGTTGCGGATGTTCACCGGGTCGAGGCGCTCGCCCGTGGCCGGGTGGCCTTCGGTGAGCATCAGGCCGAGCAGGTCGCGGCTCTCCCCGCCGTCTTCGCGGCGGGCTTGGATGACCTCGTCGACCAGGTTCGTCATGGTCGCGAGGTCGGCCCGGTTCTGCTCGGCCGTGCCGGCGAACGCGCGCCGCACGAACGGCAGCTTGACGTTCTGCATCTGCGCGTACCGCAGCGCGCGGATCATCGCCGTGACGAACGGGTGCGGCTCGGCGCGTTCGAACGAGCCGAAGCGGTAGCCGAACCCGGCGAGGCCGATCGTCTCGAGGGTCAGCCGGGTCATGTCGGCGGAGACGTCGACCGGCCCGGTCGCGGCGTCCCAGCTCGCGACGAGCTCGCGGGCGACGTCCAGCATGACCGGGTGGTAGCGGCGCATCGCCTCGGCCGAGAAGGCCGGCTGCAGGATGTCGTGCGCGAGCCGCCAGTTCGGTTCGTGGGTGTGGGCGGTGAACAGCCCGTCGCCGGCGAGCGCGCGCAGGTTTTCGATGCCCATGCCGACGTGCTTGCCGAACTTGGTCTCGTCGTTCAGCTGCGTGACGAGGTCGACCCCGCCGGCGAAGACGATCTCGAAGCCGAAGATCTTGCGCGTGAAGATCGGGCCGATCCGCTTGCCGATGCGCAGGGTGTCCTGCAGCGGCGTGCGCGGGTTGGCGCCGATGAGGTCGCCGATCACCGGCAACCGGCCCGGCCGGTGCGGAATCCCGGTGGTGTCCACGGCGTACCCCCTATTGAACCCGGATCCAATAGGGTCACGATCCCCCGCTGCTGAACCCGTGTCAAGTAAGGTCGGGGGATGCGGACGAGGCTGAGCACCGAACAGCGGCGCGAGCAGCTCCTGACGATCGGGGCCGGGTTGTTCGCGCAGCGGCCGTACGACGAGGTGTGGATCGAAGAGGTCGCCGAGATCGCCCAGGTCTCGCGCGGCCTGCTGTACCACTACTTCCCCACCAAGAAGGACTTCTTCGCCTCGATCGTCCGCGCCCAGCGCGACCAGCTCCTGGCGATGAGCGAGCCCGACCCGGCGCTGCCCGTCGCCGAGCAGCTCAGCCGGGGCCTGGACGTCTACCTCGAGTTCGCCCGCACCCACCCGGACGGCTACCGGGTCGTGCACCGCGCCGCGGGCGACGCCGACCGCGAGATCCGGGAGATCCGCGAGGCCGGGAAGGCCGCGAACGCCGCCCGCATCCTCGACGCCGTGAGCCCGCTGACCCCGGTCACCGAGGTGACGCGGCTGGCCGTCCGCGGCTGGCTCGCATTCGTCGCGACGACCATCCTCGAGTGGCTCGACCAGCCGAAAGTCACCCAGGAGGAGCTGCGCGACCTGTGCGTGCGGACGTTGTTCGCGGCGGTCGGCGTCACCCCGTGACGGCCGGCGACGCGGCGCCGCCGGCCAGCTTCCGCGGCGCGCCGGAGCCGTCCGCCGGAACCGCCCAGACGGCGTTGTCCCGGCCGTAGAGCACGGTGTGGTCGTCCTCCCACAGCGCCTGGTCGTCGACGCTGCCCTGTTCGGCCAGCGCGGTCTCCGCCATGCTCTTCAGGTCCAGCACGGACAGCCGCCAGACGCCTTCGCCGACCTGCTTCTTGAACGCGACCCGCGTGCCGTCCGGGGACAACGACGGGCATTCGACGTTCTCCCTGAGGACCTTCCCGCGGTAGCGCGCGTAGTCGGCTTCGACGAGGTAGGTCTTTCCCTTGCTGCCGAGGGTGGTGTAGAAGCGGTTGCCGTCCGGGGCGAAGGTGATGCCCCAGTAGTTGACGTCGGCGGCGAAGTACCGCTTGCCGTCGAGGAAGACCGGCAGCTCCTCGATCGTCTTGACCAGGCGTCCGGTGTCCACTTCGTACAGTCCCGCGCGCGTCGAGAACCCCGTCTGCGCGTAGGAATCGCCGGTGACGAACAATGTCCAGTAGACGCGTTTGCCGTCCGGGGAGACGCGGGCGCGGCTCGGCGTCCCCGGCAGGGTTTCGGTGTGGCGGACGTCGAGGTGGTCGTCGAGGACGAGGACGTCGGTCACGGCCGGGAGCGTGCCCGGCTGCACCGCGAGGCACACCGCGGTCTGCTTCGCCACCGCGAACCGGTCGCACTTCAGGCCGCTCAGCCGGCGTTTTCCCTGGTTCTCGACCCCGACGCGGCCGGTGGCCGTGTCGCGGAAGAACAGTTGTCCGGGGCCCAGCGTGAGCTGCGCGGCCGGTTCGGCGTCGGCGGTGTCGTGGCGGGCGCTGACGGTGTACGTGACGGCCGCGGCCACCAGGAGGGCCGTGCCGGTGAGGGCGAGGACGAGTTTCTTCACGGGCGCACCGGTTTCACGAGAGCGGCGGCGAGGGCGACGGCGGCCAGGCAGCCCGCGGCGACGAGCACCGCGGGCCGCAGGTCCCAGACCGTCCACGCCAGTCCGAAGAGGACGGACGAGAGCATGCGCGCGCCCGCCTGCCCGGTCTGCACGACCGCCATCCCGGTGGCGCGCAGGCCGGCCGGGATGAGCGGGCCGGCGGCGGCCATGAGGACGCCGTCGGTGGCCGCGTAGAACACGCCGTGCA
Source organism: Amycolatopsis sp. NPDC004378 (assembly GCF_053602455.1). Taxonomy (NCBI): domain Bacteria; kingdom Bacillati; phylum Actinomycetota; class Actinomycetes; order Pseudonocardiales; family Pseudonocardiaceae; genus Amycolatopsis; species Amycolatopsis sp. NPDC004378. Next base: position 273,452 of record NZ_JBSGDR010000005.1, read on the forward strand.
GGCCGAGCGCGACGACCGCGAAGGGCAGCGCGGCCGGGCCGCAGAGCAGCAGCAGGGCCAGGCACAGCGCGACGTGCCCGCCGAGGAACACCGGCCAGCGGCCGACGCGGTCGGCGAGCTTGCCCAGCGGCACGGCCAGCACCAGGTAGACGCCGGCCGTGCCGAGCGGCAGCAGCGGGAAGAACGTCGCGGCGATCTCCCAGCGCCGCTGCAGGACGAGGTAGACGAAGGAGTCGCCGACCGTCACCAGGCCGAGCAGCGCGGCCCAGAGCGTCACGCGCCGGAAGTCGCGCTGTTTCAGCAGCCCGAACGCGGCCCGCGCGGAGACGGCCGCGCGTTCGACCGACCCGGGATGGTCTTTCACGAACAACGCCAGCAGCAGCACGGCGATCGCCGCGACGCAGAAGCTGGTGAAGAACACGCTCGTGTAGCTGCCGAGGCTCAGCGCGAGCACCGCCATGGCCACCAGCGGGCCGAGGAACGCGCCGACCGTGTCGAGCGCGCGGTGCACGCCGAACGACCGGCCGAGCGCGCCGGGCTCGCTGCTGAGCGAGATCAGGGCGTCGCGCGGGGCGGTGCGCAGGCCCTTTCCGGTGCGGTCGGCGGCGAGGACGACGCCGATCGCGGCGACCGACGAGCCGGCCGCGATCAGCCCGAGCTTGGCCACCGCGGACAAGCCGTACCCGAACCCGGCGACGGCCTTGAGCCGCCGCCACCGGTCGGCCAGGTGCCCGCCGAGCACCCGCACGAGGGCCGTGGCGCCGGCGTAGAGCCCGTCGAGCAGCCCGAACTGCAGCGGGTTCAGGCCGAGGCCGAGCACCAGGTAGAGCGGGAGGACGGCGGTGACCATCTCCGAGGAGACGTCGGTGACCAGGCTGACCATGCCGAGCGCCACGACGTTGGCGGAGACCCGCTTCAACGCGGGCTTCCGGTCTTCGCCCGCCGCCAGGTCCGAGGTACGGCTTGCCGCGATGTACATGCCGGCTCCTAGTGGCAGGTGTAGGTCGGGCTGCTGTCGAGGACCTTGCCGTCGACGCCGAGGAGCTGCGTCTGGAACGACGTGTCGGTCATCGAAAGCTTGAGGACGCCGTAGGTCTTGAGCAGCTTGGCCGTCGTCGGGTGCGCGGCGTGGATGTCGTACAGGCTCGCGCCGCCGCTGCCGCCGACGATCTCGACCGGGCCGTTCGCGTCGGCCTTGCCGTCGGCGTTCTGCGGGAGGAACCGCTCGTAGTCGTGGTCGTGCCCGTTGAGGACGAGGTCGACCTTGTTGGCCACCATCAGGTTCCACAGCTCGATGCTGTCGGGGTTGTCACCGTGGTCGCCGGAACTCCACCGCGGGTGGTGGTAGTACGCGGCGACACAGCCCTTCTTGTTGTTCGCCAGGTCCTGCTTCAGCCACGCCAGCTGCTCGCTCGGGCCGAACTCGTGGGTGGCGAAGTCGTTGGAGTCCAGGGCGATGAAGTGCCAGTTGCCCATTTCCCAGCTGTAGTAGCGCTGGCCCTGCGGCTTGGCGATGGCGCCGAAGTAGTCGTCGTACCCCTGGTAGGGCGTGTCGTCGTAGGTTTCGTGGTTGCCCGGGATCGGGTGGGTGATGCTCTTGAACCTGCCCCACGTCTTGTCGTAGTAGGACTTGAAGTCCGCCAGGTGGGCGTCGTCGTACTGGTTGTCGCCCATGGTGATCACGGCCGCGGGGTTCATGGTCTCGACGAGCTTGGCGGTCTTGACGTGGGCGCAGCTCGAACTGCTCGAGGTGCAGCGTTCGGCGATGTCCCCCGCCGCGGCGAGGACGAAGCCGCTCGCGCTGCCGGCCCGGGTCTTCACGGTGATCGGGGTGCTGGCGCCCGAGGCGTTCCCGGCGGCGTCCCGCGCGCGGACCGCGTACGTGTAGCTCGTGTCGGGTGTGAGGCCGGTGTCGGTGTAGGACGTGGTCGTGCTGGTCGCGACCGGCGTGCCGTTGCGCAGGATGTCGTACCCGGCGACACCGACGTTGTCCGTCGCGGCGCTCCACGTCAGGGCCGCGCTGGTGGCGGTGGTCGCACCGGCGGTGAGACCGGCCGGGGTGGTCGGGGGCTGGGTGTCGCCGGAGGAGTCCGTGCTGCCGAAGACCTGCATCTCCCAGAAGGAGTAGCCGTAGTTCGTGGCGCGCGTGACGCCGACGAAGCGCACGTACCGGCCGTGCGCGTTGAGGGTCAGGTCGTCGGTCTTGCCGTCACCGTTGTCGACGGTGACGGCGGGGGTGAACTGCGTGCCGTCGTCGGAGACCTCGATGCGGTACTTCTTGGCGTAGGCGGCTTCCCAGGTGAGGACCACCCGGTGGACGGCGGCGGACTGGCCGAGGTCGATCCGCAGCCACTGCGGATCGGCGCCTTCGGCGCTGGCCCACCGGGTGGCGGCATTGCCGTCGACGGCTTTGGCACCGGCGTAGGACGAGCTCTCGACGGTCGAGGTGGCGACCGGTTTTCCTTGCGAGAGAAGGACATCGGCTGGGGCATCGGCGGTGCTGGCCGCGGCGATCGCGGAGGGCAGCAGGGTGATCGCCGCGATCACGGGCGTGAGCCGGGTGAATGTGCGTAGGCGGGTCGACGGCACGTCGCGCTCCTTCTGGGCCTGGCGGAGGGCTGGGTGGGCTGCGGCGTTGGTGAACGGGAGTTGAACTGTTAGGAAAGTTTCCTAACTATTGGAAGAGTAGCGATGATCGGATTCGACTGACAAGACGTGTCCGGCCGTTGAATCGGTCAAGAGGGTGAGTTTCACCGGGTTTCCCCAGCTCAGAACCGTTCTCACTCAGCGGCACACTGCCCCGCCGCCCGGGATCGCCCGGCGGAACCCTCCGACCTTTCCCGTTCTGTCGGTGGTCGCCGGTAGCATGGGAACCGGGGGCAGCGCCCGTCGCTTCCCGTTGTCGCACAACGAAAATCCGGCCCCGCGCTTCACCCGATCCAGTGATGATCTTTCGCACAGTTGTTCGGTAGCTTCGGATGTATGACCGACTCAGCTCAGCAGCTTCCGGATCTCCGACACCGCGGCGCGCCCCGCCCGGTTGGCCCCGACAGTGCTCGCCGAAGGCCCGTACCCGACCAGATGCAGCCGCGGCTCGCGCACCACGCGCGTGCCGTCCACCCGGATCCCCCCACCCGGCTCGCGCACGTGCAACGGCGCGAGGTGCTCGATCGCGGCCCGGAAACCCGTCGCCCAGAGGATGACGTCGGCGTCGAACCGCGAGCCGTCGGCCCAGACGACCCCGTCGGGCGCGATGCGCTCGAACATCGGCCGCCGGTCGAGAATCCCGGCAGCGCGCGCGGCTCGGACCTCCGGCGTCACGGCGAGATCGGTCACGCTGACAACGCTCTCGGGCGGCAGCCCGGCTCGCACACGTTCGTCGACCTTCGCGACGGCGTGGCGTCCCCAGTCCTCGCTGAAGGGTTCGTCGCGCCACACGGGCGGACGCCGGGTCACCCACGCCGTCGCGCGGGCGAGAGGAGCGAACTCCATGAGGAGCTGAACGGCTGAAGCCCCACCCCCGACCACGACGACCCGCCGGCCGCGGAAGTCCTCCGGCCCGGTGTAGTCGGCCGTGTGCAGCTGCCGGCCGGCGAACGTCTCCTGGCCGGGGTAGTGCGGCCAGAACGGCCGGTCCCAGGTCCCGGTCGCACTGATCACGGCCCGCGCCGCCCACGACTCGGCCGGGCTCGAAACCAGCAACCGCTCCCCCGCACGCGTCACGGACTGGACGTCGACGGGCCGGAAAACCGGGAGGTCATAGACGCTTTCAAAGCGCGCGAAGTACTCCGAGACGACTTCGGAAGCCGGACGCGTCACGTCCGGGCTGCCGAAGGCCATGCCCGGCAGGTCGTAGATGCCGTGCACTTTGCCGAGCACCAGCGACGGCCACCGGTACTGCCACGCACCCCCGGCCCGCTTGCCGTGATCGAGCACGACGAACCCGGAGCCATTGCCAAACCCGGCCCGGCGCAGGTGGTAGGCCGCCGAGAGCCCCGCCTGCCCGGCACCGATCACCACCACATCGGTCTCGTGATCCGCACCGCCCATGACGAGTCCAACGGCCCACAGCCGAGGGTATTTCGCGCCGTACATCACACGGCGCGGCTTTCCCTCATGCCCAGGTGTCGCCACTCACCCAGCGTCGCCACCCGCCTGGCCTCGCCAACCCGCCTGGCCTCGCCAACCCACCCTGCGCCGCCAACCGACCCGACGTTGCCACCCACCCGGCGTCGCCAACCCACCTGACGTCGCCACCCGCCTGGCCTCGCCAACCCGCTACGGCCCCTCACACCGCCACGCGATTCCGCCCGGCCTCCTTGGCGCGGTACAAAGCGGCATCGGCGGCCCGCAGAACGTCATCCAGCGCCGGCCCGGCGTCCGGGTACTGCGCGACCCCGATGGACACCGACAGGCCGCTCACCCGGACGGTGCCGCTGCCCGTCGAGATCACGACGTTCAGCTCCCCCACCGCCACCCGCACGCGCTCGGCGATCCCGAGCACGTCGGCGCGGCCGATCCCCGGCAGCAGCACGACGAACTCCTCGCCGCCGAACCGCCCGACCGTGTCGCCCTGGCGCACCGAGCCGGAGATCGCGACCGCGACGGCAGCCAGGACGTCGTCGCCGGTCAGGTGGCCGTAGGTGTCGTTGATGCGCTTGAAGTGGTCGAGATCGATCATCAGCACCGCGAAGCCGCTGCCGGTGGCACCCCGGCGCAGGACACGGGCGTGCTCGCGGACCGCGGACTCGTGCCAGCCGGCAGTGTTGAGCAGTCCGGTCTTCTCGTCGGTGACGGCCGTGACCTGCAGCTGTTGCTTCAGCAGCAGGTAGCGGTGCAGGAGCAGCAGGGGCGCGACGACGAACACCACGAGCACCGGCTGTTCGACGAGCGCCAGCGCGGCGAGGCCACCGAGGCAGAGCGTCGCCAGCTCGAACGCGTTGTCCTCCCAGGTGCCGATCAGGTCCGCGGCCGAGCGCTGGCTCGTGTAGAGGTAGATCCCGGCGGCGACGAGACCGACGTTGACCAGCTCGAACACCGCGGCGGCCAGGCAGAGCGCAATCAACCCGCGCGCGGTCTGCATCTGAGAGCCGTGCAGCCCCGAGACCGCGAGCACGGACGAAGCGGCAAAGCACGAGAGCATCGCCCAAGCCGTGCTCGCGACGAAGCGGTGCGCGGGCCGCGTCCGGACCTGACGCCACACGCGCACCCACAGGTGGGTGTAGAGCACGACGGCGAGCAGCGCGACCCAGGCGGGCGGCAGCAGGACGACGCCCGCGAGGTACCAGACGGAGGTGACGTTGATGTGCGTCTGCCCGCTCATCCACCGTCGCAGCCGCTCGATCCGGCGCGACATCTCGGCCTGGGCCACGCCGAGCGCGACGAGCACGGCGAACCACACCAGCCGCACGGGCCCGCCGAACCCGGTGACGAGCGCGGTCCCGGTGGCGAGGACGGCGACGAGTTCACAGCCGAGGGCGTAGGTGATCCAGCGGTTCTTCGCGCCGCCCCACATTTCCCAGCGCGCGGGCCAGCCCGGCCAGGCGGAAAGCGCTTCCCGGCGCACGGCGGCCTGGGCTCTCAAGAGCCGAAGCCACAGAAGTGACGGACCGGCATCGTGACGTACCCCTTGCGCGAAGTTCGGCCGACCAGGTAGCCCAGCGTAGCCGTTCCAACGACGCGCGTCGCCAGTCCGGGCGAATTGCGGGCAACGCCCCTGCCCAAAGACACGCGCAGGGTAGATCAGCGCAGCTCAGCGCCCCACGAGCGGATCATCGACCAAGACACCCGCAGCCGCGCCCGGTCCGGCCTGAGCGCCCCGGCTCGCGTGCAGAACCCACCACGGCGGCGGCGATGCGTTACTGGCCGCAGCGCGAACACCCGTCGCGGGGCCACCTACGCGCGGCGGTGCAACGGGCGGTCGGGCGAGCAGAGCCGCGCAGCAACACGGGCAACCACACACCGCAACGCCAACTCCGCGCGGCGGCGCAGCAGGGCGGTGCAACGGGCGGTCGGGCGAGCAGGGCCGCGCAGCAACGCGGGCACCCGCACGCCGCAACGTCAACTCCGCGCGGCGGCACAGCACGGCGGTGCAACGGGCGGTCGGGGCACCGCAGCGGCGCGACAACCGCATACCGCAGCACCCACCCCGCGTCGCGGCGTAGGGCAGCGCAGCGCCAGGCCAGCAGCGCAGGCAGCGGGGCGGTCCAGCGCAACAGCGCGAGCAACCGCACGTCGCGAAGCCAACTCCGCGCGGCGAAGCCTACTTCCGCAGCGCGCGAATGATCGCCACCAAACCGACCACCGCGGCAATGCCGACCAGCACCGGCACCAGCCGCTTCACCACGGACTCTCCCGCATAGTCCAGCAGGTCGATCGCCTCGGTCTCGGGGGCTGCCGGGACGCTTCGCAGCGCCGGGCGCTCCGGCGCCGGCTTCGGGTCCGTGTTGATCTCCGGTGTCGTCGGGGCCGGCTTCACCGCCGGCTCCGGCGTGGCCACCGGCTCGGGAGCAGGAGCGGGCGCGGCCGCCGGCTCGGCCGCGGGGGCCAGTTTGCCCGACAAACACCCCGCGAACGTGTCCAGGATCTTGCCGCCCACCTCGGTGATCAGGCCGCGGCCGAACTGGGCCGGCTTGCCCGTGATCGACAGGTCCGTGGCCACCGCGCCGTGGGTTCCGCCGTCGGTCTCCGTCAGCGTCAAGGTCACCGTCGCCGCCGCTGTGCCCGCTCCGCGCGCGTCCTTGCCCGAGGCCTTGATCGTGACCTTGTGGCCGGCTTCGTGCTTCTCGAGGAACTCGCCGTTGCCCTTGTACAGCAGGGAAATCGGCCCGAGCTTGACCTTCACCGTGCCGCTGAAACGGTCGCCTTCGACCTTGGTCAGCGTGGCTCCCGGCATGCACGGGGCGACGCGCTCGGGGTCGACGACCGCCTGCCAGACCTCGCCGATCGGAGCCGGGACGGTGAATTCGTGGTCGAGCCGCACGGGCCGACCTCCTTCCTGATGACGGACGGGTCCGGTCCCCACCCTAGCCGCCGCCGCGACGGCGGCCAGGGTGGCGAACCCGGAGCGTCAGGCCCCGGCCGCCGCCGCGATCGCGCGACCCGTCAGCACCTCGGCCAGGTGACGGCGGTATTCGACGTCGGCGTTGCTGTCGACCGGCGGGTTCGTACCTTCCGCGGCGTGGGACGCCGCCGCGCGGATCGCGTCGGCCGAGGCCTGGACGCCGACCAGCGCAGCTTCGACGCCCGAGGCGCGGATCGGTGTGGAGCCCATGTTGGTCAGCGCGACCCTGGCCTCCTCGATGACCCCCGCCTCGGTGCGGACGGTGACCGCGACCGCGACCATCGACCACGCCTGGGCGACCCGGTTGAACTTCTCGTAGTGCGCCCGCCACCCGGTGTGCTTGGGCACGCGGACCTCGACCAGCAGCTCGTCCGGCGCGAGCGCCGTCGTGAACAGGTCCTGGAAGAACTCCGCGGCCGGCACCGTCCGGCGCCCCGAAGGGCCGGCCACCACCAGCGACGCGTCCAGCGCCAGCACCGGCGCGAGGAGGTCCCCGGCCGGGTCGGCGTGCGCGATCGCGCCGCCCAACGTCCCGCGGTGGCGGATCTGCGGGTCGGCCACCGTGTCTGTCGCCTCTTTGAGCAACGCCGCGTGCTCGGCCACCAACGCGTCCCGCTGGACGTCATAGTGCGTGGTCATCGAGCCGATGACCAGCTCGTCGCCCTCCTCCCGCACGCCGCGAAGCTCCGCGACGCGCCCGAGGTCGATCAGAGTCGTCGGCGCGGCGAGCCGCATCCGCAGCACCGGCAGCAGGCTCTGCCCGCCGGCCAGCACCTTGGCGTCCTCGCCCGCCGCCGCCAGGGCCTGCACCGCTTCGTCCACTGTGGACGGGCGGACGTAGTCGAAGGAAGCCGGGATCACTGCGCACCTCCGGAAGCGTCGATGGAGCCGAGCCCGCCGCCGGCTTCGGAGCGGCCGGGGCCGCCCGCGTCGGTCGTGCCGTGCTGGATGGCGTGCCACACCCGCATCGGCGTCAACGGCATCTCGATGTCGTTCACGCCGAAGTGCCGCACCGCGTCGATCACCGCGTTGACCACCGCCGGGGTGGAGGCGATGGTGCCCGCCTCGCCGACGCCCTTGGCGCCGAGCGGGTTGGACGTCGCCGGCGTCTCCGTGCGGTCGGTGGTGAACGACGGCAGGTCGGCCGCCGACGGCAGCAGGTAGTCGGCGAACGTGCCCGTGGTGAGCGTCCCGCTGTCGTCGTGCTCCGTGCCCTCGAACAGCGCTTGCGCGATGCCCTGCGCGAGCCCGCCGTGCACCTGGCCCTCGACGATCAGCGGGTTCACGGCGACGCCGACGTCGTCGACGCAGACGTACGAGCGCAGCTTGATCCGGCCCGTCTCGGTGTCCACCTCGGCGGCGCACAGGTGCGTGCCGTGCGGGAACGAGAAGTTCTCCGGGTCGAACGTCGCGTCCGAGTCGAGCGACGGCTCGATCCCGTCGGGCAGGTTGTGCGCCGCGAAGACCGCGAGCGCGACGTCGCCCAGGGTGGTGGACGTGTCGGTGCCCTTGACGGTGAACTTGCCGCCGGCGAACTCGAGGTCGTCCTCGGCGCATTCGAGCAGGTGCGCCGCGATCGGCTTCGCCTTGGCGACGACCTTCTCGGCGGCCTTGATGACGGCGATCCCGCCGACCACCAGCGACCGCGACCCGTAGGTGTCCATGCCCTTGTGCGACGACTGCGTGTCGCCGTGCAGGATCTCGACGTCCTCGAACGCGACGCCCAGCTGGTCGGCGACGATCTGGCTCCACGCCGTCTCGTGGCCCTGGCCGTGCGCGGACGCGCCCGTGGTGACCTCGACCTTGCCGGTGGGCAGCATCCGGATGGACGCGTACTCCCAGCCGCCGGCGCCGTAGTCCAGCGAGCCGAGCACCCGCGACGGCGCGAGCCCGCACATCTCGGTGAACGTCGAGATGCCGATGCCGAGCTGCACCTTGTCGCCCGACTCACGGCGCTTCGCCTGTTCGGCACGCAGGCCGTCGTAGTCGAAGAGCTGCTTGGCCTTCTCGGTGGCGGCCTCGTAGTTGCCGGAGTCGTAGGTCAGCCCGCACACCGTGGTGAACGGGAACTCCTCGTGCTTGATCCAGTTCTTCTCGCGCAGCTCCATCGGGTCCATGCCGAGCTCGACGGCGAGCTCGTCCATGATCCGCTCGATCGCGAACGTCGCCTCCGGGCGGCCGGCGCCGCGGTAGGCGTCGGTCAGCGTCGTCGTCGTGTACACGTTGGTGCACGCGAAGTGGTACGCCGGGAACTTGTAGATCGCGTTGAACATGAACGCGCCGAGGATCGGCACACCGGGGCCGACGAGGCCGTTGTACGCGCCGAGGTTGGCGAGCAGCTCGACCTTGAGGCCGGTGACCTGGCCGTCACGCGTCGCGGAGATGGTGATGTCCTGGATCTGGTCGCGGCCGTGGTGCGCGGCGAGCATGGTCTCCGACCGCGTCTCGTTCCACTTGACCGGCTTGCCGAGCTTCTGCGCGACCAGCAGCGACATCATCTCTTCCGGCAGGACGCCGATCTTGCCGCCGAAGCCGCCGCCGACGTCCGGGGCGATCACGCGCAGCTTGTGCTCGGGGATGCCGAGCGTCAGCGCCGACATCACGCGCAGGATGTGCGGCACCTGGGTGGCCGACCACATGGTGATCTGGGTGCCGGTCGGGTCGACGACGCAGGCACGCGGCTCCATGAACGCCGGGACCAGGCGCTGCTGGCGGAAGCGGCGTTTGAGGACGACCTCGGACGAGCTGATCGCGTCCTCGACGTTGCCGCCGGTGCCCGCCTCCGCGGAGTCGAACTTCCAGACCGCGCTCGTGTTGGTGCCCAGGTCCTCGTGGACGAGCGGGGCGCCGTCGGCGATCGCGGCTTCCATGTCGAGGACGACGGGCAGCTCGTCGTACTCGACGTCGATCTCCTCGAGCGCGTCGTGCGCTTCGGCGGACGACCGCGCGACGACGACCGCGACGCCCTCACCGGCGAAGTTGACCGTGTCGGCGGCGAGCACCGGGCGGCGCGGTGCCTTCATGTCCGGCGTGATCGGCCACGCGCAGGGCATGCCGACCGCGCCATCCGGGTCAAGGTCCTTGCCCGTGTAGACGGCGATGACGCCGGGCGCGCTCTTGGCCGCCGACGTGTCGATCGAGACGATCTTGGCGTGCGCGAACGGGCTGCGCAGGACCGCCATGTGCAGCAGGCCCGGCAGCGTGAGGTTGTCGGTCCAGCGGGTGCGGCCGGTGATCAGCCGCTCGTCCTCCTTGCGGCGGCGGGACTTGCCGACCTCGGGTTCGATCGTGGCGGTCATCAGTCACCACCCACACCGACGTGCTTGTTCTCGGCGATGCGTTCGGCTTCGGGGCCGGCGCCGGGACTCATGTGCTGCGCGGCGTCCCGGACCGCGCGGACGATGTTCTGGTAGCCGGTGCACCGGCACAGGTTGCCTTCGAGACCTTCGCGGACGGCCTGCTCGTCGGGATCGGGGTTGTCGGCCAGCAGGTCGATCGACTGCATGATCATGCCGGGCGTGCAGAACCCGCACTGCAGCGCGTGGTTGTCGTTGAAGGCCTTCTGGACGGGGTGCAGCTCGCCGTCGCGGGCGAGGCCTTCGATGGTGGTGACCTCGCAGCCGTCGGCCTGCACGGCCAGGACGGAGCAGGACTTCACGCTGTGCCCGTCGAGGTGGACGGTGCAGGCGCCGCAGTTGCTGGTGTCGCAGCCGACGACGGTGCCGACCTTGCCGAGTTTTTCGCGCAGGTGGTGGACGAGCAGCGTGCGGGGCTCGACTTCGTCGGTGTACTTCGTCCCGTCGACAGTGACGGTGATGCGCATCAGGCCTCCAAAAGCCGGTTCGGGAGCGGCCTGCCCGACCGTGATCGGGCTCACAGACCTCCGAGCGTGCTACGCGACCTTCGCGCGGACAAGTCCTGATGTCACACGTTCAACTACCTGTTCCGCAGATGCGCGGCGATCCACAAGGGAAAGCCGCATCTGCGGAAATCCGGATGGGTGAACTTTTGTGGGGCATCCGAACCGCGCCGAGCGGTCGCGATCCGCCGCCGACGACCGGGGGAAGCGGTCCCGCCGGACAGTTCAGCCGTGGATGCGCCCGGTCAGTTCGGCGAGCCGCTTGCCGCCCCCGCCCCACCGCAGCGCGATGATCTCCGCCGCGATCGAAACGGCCGTCTCCTCCGGCGTGCGGGCGCCCAGGTCGAGGCCGATCGGCGACGACAGCCGCTCCAGCTCCGCCTCGGTGATCCCGGCTTCGCGCAGGCGGGCGAAGCGGTCGTCGTGCGTCTTGCGGGAGCCCATCGCGCCGACGTAGCCGACCTCCAGGCGCAGCGCGACCTCCAGCAGCGGCACGTCGAACTTGGGATCGTGGGTCAGCACCGCGATCGCCGTGCGCTGGTCGATCCGGCCCGCCTCGGCCTCCGCCTTCAGGTAGCGGTGCGGCCAGTCGACGACGACCTCGTGCGCGTCCGGGAACCGGCTGCTGGTGGCGAAAACGGGCCGCGCGTCGCACACCGTGACCTGGTAGCCGAGGTAGCCGCCCATGCGCGCCATCGCGGCCGCGAAGTCGATCGCGCCGAACACGAGCAGCCGGGGCGGCGGCTCGAAGGAGTTGACGAACACCGCCATCCCCTCGCCGCGGCGCTGCCCGTCCGGGCCGTAGTGCAGGGTGCCGGTGCGGCCGCTGGCCAGCAGGCCGCGCGCGTCGTCGGCCACCGCGTCGTCCATCCGCGACGACCCCAGCGAGCCGGCCGTGCGGTCCGGCCACACGATCATGTGCTCGCCGACCAGGCCTTCGCGCTCGTGTTCGATGACCGTGACGACCGCGACGGGCTCGCCACCGCGCACCGAGGCGACGACGTCGCCGAGCTCCGGCATGGACGCGCGGTCCACGTGCTCGACGTAGATGTCGATGATCCCGCCGCAGGTCAGGCCCACCGCGAACGCGTCGTCGTCGGTGACGCCGTAGCGCTGCAGCACCGGCTTGCGTTCGGCGACGACCTCCTGCGCGAGCTCGTAGACGGCGCCTTCGACGCAGCCGCCGGAGACGCTGCCGGCCACCGTGCCGTCCGGCGCGACGACCATCGCGGCACCGGGCGCGCGGGGCGCCGACGAGAAGGTGGCGACCACGGTGCCGAGTCCGACGGTTTCCCCGTCGGACCAGCGGCGGAACACGTCGTCGAGTACGTCACGCATCGGAAATCTCCCCGAGCAGTCGTTCCAAAGTGGCCAGGGTGTGCCCGGCCAGCAGCCGGTCGATGTGGGGCAGCGCGGCCACGATGCCCGACTGGACCGGAGCGTACCCCGCCCGGCCGGCGTGCGGATTCACCCAGAATACGGCGTGCGCGAGCCGGCGCAGGCGGGCGAGCTGTTCGCCGAGCAGGCTGGTGTCGCCGCGTTCCCAGCCGTCGGAGAACACGGTGACCACCGCGCGGCGCGCGACACCGCGCTGGCCCCAGCGGTCGAGGAACGCCTGCAGCGTCTCGCCGAGCCGGGTGCCGCCGGCGAAGTCCGGCACCGCCGATCCGGCCGCGAGCATCGCTCGTTCCGGGTCGCGCTGGCGCAGCTGGCGCGAAACCCGCGTCAGCCTCGTGCCGAGGGTGAAGACCTCGACGGACTGCGGCGCGCACCGCGTCAGGACGTGGGCGAACCGCAGCAGCGAGTCGGCGTACGGGCTCATCGAGCCGGAGACGTCGATGAGCAGCACGACCCGGCGCGGCCTGCTGCCGCGCCGGACGTGCGCGAGCTTCAGGGGCTCACCGCCGCTGGCGAGCATCGCCCGCAGGGTCCGGGAGGGATCGAGCCGGCCGCGCCGCGACGGCGTCTTCCGGGCGGCGGGCCGGTTCGGCGGCGCCGGCCGGAGCGTGGCGAGGAGTTCGCGGAGGTGCTCGCGTTCGGCCGTGGTCAGCTCGGCGAGGTCCCGGTGGCGCAGCACCTCTTGGGCGCTCGCGGCGACTTTCAGCTGGTCGGGGCCGTCCCCGCCGTCGGCGTCCCCGCCCTCGGCATCGACGAGCGGCGCGATCCGCGCCTGCTTCGGCGCGGCGGCCTTCGCGCGCTGCGGCTTGGTGGTTTCGATGGAAAACCACTGGCTGAAGGCCTCTTCGTAGCACGGGAGGTCGTCGGGGCTGGAGCACAGCGTCAGCCGTCCCGCCCAGTAGAGCTGGGTGGGTTCGGCGACGTCGATCTCACCGACGGCGCTCAGGTAGGCCTGGACGCGGTGCGCGTCGCAGGCAACCCCGGCTTCGCGCAGCGCGGCGGCGAAGCCGGCATACCCGGCGACGGGGTCGGCGGCGGTGGTCATGACTCCATTGTGCGCTTTCTCGGCGTCCCGGCGAGGAGTCGAACCTCGGACCTCGGCGTTCGTAGCGCCGCGCTCTGTCCGGCTGAGCTACCGGGACGGGGGCGGCCTGCGCGAGCGTCCCTCCCCGGACGTGCCGCGCAGACCGCGCTCTTCGCCGCGGCCGACCCGAGGTAGCGAGGGGTGGGCGCGAAGAGCCTTCAGGAAGATTCAGCGAACGGCACGGGAGATCGCGCCGCATCGGTGCTTCCGGGTTTCGGTCACGATCTCCTCCTTTCGGGGTGTTGCCTGCTGTGCTGGGAAAAGGATGCCGGAGCGCCCGCACCGGGGTCAACGCAATTACCGACGGTCCACTGTGGACTCAGGCGAACAGGGCGTCGAGTTTCGCGCGGACCCGGTCGAGGTCCTCGCTGTACTTCAGGACGGCGCCGAGGGTGCGGGCCGCCGATGCCGCGTCGAGCTCGTCGCGGTGCAGGGCCAGCAGGGCACGGGCCCAGTCGAGCGATTCCGCCACACCCGGCGGCTTGAGCAGGTCCATCTCGCGGAGGCGGTGCACGGCTTCGGCGACCTGCCGGGCCAGCAGCTCGCCGACGTCGGGAATCCGCCGGCGCAGGATGGTGACCTCGCGCGCCAGGTCGGGGTGTTCGAGCCAGTGGTAGAGGCAGCGGCGCTTGAGGGCGTCGTGCACTTCGCGGGTCCGGTTCGAGGTCAGCACCACGAGCGGCGGCTCTTCGGCACGCACTTCGCCGTACTCGGGGATGGTGACGGCGTGCTCGTCGAGCAGCTGCAGGAGGAAGGCTTCGAACTCGTCGTCGGCGCGGTCGATCTCGTCGACGAGCAGCACGCACGGCGCGGTGATGAGGGCTTGCAGGAGCGGCCGGGCGAGCAGGAAGCGTTCGGTGTAGAGCGACCGCTCGGCGGTCTCGACATCGACCCGCCCATCCCCGGCGGCTTCGAGCGCGCGCAGGTGCAGGAGCTGGCGCGGAAAGTCCCATTCGTACAGCGCCTGGGCGGCGTCGATGCCCTCGTGGCACTGGAGGCGCACGAGCGGCCGGCCGAGCGCGGTGGCGAGGGCCAGGGCGAGCGAGGTCTTGCCGGTGCCGGGTTCGCCTTCGCAGAACAGCGGACGCCCCATCCGCAGGGCGAGGAACCCGGCGGTCACCAGCCCATCATCGGCAAGATAGCCGGTCGCATCCAGAGCGGCGGCAAGTTCTTCAGGCGAGTCGGTCACGGAGTCGATCGTAGGCGGCCGCGCGCCCGCGCGCGGCTCACCGGCGGGGCTGGAGCGAGTTGCGGGCAGGTCGGCCCTCCGGCGACCGGCCCTGGTTCTCGACCGCGCAGGTTCTCGAACAGGCAGCTTCTGGGCCGGGCAGGTTCTCGGCCGCGCGGGTCAGTGCTGGGCTCAGCGGCCGGGGAGGTCGGCTCGGCGGTCGACGTCGCGGCCGCTGCCCAGGTCGGCGCACTCGATGAGGGTCAGGTCGGCTCGAGTGGCCAGCCAGTCTCGGGCTCCGCGGTCGCCTTGGGCGGTTTCGGCGATTTGCGGCCACCAGTGGCGGCCGAGGAGGACCGGGTGGCCGGGGACCCCGTCGTAAGCCGCGCGGGCGACGGTTTCCGTGGTCGCGTCGGCCGTGACCCGGGTCAGGATGTCGGCGCCGACCCAGGGCAGGTCGACCAGGTGAACCACCGCCGCGACGGGTTCGGGCTCTTCGGACAATGCCGCCAAGCCCGCTTTGAGCGAAGCGCCCATGCCGGTTTCCCAGCCTTCGGCGAACACGGCCTGGCCAGGATCGGGCAGGAGCGCCCGGACCTCGTCGGCCGCCGCGCCGAGAACGACGCGGATCGGCGCGCAACCGGCGGCATCGAGGGTGCGCAGGGCCCGGAGCACGAGCGGCTCGCCATCGAGTTCGGCGAGGGCTTTGGGACCACCGAAGCGACGGCCGGCCCCGGCGGCGAGCAGCAGCCCGGCGACGGGTTCGGTGACCGAGGTCATGGGCGGGACGGAGGTGAACGCACGTGGGGGCCGGTCAGCCATGGGCTCGGCCCGGTGCGCCCACTGCCAGGTCGGCTTCGATCGCCCGGGCCGTTTCCAGCAGGGGTGGGACCAGGTCCTTCTCCACCGACTCCGCCGTCGTGCGGCTCGCGTGGGTGGACAGGTTCACCGCCGCCACCACCCGGCCTCTGCGGTCGCGGATGGGGGCCGCCACTGAGCGGAGGCCTTCCTCCAGCTCCTGGTCCACCATGGCCCAGCCCTGGCCGGCGACCGTCGCCAGTTCTGCGCGCAGGCGTTCCGGGGCCGTCACCGTGCGGTCGGTGAGGCGGTCGAGCTTCGCCACCAGGAAGTACGCCTCCAGCTCCGCCTTGCTCAGGCCCGACAGCAGGACGTGGCCCATCGACGTCGCGTGCGCCGGGAAGCGGGTGCCCACGTTGATGCTCACCGTCATGATGCGGGAGACCGCCACCCGCGCCACGTAGACGATGTCCGTTCCCTCCAGGACCGAGACCGAGCTCGACTCGTGCACCCGTGCCGACAGGTGTTCCAGGTGGGGCTGGGCCACCTCCGGCAGCGTCATGCTCGACAGGTACGCGTAACCCAGCTCCAGCACCCGGGCCGTGAGCGAGAAGTACTTGCCGTCCGTGCGGACGTAGCCCAGGTCGGTCAGGGTCAGCAGGAAGCGGCGGGCCGCCGCGCGGGTCAAGCCCGTCGCGCGGGCGACGTCGCTCAGGGTCAGCTCCGACGCGTCCGCGTGGAACGCCTTGATCACCGCCAGGCCGCGCTCCAGCGACTGGACGTGGTGGGCGCCGCGGTGCGCCGGCTCGCTGTCGAGCTCGGCTTCGATCCGCGGCCTCCCCGTGTCCATGCCCGGCAGCCTATCCGGCGTCGGACGGCAGGGCCGTCGGCTCGCCGAGCTCCGCCAGGGTGCGCTGCGCGATGGCGAACGCCGCGTTCGCCGCCGGTGCGCCCGCGTAGACCGCCGTGTGCAGCAGGACCTCGCCGATCTCCGCCGCCGTCAGGCCGTTGCGGACCGCCGCGCGGACGTGCATCGCCAGCTCGTTGTGCGCCTGCAGCGCAGTCAGCGCCGCCAATGTGACGCAGCTGCGGGTCCGGCGGTCCAGGACGTCACGCGACCACACCGAGCCCCACGCGCCCTCGGTGATGTAGTCCTGGAACGGGCGGCTGAAGTCCGTGGTGCCCGCGACCGCGCGGTCGACGTGCTCGTCGCCCAGCACTTCGCGCCGGACCTTCATGCCCTGCTCGTGGCGTTCGGTCGTCACTTCGCCTCCAGGTGCCCGAGGATCAGCCGGGTGAACTCCTCGGGCCGCTCGTAGCTGCCCAGGTGCGCGGCGTCCGCCACGACCTCCATCCGCGCGCCCGGGATGCCGGCCGCGATCAGGTCACCGTGCCCTTCCGGTGGGGTCGACGGGTCTTCGGCGCCCGCGATGACCAGGGTCGGCGCGGTGATCTTCGGCAGCACGTCCAGCAGGTCAATCCGCTCGATCGCGCCACAGCAGGCCGCGTAGCCCTCGGCCGGGACCCCGGCGATCATGGATCGCAGGTACGCGGCGCGGTCCGGGTGCTTCCCGGCGTACGCCGGGGTCAGCCACCGGGCGACGCCGGCCGCGGCCACGGCGGCGGTGCCCTCCTCGCGGACCGTCCGGGCCCGGTCCCGCCACATCTCCGGCGGCCCCAGCTTCGCCGACGTGCAGCAGAGCGCCAGGCTCGCGATCCGGTCGGGCGCGTGGACGCCGAGCCACATGCCGGTCATCCCGCCGAGGGACAGGCCGACGAAGTGCGCCGTGCCGACCTCGAGGTCGTCCAGCAACGCGAGGAAGTCGGCGCCCAAGTCGTCGAGGTCGTACGGGCCCGGCGGCACCGGCGAGGCGCCGTGGCCACGCGTGTCGTAGCGGACCACGCGGTAGCCGCGCTCCAGCAGCGGCACGACCTGGGGTTCCCACATCCGGAGGTCGCTGCCGAGCGACCCGCCGAACACCACCACCGGCCCGTCTTCGGGCCCTTCGACGACCCGGTGCAGCCGCACGGCTCCCACGACGTCACCTCCGTTCACGTTCGTCATACCCGGAAGAACACCGTCTCGCCTTCGCCCTGGAGGCGCACGTCGAAGCGGTAGCCGTCCTCGGTTTTCGACGCGATCAGGGTGCTTCGCCGGTCCTCCGGGACGGTCGCCAGCACCGGGTCTTCCGAGTTGTCCTGGTCTTCGAAGTAGATCCGCGTGACGCAACGGTTGAGCAGGCCGCGCGCGAACACCGAGACGTCGATGTGGGGGGCCTGCGTGGTACCGCCTTCGCCGGGCAGGACACCTGGCAGCAGGGTGAGGATCCCGTAGGTGCCCTCGGGCGTGGTCGGGCAGCGGCCGAAGCCGCGGAAGTCGCCGGACGCCTCGCCGCGCGGGTCGTCCGGGTGGCGGAAGCCGCCGTCGGAGTCGGCTTGCCACGTCTCGATCATCGCGTCCGGGATCGGGTCGCCGTTGCCGTCACGGACCGTGCCGCGGATCCAGAACGCGCCGGGCGTGCCCTCGGGCACGACGTACGGGCCGTCGGGCCAGGGCAGCCCGATCGACAGGTACGGGCCGACGGTCTGCGAAGGGGTCGGGAGCAGCTTGGTCATTCGTCTTCGTCCTCTTCCTCTTCGAACACCGACGCCTCGGGCCCGCGCAGCACGATGTCGAACTGGAACCCGAGGGCCCACTCGGCCTGCGTGATCTCGTGGTCGTAGCGCGAAACCATGCGCTGACGGGCCTTTTCGTCGGGGATCGAGTTGAAGATGGGGTCCTGGTAGAAGAGCGGGTCGTCCGGGAAGTACATCTGGGTGACCAGCCGCTGCGTGAACGCCGAGCCGAACACCGAGAAGTGGATGTGGGCCGGGCGCCAGGCGTTGTCGTGGTTCTTCCACGGGTACGCGCCCGGCTTGATCGTGGTGAACATGTAGCGGCCGTCGCTGTCGGTCAGGGTGCGCCCGAGGCCGTCGAAGTTCGGGTCGAGCGGGGACGGCCAGCGGTCGCCGGTGTGCCGGTAGCGGCCGCCCGCGTTCGCCTGCCAGATCTCGACGAGCGAGTCGCGCACCGGGCGGCCGTCGCCGTCGAGCAGCCGGCCTGTGACGATGATCCGCTGGCCCTGCGGCTCCCCCGCGTGCTGGCGGGTGAGGTCGTTGTCGTGCTCGCCGAGCCGGCCGGGGCCGAGCAGCGGGCCGGTGACCTCGGTCAGCATCTGCGGCAGCAGGACGAGCTCCTGCTTCGGGTGCCGCAGCGCCGTCGAGCGGTAGCCGGGGTAGCCGAGCGGGGGATGCGTGCCTTCGGGGTCTTCCCCGTAGCGCGGCAGCTTGAGTTCGGTCGGAGTGGCCACGTTTGTTCTCTCCCTTACCGGCCTTCGAGGACGACGGCCAGGCCCTGGCCGACGCCGATGCAGATGGCGGCCAGGCCCCAGCCACCGCCGCGGCGGTGCAGGTCGTGTGCCAGGGTGCCGAGGATCCGGCCGCCGGACGCGCCGAGCGGGTGGCCGATGGCGATCGCGCCGCCGTGGGTGTTCACGATCTCCGGGTCGAGCTTCTTCCAGTCGCGCAGGCAGGCGATCGACTGCGCCGCGAACGCCTCGTTCAGCTCGACGGCGGCCAGGTCGTCCCAGCCGATGCCGGCGCGCTCGAGGGCGATCTCCGCCGCGCGCACCGGGCCGATGCCGAACACGTCCGGGTCGACGCCCGCCGCGCCGCGACCGGCGATGCGGGCCAGCGGAGTCGCGTTCAGCCGGTTCGCGCTCGCTTCGTCGCCGAGCAGCAGCGCCGACGCGCCGTCGTTCAGCGGCGAGGCGTTGCCCGCGGTGACGGTGCCGTTCTCCTTGCGGAAGGCCGGCTTCAGCTTGGCGAGCTTCTCGGGGCTGGAGTCCGGGCGGATGCCCTCGTCGCGGGCGAGGTCGACGCCTTCGACCGGGACGACCAGGTCGTCGTAGAAGCCCTCGTCCCACGCCTTGGCGGCGTTGACGTGACTGCAGGCGGCGAAGGCGTCCTGCTCGTCGCGGCCGATGCCGTAGCGCTCGGCGAGCTTCTCGGTGGACTCCCCCAGCGAGATCGTCCACTGGGACGGCATTGCCGGGTTGACCATGCGCCAGCCGAGCGCGGTGTTGTAGAGCGTCTGGTTCCCGGCCGGGAAGGCCTTCTCCGGCTTGGGCATGACCAACGGCGACCGAGTCATCGACTCGACGCCGCCGGCGACCACCAGGGACGCGTCGCCGACCTGGATCGCGCGGCTGGCCTGCATCACCGCGTCGAGACCGGAACCGCAGAGCCGGTTCACGGTGGTGCCCGGGACGCTCGTGGGCCAGCCCGCGAGCAGCGCCGCCATGCGCGCGACGTTGCGGTTGTCCTCCCCCGCGCCGTTCGCGTCGCCGAGGGCGACCTCGTCCACTGTGGACGGGTCGAGGTCGTTGCGGGACTGCAGGGCGCGCAGCACCCCGGCCGCCAGGTCGTCCGGGCGGACGCCGGCCAGCGCGCCGCCGTAGCGGCCGAACGGGGTGCGGATCGCGTCGAGGACGTAGACGTCGGTCATTCGCTTGCCTTCTCCAGGTCTCGGAGCACCTTGAGCTCCTGCTCGGTCGGGGCGGGGGTGACCTTCAGGTCGTCGGCGACCTTCAGTTTCCACCCCGTCGCCGCCACCGCGCGATCCAGCTCCACACCCGGGTGGAGCTCGGTCAGCGTCAGCTCCGCCGTCTCGGGGTCCGGCCGCATCAGGCCGAGGTCGGTGACGACCAGCGTCGGGCCCTTGCCGGGGAGGCCGAGCTTCTCGCGGTCGCCCTTGCCCGAGCCGTGGCCGAACGACGTCACGAAGTCGACCTTGTCGACGAACGCCCGGGGGCTCTGGCGCAGCACGATGAACACCTCGCCGCACGACGCCGCGATCTCCGGGGCACCGCCCGCGCCCGGGAGGCGGACCTTCGGGTCGTGGTAGTCCGAGCCGATCACCGTCGTGTTGATGTTGCCGAACTTGTCCAGCTGGGCGGCACCGAGGAAGCCGACGTCGATGCGGCCCGGCTGGAGCCAGTAGTTGAACACCTCCGGCACGCTCACCACCGCGTCGGAGGTGTCGGCCAGCTCGCCGTCGCCGATCGAGAGCGGGAGCCGGGACGGCTTCGCGCCCAGGCAGCCCGATTCGTAGATCAGCGTCAGGTCCGGGGCGTGCGTGCGACGGGCGAGGTTGGCCGCCTTGCTGGGCAGGCCGATGCCGACGAAGCACGACATGCCGTCACCGAGGGCACGGGCCGCCGCGATGCTCATCATCTCGTCGGCGGTGTAGCCGGCGCTCATGCCGAAACCCCCGTCAGCTCGTTCAGCCACTTCGTGAACTCCTCGCGGTCGCGGCCGATCTCGTCCCACGCCTGGTACGCCGAGTTGTCCCGCTCGTAGTACCCGGCCGCGTACGACGGCTTCGCACCGCCCGGGACCTCGGCCACCGCGGTGACCACCCAGGCCGGGAGAACGATCGCCCCCGGACGGGGTTCCAGCTCGTCGACGATCTCCTCGACCGTCACGATCGAGCGCTTCGCCGCCAGGACGGCTTCCTTCTGGACGCCGGTGATGCCCCAGATCTGGACGTTGCCCTCGCGGTCGGCGCGCTGCGCGTGGACGATCGTGACGTCCGGGTTCAGTGCCGGCACCGCCGTCAGCCGCTCGCCGGTGAACGGGCACGTGATCGGCTTGATCGTGTCGGTCTGCCCCGGCAGGTCGGTGCCCGTGTAGCCGCGCAGCACCGCGAACGGCAGGCCGGACGCGCCGGCCACGTACCGGTTCGCCATGCCCGCGTGGCTGTGTTCCTCGATCTCCAGCGGCACCGGCCAGTCATGCTGGACCGCGTCACGGAAGCGGTGCAGCGAGCCGACTCCGGGGTTGCCGCCCCACGAAAAGATCAGTTTGCTCGCGCAGCCCGCGCCGATGAGCTGGTCGTACACGATGTCCGGGGTCATCCGCACCAGCGTCAGGCCACGCTTGCGCTGCCGGATGATCTCCTGCCCGGCCGCGACCGGGATGAGGTGCGTGAAGCCTTCGAGCGCGACGGTGTCGCCGTCGTGCACCAGCCGGCCCACGGCCTCCTCGAGCGACAGCAACTCCGCCATCACGTCTCCAAACTGTTCGCATCACGCACACTCGTTCTGCCACCGAACATAGCACGACGACCGGCGCGCCGACCAGACGTCTTCCACCCAATGGATGACGCACGCACGACGAAGGGGACTTTTCCCGCCGTTCGCACGGGAAAAGTCCCCTTCGAGGCCGAGAATCAGCCGATCCGGACCAGCCGGGAGCCGTGTGGCGGGACGGCGGTCGCGGTCCACGAGCCCCGGGCCCGCCCGAGGTCCTTGCGCGCGACGAGGTCACGCACGGGACGGGCCCCGGGAACACCCAGGTCCACCGTGATGTCCGCGGGCGTCGAACCCAGGTTGTAGACGGCCGCGTACCAGCTGCCGTCGGGCGCGCGCTTCTTCCACACCTGGTGGTCGCCGCCGGTCACCCGCGTCGGGTACGAGCCGGCCTGGTCGACCCGGATGACCTCGGGATTCGTCAGGATCGACACGGCGGACGCGTCCAGGAAATAGATGTCTCCCCCGACGTACAGCGGCGAAGACGCCATCGACCAGAACGTCATCATGCTCTGCCGCTCGACGTCGGAGATGCCGTCCTGGATGCCGGAGCCCGTGTTGTTGCTGATCGGCATCGAGTCCAGGTCGGGCCGGTACTGCGGGCCGAACACGCCGAGCCAGCCGGGCAGGTCCGCCCACCGCGCCTTCACCGAGCTGTCCCAGGTGGACACGGTGTCGCAGTAGCACTCGACGTCGGTGTTCACCCGCACGCCGTTCGCGTAGGGAGCGAGCGACGGCCCGGCCGCACGCGGGACCGGCCACGCGCTGGCCGTCAGCCACATCGGCCGTCCCGAGTGGTCGATCGCCCGGGACCAAGCGGCGATGTCGGCGACGTTGTCCTCGGTGGTCCCGTCGACCTTGACGAAGTCGACGCCCCACGACGCGAAGCGCGCCACGATCGAGTCGTAGTACTTCTGCGCGCACGGCTTCGAGAAGTCGACCTTCCAGTTGCCGCCCCACATGTTCGACGGCGTCAACGGCTGGTACGCGATGTCCTGCGCGTGGCACGTCGTCCCCTGGATGGGCGCGTTCTTGGCGTAGACCTCCTTCTCCAGGCCGGTCACGGAGTAGAGACCCAGCTTCAGCCCGAGCGAGTGCACGTAGGACGCCAGCGCCGGGATCCCGGACGGAAACCGGCCTGGATCAGGCGCCGGAATGCCGTTGACGTCGGTGTGGAAGACCCACGACAGGTCGGCGTTCCAGCCCGAGTCGATGTTGACGTAGGTGTAGCCCGCGGACTTGAGCTTCGACGCCAGCGCGCCGGCCGCGTCGCGGACGTGTGACTCGTTCAGCCACGAAGTGCCGTAACCCGCGCGGGTCGACGACTCGAGACTCCAGCTGCTCCAGCCCATGAACGGCTTGACGAACGGCGTCCGCGCGCCGGCCACGGGCACCAGGAAGGACAGGAAACCGAGCACCGCGAGGAAGACGGAAAAGAAGCGCTTCAAAGGAACACTCCTCCAGTAAGGGGACCTACTCCTTGAGCCCGCTCGCCGCGATGCCGCGGACGATGAACCGCTGGGCGACCAGGAACATCGCGACCAGCGGCGCGATGGTGACGAGGGCGCCGGCGAACAGCGCCGGCAGGTTGACCGACTGCGCGGTCAGGAACGTCGACAACGCGATCTGCGCGGTCCACGACGACGGGTCCTGCCCGATCACCAGCGGCCACAGGAACGCGTTCCAGCTTTCGATGAACATCAGCGCGCCGAGCGACGCGAGCATGCTCCCCGAATTCGGCAGCACGAGACGCCGGTAGACGCCCAGGTAGCCGAGCCCGTCGAGGCGCCCGGCCTCCTCGATCTCGGCCGGGAACCGCAGGTAGAAGTTGCGGAAGAGGATCACGGTGAACGCGCTGAACAGGTTCGGCGCGATGATCCCCCACTCCGTGTTGACCCCGCCCATCGAACCCACGACGACGAACGTCGGCACGAACGTCACCGACTGCGGGATCATCAGCGTGACCAGCACGTACGTGAACACCGCGCGCCGTCCCGGCACGGGGATCCGGGCGAGGGCGTACCCGGCCATGGAGCCGAACAGCGTGCCGACCGGAGCTGTCACGACCGCGACCAGGAACGAGTTCCAGAGTGAATGCGCCATCGGGACCGAGGCGTCGGCGAACAGGTCGCCGAAGTTGACCCACGACAGCGGGTCCGGCAGCCACGACCAGTCCGGCGAGCTGACCTGCTGCCGCGTCATCAGCGCGTTGCGCAGCATGATGTAGAACGGCAGCAGGAAGATCAGCGCGAGCACCGACGCCAGGACGTACTTCGGCGCCTTGCGGGGCGCGGTCAGGACGGCCATCAGTCCTTCTTCCCGAAGCCGACGAACCGGCCCTGCAGCAGGGTGATCACGACGATGATCACGGTGAGCAGGAACGCGCCCGCCGAGCCGACGCCGTAGTTCTGGTCGCCGAGCGCGGAGTCGTACAGATAGACCAGCGGCGGCTTGACCGGCGCGGTCGCCGTGCCGGAAAGCCCGGTGCCGAACAGGTTGTAGAACTCGTCGAACGCCTGGAACGCGGCGATGAGGATGAGCAGCAGCACCGCGACCGACGTGTTCCGCAGCTGCGGCAGGGTGATGTAGCGGAAGGCCTGCCACTTCGTCGTGCCGTCCAGCTCACCGGCTTCGTAGAGGGACGGCGAGATCGCCTGCAGCCCGGCCAGGAACAGGATCATGTACAGCCCGACCTGCAGCCACAGCCGCAGTGTCACGACCGCGACCCAGTACACCGGCGGGCTCGTCTCCGACAGCCACGGCACCGGGTCGGCGCCGAACAGGCCGCCGACGACGTTCGCGACGCCGGACGGGAGGCCGTTGAACAGCGCCATCTTCCACACGAGCGCCGCGACGACGTACGACACCGCGGCCGGGACGAGGAACACCGTCCGGAAGAACGCCTTGCCGCGCTTGATGCTGTTGATCAGCACCGCGAGCCCGAGCGACGCGACGAACGTGATCGGCACGATGAACACCGTGAAGATCGCGATCGTCGACAGAGACGTCAGAAAGGCGTCATCGCCCAGCAGGAACGCGTAGTTGTCGAAGCCGATCCAGTGGCCGATGGTGATCGTGCCGCGCGCATCGTTGAAGCTGAGCAGGAAGCTCCACGCGATCGCGACGTACTTGAACAGCCCCAGCCCGACCACCACCGGCCCGGTGAGCACGGCGAACGCGCCGATCGCCCGCCAGTCACGGCGCTTGCGGCGTTTCTTCGCCGGCGCCGAGACGGTCGGTGCCTCCAGCAAGGCCGTCATGCCAGCTGCTTGTCGACTTCGGCCTGCGCCTTCTTCGCCGCGTCTCCCAGCTCGGCGGCCGGGTCGGCCTGCCCGTTCGCGATCTTCGTCGCGGCCTGCAGGAACAGCGTCGCCGACGCCTTGTTCCACAGCCCCGAGTACGACTTGCCGTTCTGCTGCGAGATCGTCACGGCGTCCTTCGCCGGGCCGCTGGAGAACTCGGTCGTCTGCGCGGCGACCGGCTTGCGGGCCGGGATGTGGAAGCCGTACTTGACGCACCAGTCCTTCTGCAGGCCGGCGTTCTTGACCCACAGCCAGTCGATGAACTTCTTGACGGCGTCGAGGTTCCGACTCTTCGCGTTGGCCAGCTGGTACCAGCCGCCGACGCGCGCGACCTGCTTGCCGGCGTCGCCGAACTTCGGCCACGCGACGACACCGAAGTCGTCACCCAGGGCCTTCTTGATGTCCGGCAGCGACCACAGGCCGCCCCACTGCATCGCGGTGGCGCCGTTGGCGAACGCGCCCGGGTCGGACCAGTCCGTCGGGTAGCCCTGGAGCAGGCCGCCGGTGTCGTGCAGCTGCTTGAGGCCGCTGATCGCGGCGATCGCCTCGGGCGAGGCGAACGCGACCTTCTTGCCGCTCGAGTCGAAGAAGTCGCCGCCGGACGACCAGAGCAGGAGCGTCGCGGCCTCGCCGACGCCGTCCGTGCCGACGTAGAGGCCCTTCTGCTTGCCGTTGCTGAGCTTCCGCGTCGCCTCGAGGAGCTCGGCGAACGTCTGTGGCGGCTGGACGCCCGCGGCCTGCAGCGCGCTCTTGCGGTAGTACAGCATCATGACGTCGTCGATCATCTTGACGCCGTAGATCCTGCCGTCGACGGTCACCGTGTCCAGGGCGGCGGCGCTGAAGTCGGCCTTGACCGGGTCCACGATGTCGTCGAGCGGCGCGAGCAGGCCGTTCTTGACGTTCTGGTAGCGGAAGTCGCCCAGCTCGAACAGGTCCGGCGCCTGCGCGGTGAGCATCGCCGAGTTGAGCTTGGTCTCGTAGTCGCCGGCGATCCAGCTGACGTTGAGCGCGATGTCCGGGTTCGCCTTGGTGAACTCCTGGGCGTAGCGCTGGACCGCTTGCTGCGTCCCGGATTCGCCGTACGCGTGATACCACTGCTGCAACGTGACCTTCGCGCCCGAAGACGCGCCCGCGTTCTTGTTCAACGGGTCCGAAGTGCAGCCCGCGAGGGCCGCTCCCCCGGCGAACAACACGGAACCGACCAGGAAGCTTCTGCGATTCATGGGGCTCACGGGGGACTCTCCTTAGACGCTCTCGGCGACGAAAAGACCTTGGATGGCGACGGCGGACGCGCCCCGCGCCCACTCTTCGAACGGCAGCGGCCGGATCACCAGGCCACAGCGGGCGGCGCTGCCGAACGCCTGGACCGCGAAGGTCCGGCGGATCTGGTCCTCGAACAGGTCGTAGGTGGCGACGCCCTCACCCGAGACGACCACCCGCTCCGGGCCGAACAGGTTGACCAGCGCGGCCAGGCCGAGCCCGATCGCGTGCCCGGCCCCCGCGAACACCTCGCGCAGCGAGTCGTCGCCACCACGGGCGCGCGTCACGGCGTCTTCCATGGTCAGCGCGGGTTCGCCGGCGACTTCCCGGGCGCGCGTCAGGATCGCTTCGGTGGACGCGATCGCTTCGACGCAGCCCTGGCCACCGCAGTGGCAGGACGGGCCGCCGTCGGCGACCGGGACGTGCCCGATCTCGCCCGCGACGCCGTGCGCGCCGCGGACCAGGTCGCCGTTGACGACGAGCGCACTGCCGATGCCCGTCCCCACCGTGACCAGCGCGAACGAGGACGCGCCGACGCCTTCGCCGAACCACTGCTCGGCGACGGCGAGGGCTTTGACGTCGTTCTCCAGCGTCGCCGTGAGCCCGGTGGCCTCTTCCAGGAAGGCCGCCAGGGGCACGTCCCGCCAGCCGAGGAACGGCGAGTACCGGACGACGCCGGACGCGCGGTCGACGTCACCGGACACCGCGACGCCCAGGCAGTAGGCGCGTTCGCGGAGGTCGCCGGTCAGCAGTTCGCCGACGAGGTCGGCCAGCGCGCCGACGACGTGCTCGACGTCGTGGCTCTTCAGCGCGTGGTGGGCGCTGGCGCGGACGTCGGCGCGCAGGTCCGTGACCACGCCGATGAGGTCGTCACCGGTGATCTTGACGCCCACGAAGTACTCGCGGTCCGGGCGGATCGCGAGGGGGTTCGCGGGGCGGCCGGCGCCGGGGCCGGTACGGCCTTCGGAAGCGAGTTCTTCGAGGTAACCGGCTTCGATGAACGGCCGGGCCGCCTTGGTGACCGCGGCCGACGACAGACCGGTGCGCCGGGCGACGTCGACGCGCGAGACCGGCCCCTCGGTCAGGACCGTGGTGAACACGGTCGCCGCCGCGGGACTGGTGATCGGCGCCCTTGCCGGTGCACTGCGAGGCATGGCCGGAAGGATAGGAACTATTAATTAACTTCGTCAAGAATTTATTTTTCCGCTGGTCATGCCTACGCTCGGGACCATGTCGCTCGCCGAACACGACCCTGAGCACCGGCTCTGGCTGCTGCGCACCCCCGAAAGCTCCTACGCCTTCCGCCTCGACGCCGACGACCGGCCGCGGCACGTCCACTGGGGCCCGCCCCTGACGCTGGCGCAGGCCATGCAGGTCGCCGCGCGCCGCAACCCGGCCGACAGCAGCTTCGACGAACCGGGCGACGAGCGGCAGGAGCTCCCGGCCGAGGGCGGCGCGTTCTTCGGCGTAGCGGCGCTCGCCGTCCGGTACGAGGACGGGACGTCGGCGCTCGAGTGGCGCTACGACGGGCATTCCGGCACCGAGGACTCCCTGGTCGTGCGGCTCGTCGACCGGCACTACCCCCTGGAACTTTCGCTGCACTACCGGGTTCGCGGCGACGTCATCGAGCGCTGGACGTCGCTGCGCGCGGACCAGCCGGTTTCCCTGCTGCGCACGGATTCCGCGTCGTGGACGCTCCCCCGTCGCGACGGCGCCCGGCTGAGCCGGACGTCGGGTGCGTGGAGCGCCGAGTACGGCGTGCTGCGCGAAGCCCTGCCGGTCGGCGAGACGACGTTGACCAGCCGTCGCGGCGTGTCCAGCCACCAGGTCAACCCGTGGGTGATGCTCGACGCCGGTGACGCGACCGAGACGTCCGGGGAGGTCTGGTCGACCGCGCTCGCGTGGAGCGGGAGCTGGCGGATCACCGTCGAGCACACGCACACCGGGCGCGTCACGTGGACCGGCGGGTTCGGCCACGAGAACGTCAGCTGGTCGTTGCAGCCGGGCGAGACCTGGGAGACGCCGGTGTTCGCCGGGCTCTACGCGCCGGACGGCTTCGGCGGCACGAGCCGGCGCTGGCACGCGTACGTCCGCGAGTTCGTCCAGCCGCATCCGGAAGAGCTGCGGCCGATCGTCTACAACTCCTGGGAAGCCACCGGGTGGGACGTCGACGAGCAGACCGAAACCCAGCTGGCCGAGGCGGCCGCTCGCCTGGGAGCGGAACTGTTCGTCATGGACGACGGGTGGTTCGGCGCCCGCACCGGCGACACCGCCGGGCTCGGCGACTGGACCGCCAACGAGCAGCGCTTCCCCGCCGGGTTGCAGCCCTTGGTCGACGCCGTCCACGCGCGGGGCATGCGGTTCGGGCTCTGGGTCGAGCCCGAGATGGTCAACCCGGACAGCGACCTCTACCGCGCGCACCCGGACTGGGTGCTGCACATGGCTCACCGCGAGCGGACGACGTTGCGGAACCAGCTCGTGCTCAACTTCGCCCGGCCGGACGTCGCGGACTGGGCCCAGAAGTGGCTCGACCGCCTAGTCGGCGAGCACGGCATCGACTACCTCAAGTGGGACATGAACCGCGCGTTCACCGAGGCGGGCTGGCCGGGCGAAGACGCCGGACGCGTCTGGGTCGACCACGTGCGCGCGGTGCACGCCATCCTCGACCGGCTCCGCGCCGACCACCCGGACCTGCGGATCCAGGGCTGCGCGGGCGGCGGCGGGCGCACCGACCTCGGGATCCTCGCGCGCACCGACGAGATCTGGGCGTCCGACAACACCGACGCCGCCGACCGGATCACCATCCAGCACGGCTACGGCCAGCTCTACCCGGCCGGCACGATGTCCGCCTGGGTCACCGACAGCCCGAACCCGACCACCGGCCGCGAAGCGCCGTTGCGCTTCCGGTTCCACGTCGCGATGGCGGGCGTGCTCGGCCTAGGCGGCGACCTCCCGAAGTGGAGCGCCGGCGAACTCGACGAGGCGGCGGACCTTGTCGCGCTGTACAAGGAAATCCGGCCCGTCGTGCAGCACGGCGAGCTGTACCGGCTGGCGGACCCGGCGACGTCGGCGCTGACCGCCGTGCAGTACGTCCTGGGCGGCGAGGTGGTGGTCTTCTTCTGGCGCCGCCCGACGGAGTTCGCGCGGCCCTGCACCCCGCCCCGGCTCGCCGGCCTCGCGCCGGACGCGCGTTACCGCGACCAGGACGGCGCCGTCCACGACGGCGCGGTGCTGCTGAGCCACGGCCTCGGCGTCGACCTGCCGGGAAGCGGTTACGCGAGCGCGGTCGTGCGGCTGACCAGGGTCTGATTACCCACGCCGATCGGCGTGACCGGGGCGGGTGAGCCGCATTGACTTTTCACCGGCCGTGAGCTGAATGTGAAAGTCCTTCACTTCGCTCGCCAACGGAGGCAGCATGCGCAAGCGCCTGTCCGCTCTGCTCGTCGTGCCCGCGCTCGCCATGCTCGCCTTCGCCGCCCCGGCGTCGGCGAGCACGGGCTACCGCGAGTACGTCGCCCTGGGCGACTCCTGGACCGCCGACGTCTTCGTCACCTTGCCGCCCGCCACGCAGTTCACCCCGCTCGACTGCGCGCAGTCCACTTCGGACTACCCGCACGAGGTGGCCGGCGCGCTCGGCGTCGAGACCTTCCGCGACGCGAGCTGCGGCGGCGCGACGACGACCGACTTCACGCAGCCGCAGAAGCTGCCGCTGGGCGGGACGAACGCGCCGCAGTTCGACCGGCTCACGCCCACCACGGACCTGGTGACCGTCGGCATCGGCGGCAACGACATCGGGCTCGCTTCGGCCGTGACGAAGCGCCTCACCCTCCTGCCGGTGAGCACGTGCAAGGCGAAGTTCACCGCGGGCGGCGTCGACCAGCTGGAAAACGCGATCACGGCGACCGAACCGAAGATGACGGCCGCGCTGCGGCAGATCGAGGACCGTTCGCCCCGGGCGCGGATCCTGCTCGTGAACTACCTCGCGGGACTGCCCGCCTCCGGGAAGGGGTGCTGGCCGGTCATCCCGATCGCCGACGGCGACGTCGCCTACCTGCAGGAGAAGTTCCTCCACATGAACGCGATGCTCGCGCGCGTCGCCGCGGGCAACGGCGTCGAACTCGTCGACACGTACACGCCGACGGTCGGGCACGACGCGTGCCAGGCGCCCACCGTCCGCTACGCCGAGGGCCTGATCCCGGTTTCCACGAGCAACCCGCTGCTGCTGGCGTTTCCCTTCCACCCCAACGGTGCCGGCGCCGCGGCGCAGTCGGAGATCGTCCTCGACGCCGTTCGGCGCGGCTGAACTGTCGGTGCCGTGAACTAGGCTGTCGGGGTGCCCAAGATCGCGGTGACCCGATGGATTCCCGACGACGCGGTGAAGGTCCTGGCCGAGGCAGGCGAGGTCGAGGTGTCCGCGGCCGACCGGCCGCTCACGCCCGCCGAGCTGCACGAGTTCGTGGCCGGCGCGGACGCCGTCGTCGGCATGCTGCACGACCGGCTCGACGGCGCGCTGGCCGACGCCGCCGGGCCGGGGCTGCGCGTGGTGGCGAACGTCGCGGTCGGCTACGACAACGTCGACGTCCCGGCGCTGGCCGAACGCGGCGTCGTCGTCACGAACACGCCCGGCGTGCTCACGGACGCGACCGCCGACCTCGCGTTCGGCCTGCTGCTCGCCGTCACGCGGCGGATCGGCGAGGGCGAACGGCTGCTGCGCTCGCGCACGCCGTGGTCGTTCCACCTCGGCTTCCTGCTCGGCTCCGGGCTGCAGGGCAAGACGCTCGGCATCGTCGGGCTCGGGCAGATCGGCCGGGCGATGGCGAAGCGGGCCGAGGCGTTCGGCATGGAGGTCGTCTACTCAGGACGGACGAACCGCGGCGGCGGGCACGTGTCGTTCGAAGAGCTCCTCGCGCGCTCGGACGTCGTCTCCCTGCACTGTCCGCTGACACCCGAGACACGGCACCTGATCGACGCGGCCGCGTTGCGGGCCATGAAACCCGGCGCCTACCTGGTGAACACCACGCGCGGCCCGGTCGTCGACGAAGCCGCGCTCGCGGACGCGCTCGAAGCCGGGGAGATCGCCGGCGCCGCGCTCGACGTGTTCGAGAAGGAGCCGGAGGTCGAGCCGCGGCTGCTCGGCCGCGACGACGTCGTGCTGAGCCCGCACCTCGGGTCCGCCACGGTCGAAACCCGCACCGCGATGGCCGTGCTGGCCGCGCGCAACGTCGCGGCGGTGCTCGCCGGGCGTCCCCCGCTGACGGAGGTGAAACCGTGACCAGGGTCGTCATCGCGCCCGACAAGTTCAAGGGCAGTCTCACCGCGGTCGAGGCCGCGGAGGCCATCGCACTCGGTGTGCGAGACGCGTTGCCGGACGCCGAAATCGTCTCGTGCCCGGTCGCCGACGGTGGCGAAGGCACCCTCGACGTCCTCGAAGCGGCGGGCGCGCGGATCGTCCGGCTGTCCGTCCGCGGCCCGCTCGACGACCAGGTCGAGGCCCGGTACGCGGTCCTGGACGGCACGGCCTACGTCGAGTCGGCGCGCGCGTGCGGGATCGAGTTCGTCGACCCCAGCCCGGAAACCGCGCTCGCCGCGCATACCTGGGGCGTCGGCGAACTGCTCGGGCACGCGCTGGCGAACGGCGTGACGCGGCTCGTGCTCACGGTCGGCGGCACGGCCAGCACCGACGGCGGCGCCGGGATGCTCGGCGCGCTCGGGGCCGGGGTGCTGGACGCGTTCGGCGCACCGGTCGGCCTGGGCGGCGGCACGCTCACGCGCGTCGCTTCAAGCGAGCTGACACCCGTGCGAGAGCGGCTGAGCGGTGTGCGCGTCGCCGTCGCGACCGACGTCACGAACCCGCTGCTGGGCCCGGACGGCGCGGCGGCGGTGTTCGGGCCGCAAAAAGGCGCGGGGCCGTCGGAAGTGGCGGTGCTGGACGACGCGCTGACGAGGTGGGCGCACGCGCTGCAGGTGGGCGGCGCTCCGGACGTCACGCGCGTGCCGGGCGCGGGTGCCGGCGGCGGTGTCGCCGCAGGTGCGATCGCGGTCGGCGCGACCGTCGAATCCGGGTTCGCCCTCATCGCCGGGCTGACCGGGGTCGACCGGGCGCTCGACGGCGCCGACCTCGTCATCACCGGCGAGGGATCACTCGACGAACAGAGCCTGAACGGCAAGGCGCCCGCGGGCATCGCCGAACGAGCGCGGCCGCGTCGAGTGCCGTTGCTCGCGCTGGCGGGCCGGATCCAGCTCGATTCCGCCGGGCTGGACCGGCTGGGCGTGGTGGGGAGCAGCGCGCTGATCGACCACGCGCCGTCGCTCGACCACGCGCGGGCGCACGCCGCGGAACTGCTGCGGGCGCGCGCGGCGGTCCTGGTGCGGGAATGGGGTGGTCGCTGAGGCGGCACGCCGCGAACGGACCTCCCGCGACACTGCGAAAGGCCCGTCCGCCGCGGTCAGCTGGTGTGCTGCGGCAGGACGGCGAAAGCCACCCCGCCGGCCTCGTCCTCCTGGACGTCGAGCACCTTGTCGTCGAGCAACGCCGCAGCCTGGGGCTCGAGGAAGACCTTCGGGCCTCCCTCTTCGTTGCCGAGCACGCGGTCGCCCTCGGTGGGTTCCGGGGCGACCGAGAGCGCCAGCTGGGCGCTTTCGCCATCGGCGTTCTGAACCGCCAGGCGGAGTCCGGCATCGCCTTCGCCCTGGCTGGTCAACGCGGTGATCGCCTCGGCGGCGGCTTCGGTGACGGTCAGCATCTTCGGCCTTCCCTTCGTCGCGGTCCGATGCACTGTGGCCACCCACGCTAGGGGCGTCCGTTCGGGTGTGCAGTCTGAGCGGATCAGCCCTGCCGGGCCTCGCGGATGGCGTCGGCCACCGATCCGCCGGCGAAGTCCGCCCGCTCGCCCGGATCCGGGTCGGCGTGCCGGTGCGGCAGCTCGTCGTCCGGGGACACCTGCTCGTAGTCGGGCGGCGCGTCCTCGACGGTCTCGTCGAGTTCGTCGGCCGGCGTCGCGGCGATCGGCCGTTCCGGCACCGGCTCCGGCTCGGTGTCCGGCACCTCTTCGGCGAGGCGCTGGTCCATCGGCTCGCCTTCGCGGACCTCGCTGGGCGTGGTGCCGTAGCGGTCGGCGGCGCTCCACCGCTCGGGCGGCTCGACGCCCGCCTCGAGCGGGTCGACGCGCAGCTCGTCCTCGTCCAGCGCCTCACTGGGGGCCAAGCTTTCCGGTTCGGCCGCGTCACGGTCACTCACTGGTCTCTCCCGGCGCGTAGGCAGCAATAGGTCTTCGTCGGTGACCTACCCGGCTCGCCGGGGGCCTCAAACCCGGGCGGTGTCGCCGGGATCACATTTCTTCAACTGGTTTAACATATTCACAAGTTTGTGAACGCAGAGTAGGTTCTGATCATGGCCACCACCAGGTGCGCACCGGGGCACCGGCTGCTCGCCACCGACCCCGACCGGCACCACGAGCTCGGCACGCACGCCGCGTGGTACGTCGTGGCCGGCGTGGTGACGACGGGCGTCCAGGCCCTCCTGTTCCTCCTGCTGCGCGACCGGCTCGGCGCCCAGCTGGCGAACCTGGTCGCGATCGCGCTCACGACGCTCGGGAACACCGAGTTCCACCGTCGCGTCACCTTCGCCGGGCGGCGCAGCAACGCGGGCAAGCGGCACCTGCAGGACCTGCTGACGTTCGCCTTCTACGCCGGGTACGGCTCGGCGGTGCTGGCGATCCTCGACGCGGTCGTCGAGCGGCCGACGTCGTGGGAGGAGACCGGCACGCTGCTGCTGGCGAGCCTGGTCGGCGGTTTCGTGCGGTTCGCGGTGCTGCGCTGGTGGGTGTTCGCGCACCGAGCCGAGCCGGCGCCCGCCCGCTAGCGTCTGCGGACGTGGACCGGGAAGACATCACGCCCCACTCGGGCGGCACCGAACCGGATTATCGCTTCACGCTGGCCAACGAGCGGACGTTCCTCGCCTGGCTCAGGACGGCGCTGGGCCTGGTGGCAGGCGGCGTCGCGGTGCACCAGCTGGTGCCGGCCCCGGCGGCGGCCAGCGCGGTACTGGCGGCGCTGTGCGTGGTGCTGGCGGCGGTCCTGGCGGCGACGGCGTACCCACGGTGGCGGCGAGTGCAGATCGCGATGCGCGCGGGCGAGCCGTTGCCGCGAAGCTGGATGATCGTGGTGCTCACGGCCGGCCTGCTCCTGCTCATCGTGGCGGCGGCGGTGCTGCTGGTGCTGTCGTGAGCGGCCGGGTGGCGGCCGGGCGAGCTGCCAGGCCCGGACGCGACCGGCTGGCAGGCACCAACGCCACCGGGGTCCGACCCAACCGACCGACCCGCACCCTCGCCCCCGAGGCTCGACCCAACCGACCGACCCGCACCCTCGCCACCAGGGTTCGACCCAGGCGACCGACCCGCACCTTCGCCACCAGGGTTCGACCCAGACGACCGACCCGCACCAGCGCCACCAGGGTTCGACCCAGACGACCGACCCGCACCAGCGCCACCAGGGTTCGGCCCAGACGACCGGCCCCCGACTCGCGAGCCTCCGCGATTATTCGCCCCACCCGGCCCACGACCACGCCGACCGCTCGGCACCTCCATGCCCAGCACCCGCGCCAACCCGGGTCGCACGGGTGGACACTCACCGCTACCCCACCCGAACGGCTCACCGGCACTCGCCCGGACGTGGTTCAGGCCGTTCGGCGCAGCACCGCCGGGCCTCGCCGCCGCCCTCGAATACCGCGGCTTCGCGATTATCGCGACGTCAGAAGTACCGTCATGGCCCCCCGGAATGTTCCGTGACCACCCCTGCCGGCGCTCAGGCCGAACGGACCGGGCTCGCGTGGCGGCGGACCGCGCTCGCCGCCACCGCCTGCACCGCGCTGCTCCTGCACTCCGCCGCCCAGCGGCACTGGGGTACCACTCTGGTCCCCGTTCTGCTCTCCGGCGTTACATCCGCCCTGCTCGCGGCGGTGGCCGTGCGCCGGGAACGGGCATTACGGGCCGGGCGGCCCGCTGCGATACACCCCGCGCTGGCCGCGATCGCGTCGCTCGCCGTGACCGCGACTGCCGCTTCCGTGGCCATCCTCCACTGACGGGTGAACTCGGCACATCCTGAAACCGATTAATCGCAATGTGCGGGGGCTGGTCGCGGGAACATCACGGTCGCTCCTGCTTATGGGGTATTGGTCGTTGAAATCTGGACTGATCCGCCATGAGGTGCTTACGATTACCCAGCGTCGCACGGAGCGCAGGTCAGCCGGATTCTCACGGAGTATCTGCAACCGAAAAGTCACGGAGAGTGGAGCCCCCGGCAGCGACGGTCGAGGGTCGGCCGGGGAGACGACCATGACAGCACCGCCGAGGATCACCGAGGAACCCGCCTCCGACGTTCGCGATTATCGCACTCTGGAGTCATCTCCGAGGCCGGGCGGACGCCTGACGAAGGAGGACCTCGACCCTCTGGTGAAGGACGCGGGCGAGGGCAACCCCGCCGCGATCCACAACCTGCTCCAGATGATCGAGCCCGTGGTGGTCCGCTACTGCCGCGCGCGCATGGGCGGGCGCGACCTGTCCTACCTGTCGGCCGACGACGTCGCCCAGGAGGTCTGTCTCGCGGTCCTCAAGGCGCTGCCGGACTACCAGGACCGCGGCGGCTCCTTCCTCTACCTCGTGCACGCGATCGCGGCCAACAAGGTCGCCGACGCCTACCGCGCCGTCGCCCGCGACCGCTCCGAGCCCGTCCCCGAGCTCCCGGAGCGCCCGCTCGCCAACGGCAACGAGCCCGAGACGCACGCCCTGCACCTCGACCTCGGCGCCCGCCTGGGCCGGCTGCTCGCCTCCCTGCCGCGGGTGCAGCAGGAGATCCTGACCCTGCGCATCGCGGTCGGCTTCTCCGCGCAGGAAACCGCCGAAGCGCTCGGCATCTCCGCCGGGAACGTGCGCGTGACGCAGCACCGGGCGCTCACCCGGCTGCGCGCCATGATCCGCGACGAAGAGTTCTGAGCCACCCCAGCGGCGGGCGGGGGAACCTCTTTTACCCCCTGGAAGAGGTTTCCCCGCTCGCATCCAAGCCGTAGACGCGGCGGGCGTTGTGGTCGAAGACGCCCAGCCGCTCGGCGTCGGACAGCGAGCCGGTCAGCGCGATCGCCGCGTCCAGGACCACCTCGTAGGACGCGGCCAGTTCGCAGACCGGCCAGTCCGAGCCGAACAGCAGCCGCGACGGGCCGAACACGTCCAGGACGTGGTCGACGTAGCGGCGCAGGTGCCCGACCTCCCAGCCGGACCAGTCCGCTTCGGTCACCAGGCCCGACAGCTTGCACACGACGTTTTCGTGCGCCGCCAGCGCGGCCACCCCCGACGCCCACGGCTCCCACTCCCGCGACGCGATCGGAGGCTTCGCCGCGTGGTCCAGCACGAGCCGCAGCTCGGGCCGGCGCAGGGCCAGCTCGGCCGCCGCGGGCAACTGGCCGACGCGCACCAGCAGGTCGCAGGCCAGGCCCGCCGACGCCACCGCGCTCAGTCCGGCGACGATCTCCGGGCGCAGCAGCCAGTCGTCGTCCGGCTCGGACTCCACCTGGTGCCGGATACCGACCAGCGGACCGTCCAGCGCGGCCAGCCGGTCCGCGACATCCGGTGCCGCGAGGTCCACCCAGCCGACCACGCCCGCGACGACCGGCTCGGCCGAAGCGGTCGCGAGGAACTCCGCGGTCTCCTCGGCGGACGACACGGTCTGGACCAGGATCGTCGCGCGGACGCCGGCCGCCTTGGTCACCGCGCGCAGGTCGTCCACGGTGTACGGACGGCGGATCGGGTCGAGCGCCTCCCCCGCCATCCACGGGTACTCGCGCCGCGACGGGTCCCACAGGTGGTGGTGCGCGTCGATCATGAGACTCCTTCGGCGATCACGACGTCGGCGCGCAGCAGTCCCGCGTCGACCAGCTCGGTCCACAGCTCCGGTGGCACCACCGCCCGCGCCCGCCGGGCGTTGACGCTGACCTGCGAAGGATCATGCGCGCCGACGACGACCGACGCCACCGCGGGATGCGCCATCGGCAGGGCCAAAGCCGCTTCCGGCAGTTCGACGCCGTGGCGCGCGCAGACCTCGGCGATGCGCCCGGCCCGTTCGACCAGCTCCGGCGGTGCTTCGGCGTAGTCGTAGACGCGTCCCGGTTCGGCCGTGGCGAGGATGCCGCCGTTGAACACGCCGCCGGCCACCACCGAGACGCCGCGGTCGAGGCAGAGCGGCAGCAGCTCGTCGAGGGCCGGCTGGTCGAGCAGCGTGTACCGGCCGGCCACCAGCAGCACGTCGAGGTCGGTGCGGCGGACGAACTCCGCGAGCATCGGCGCCTGGTTCATCCCGGCGCCGAACGCTCCGATCACGCCCTGCTCGCGCAGCTCGCGCAACGCCGGGAAGGCGCCGCGCAGGGCGTCCTCGAAGTGGTCGTCCGGGTCGTGGACGTACACGATGTCGACGCGGTCGAGGCCCAGCCGGGTCAGGCTGTCCTCGAGGGACCGCAGGACGCCGTCGCGGCTGAAGTCCCACCGGCGCTTGTACGCGGCCGGGACCGCGAAGCCCTGGTCGTCCCGCGCGCCCGCGCCGTCGGGGTTGGGCTCCAGCACGCGGCCGACCTTGGTCGAGAGCACGTACTCGTCGCGGGGGAACGAACCCAGGGCCGCGCCGAGCCGGGTCTCCGACAGGCCGAGGCCGTAGTGCGGCGCGGTGTCGAAGTACCGGACGCCCTCGTCCCACGCGCGGCGGACGGTCGCGGCCGCGGTTTCGTCGCTGATCGCGTGGTAGAGGTTGCCCAGCTGCGCGCAGCCGAGACCCAGCGGGGACAGGGAGAGTTCCAACGCCGTCACTCCTTTTCCGGCAGTTCCCAGACCAGCCCGATGCCGGTGTCGTCGCCGGAGTAGTCGTCCTCGACGGCCAGCAGCTCGGCCATCCTGGCCTGCCACGGGACGTTGGCGGGATGGTCCCGCAACGCCGCCCGCATCGCCGCGTAGTCGTCGACTTCGACGACGTGGAAGAGGTCGAGACCGTTACGCCAGATCCGCCAGGTGCGGACGCCGGCCTCGCGCAGGGCGGTGTCCAGCTCGGGCGGGATGACCGCGTGCACGGACTCGTACGCGGCCTCCTTGCCCGGCTTGAGCCGGGTGTGCAGAGCCACCCTTTGTGGTTCGCGTTGGTGGGTCATCACCACTCCTTGGCCGGGGCATGGCACGCTGGGGAGGAACACCGAAACATCCGAGGTCTGTTGCAGGGAGGGCGGACGCGATGCCCGTCACCGATGTCGCGATCGACAAGATCAAGGACATGATCATCTCCGGCGAGCTGGCGCCGGGCGACCGGCTGCCGAAGGAGGCCGAGCTGGCCCAGCGGCTCGGGCTCTCGCGCAGCTCCCTGCGGGAGGCCGTGAAGGCGTTGTGCCTGATCAGGGTGCTCGACGTCCGGCAGGGCGACGGCACCTACGTCACCAGCCTCGAGCCGAACCTGCTGCTCGACGCGATGACGTTCGTGGTCGACTTCCACCGCGACGACACCGTGCTCGACTTCCTCGCCGTACGCCGGATCCTCGAGCCGGCCGCGACCGCGCTGGCCGCGTTGCACATGAGCGACGACGACATCACCGAGCTGGGCCAGCTCCTCGGGGAGCTGGAGGACTCGCCGACCGTCGAGGCGCTGGTCGCCAACGACCTGCAGTTCCACCGCAAGATCGCCGACGGCTCCGGCAACCCCGTGCTCTGCTCGCTGCTCGACAGCCTCTCCGGGCCGACCGCCCGCGCCCGGATCTGGCGCGGCCTCACCCAGGAGGGCGCGGTCGCGAAGACGCGGGAGCAGCACACGGCGATCTACGAGGCCATCGCGGCGCGCGAGCCGGAGCTGGCGCGCTCGTGGGCGACCGTGCACGTCGCGGGCGTCGAGCAGTGGCTGCGCAACGCCCTCGGCACCGCGGACGACCCGACGGCGGACGACGGGCCGGCCGCGGCAGCTTCCTGACAGTGATCCGATGATCACAGGCTGACCATCAGGTCTGGGGCTTCCCGCCCGCGTACCGGGCGATGATCAGCGCGACCAGGATGATGGCGCCGTAGATCGCGCCCTGCCACTCCGCCGTCACGTGCGCGTAGTTGAGCAGGCTCGACACCGAGGACAGCAGCAGGACGCCGGTCAGCGCGCCGACCAGCGTGCCCTTGCCGCCGTCGAGCGAGACGCCGCCGATCACCGCC
Organism: Amycolatopsis sp. NPDC004378; assembly: GCF_053602455.1. Classification (NCBI taxonomy): domain Bacteria; kingdom Bacillati; phylum Actinomycetota; class Actinomycetes; order Pseudonocardiales; family Pseudonocardiaceae; genus Amycolatopsis; species Amycolatopsis sp. NPDC004378. The sequence goes on from NZ_JBSGDR010000005.1 coordinate 312,729, forward strand.
GCCGCGAACACCTGCAGGATCATGCCGGAACCCTGGTTCGCGCCCAAGGCCCCGACGTAACCCGTGTACGCCAGGCCGCCGATCGCGGCGAGGATCCCGGCGACGACGAACACCGCCCACGCGATCCGGTCGACGCGCACACCCGCCGCCCGCGCGGCTTCGCGGTTGCCGCCGATCGCGTACAGCGCCCGGCCGACGCGGTGGTAGCGCAGCACCCAGCCGGCCGCCGCGAACAGCACCGCCGCCAGCCAGACCGACATCGGCAGCCCGGCGAACGTGGTCGTCGCGAGGTTGGTGAACGAGTCCGGCAGGTTGAACAGCGTCTTGCCCTTGGTCGAGCCGACCTGCACGCCCCGCAGCACGGTGAGCATGGCCAGGGTGACGATGAAGGCGTTCAGCTTCAGCTTCACGATCAGGAAGCCGTTGACGAACCCGACCAGCGCGCCGCACAGCGGGATGATCAGGAGCCCGATCGCGGCGGGCAGCTCGACGCCGAAGCCCGCCGACGCCGCCGGGATCACGACCATGGCACCGAGCGCGGGCGCCAGGCCCATCGTGGATTCCAGCGACAGGTCGAACTTCCCGGTGATCAGCACGAGCGACTCGCCGAGCACGACCAGCGAGAGCGCCGCCGACGCGGTCAGGATGCTGACGATGTTGCTCCAGCCGACGAACGTGTCGTCGACCAGGCCGCCGATGACGAACACGACGACCAGGGCGGGCAGCAGGGCGAGTTCACGCAGCCAGACGGCTTTGCGGCGCCGGGGTGGGGCGGGCAGCTCCGTCTGCGGAGAGGTCATCACGTCGGTCACGAAAGCTCGACTCCTTCGATGTCGGCCACGAGGTCGCCGTCGGACCACCCGGCCTGGTGTTCGGCGACCACGGCCCCGGCGCGCAGCACCAGGACCCGGTCGCTCAGGCGCAGGTCGTCGAGCTCGTCGCTGACGATCAGCACCGCCTTGCCTTCGGCGCGCACCCGGTCGACGACCGCGAGCAGCGCCTCCTTCGACTTCACGTCCACGCCGGCGGTCGGGTTGATCAGCACCACGACCCGCGGATCGCCGATCAGGGCCCGCGCCAGCACCACTTTCTGCTGGTTGCCGCCCGAGAGGTCCGACACGGGCTGCTCGGCGCTCGCGGCCACGATGTCGTAGTCCTTCAAAGCCTGCGACGCCTTCGCGCGCCGGGCGGTGGGCGACGCGATCCCGCCGCGGCCCATTCGGTCCAAAATGGACAGCGTGGTGTTGTCCGCGATGGAGTGCTCCAGCACGAGACCCTCGTGGTGCCGGTCGCGCGGCACGCAGCCGATGCCCGCACGCAGCGCCGCCGGGATGTCGCCCGGCCGCAACGGCGAGCCGTCGACGCGGACCGTGCCCGAAGACGGTGTCCGCAGGCCGTAGACCGTCTCGGCGACCTGGTGCTTCCCGCTGGCGTTGCTGCCCGCGAGCCCGACGACCTCGCCGCGGCGCAGCCGGAACGAGACGTCGCGGAAGCCGTCGCCGGACAGGCCGTCGACCGAGAGGATTTCCGCGGCGTCCGCTTCGAGGGACTCGCGTGTGGCGGCGTCGCGGACGAACAGGCCACCGGGTTCGCCGGTCATCGCGTCGACGAGTTCCGCGCGACCGACCTCGGCCACCGGTGCGGTGAGCACGTGCTTCGCGTCCCGCAGGACCGTGACGGCCTGGCAGACCTCGTACACCTCGTGCAGGTGGTGCGAGATGAACAGGAACGTCACCCCGCTCGCCTGCATCTGGCGCATCCGCTCGAAGAGCCGCTCGATGGCCTGGCTGTCGAGCTGCGCGGTCGGCTCGTCGAGGACGATGAACCTCGCGCCGTAGGACAGCGCGCGGGCGATCTCGACGAACTGCCGGTCCTCGACCGACAGCTCCCCCGCGGGCGTGTCGACGTCGACGTGGACGTCCCACGAGTCGAGCAGCTCACGGGCCTTGCGCCGCAACGACTTCCAGCCGATGGCGAACCCGCCGCCCGCCTGCCGGTTGAGGAACAGGTTCTCGGCGACCGTGAGCTGCGGGACGACCATCGCGTGCTGGTACACGCAGGCCACGCGCGCCTTCCAGTCGTCCTGTTTGGACAGCGGCGGGGCCGGCTCGCCGCCGAACTCGACGTGCCCGGTGTCCGTGGCGGACAGGCCGGTGAGGATGGAGACGAGCGTCGACTTGCCGGCCCCGTTGCGCCCGACGAGCGCGTGTGACTCGCCCGGGTGCACGGTGAGGCTGACGTCGTGGAGCGCCACGGTGGGGCCGTAGCGCTTTCCGACGCCTACCGCGCTGACCACCGGGACGGCGGTTTCGCCGGCGGGCAGCGCGGTCACAGGTTGTTCCCCCAGAGGGCCTTGTCGTCCACGTTGGCCTTGGTGATGACCGGCGCGGGCAGCTGGTCCTCGAGGATGCCGGGGCTGATCTCGACGATGGTGCTGTCGTGGTCGGTCGGGCCCGGCTTGAACGTCTCGCCCGCCATGGCCTTCTTCAGCCAGTACAGGCCGTACTTCGCGTACGCGTCGGCCGGCTGGGACACGGTGGCGTCCAGCTCGCCGGCGCGGATCGCGGCCAGTTCCTGCGGGATGCCGTCGTTCGACACGAGCACGATGTGCTTCGGGTCGCCGACCGGGAAGAACAGGTTCTTGCGCTTGAGGGCCTGCTCGGTCGGGGCCAGGTAGACGCCGCCGGCCTGCATGTAGACGCCCTTGATGTCCGGGTTCGCCGTCAGCATGCTGTCCAGGCCCGAAGACGCCTTGTCGGCCTTCCACTCGGCCGGGATCTCCAGCACCTGGATGCCCGGGTACTTCTGCTTCATGCAGTCGCGGAAGGCTTCCGAGCGGTCGCGGCCGTTGACCGACGCGAGGTCGCCCATGATCTGCACGACCTTGCCGGACTTGACCTTCTCGCCGATCGCGTCGCACGCCTTGGTGCCGTAGGCCTTGTTGTCGGCGCGCACGACCATGGCGACCTTGCCGCTCTCGGGGGCGACGTCGACCGCGACGACCGGGACGCCCTTGTTCTCGGCCTGCTTGAGCCCGGCGACGATCGCGGCGGAGTCCAGCGGCGTCACGACCAGGCCCTTGACGCCCTGGTTGAGGAAGGTGCCGATGTCGGTGATCAGCTTCGCCGGGTCGCTGTCCGCGTTGACCGTCGGGAGGACGTCGACGCCCTCCTGCTTGGCCATCTGCGGCACGTAGTTGTTGTAGGCCTGCCAGAACGGCGAGGTCAGCAGCGGCAGGGTGGCCCCGACCTTGCCGCCGGAGCCACCGCCCGCCGCGGGTGCCGACGCATTGTCCTTAGTGGACCCGCAGGCGGCCAGAACCAGGCCGCAGGCGGCGACGGCGGCCACCTTGATCACCTTCGTGCGCACAGCATCCTCCTTGATGACGGCGGGGAATCAAGTCTTCTAGTCGTGGTTCACGGGACCGCGCGGGCGCAGGCCGTACATGCCACCGTCGACCGCGAGGGCGGTCCCGGTGGTGGACGCGGACAGCGGGCTGGCGAGGTAGACGATCGCGTTCGCGACCTCGTCGGCGATGACCAGCCGGCCCATCGGCTGGCGGGCCGCGAGGGCCGCGCGTTCGGCCGCCGGGTCGTCGGCGGCGTCGAGCAGCCGGCCCACCCAGGGGGTGTCCGCCGTGCCCGGGCACACGCAGTTGACGCGGATCCGGTCGGGCAGGTGGTCGGTCGCCATGGCCAGGGTCAGCGAGAGCACCGCGCCCTTGCTGGCCGAGTACAGCGCGCGGCTGGGCAGGCCGGCCCAGGCCGCGATGGAGCAGGTGTTGACGATCGCCGCGGAGGGCGAGTTCTTCAGGTGCGGCAGGGCGGCCCGGGCGAGCCGGACCATGCCGACGACGTTGACGTCGAACACGCGGTGCCACTCGTCGTCGTCGTTGCCGGTGACGTCACCCTGCGCGCCGATCCCGGCGTTGTTCACCAGGATGTCGAGGCGCCCGAAGCGCTCCACGACGGCGTCGATCGCCGACCGGACCTCGTCGTCCGACGAGACGTCGCAGCGGATGCCGTCGTCGCCCGGCTTCAGGTCCAGCACCGCCACCTGCGCGCCGCGTTCGGCCAGCAGGTCCGCGACGGCCTTGCCGATACCCGAGGCGCCTCCGGTGACGGCGGCCACCAGGCCCTCGAATTCACTCACTTGCGGTCTCCGTCCACTCGGGACCGTCCGGGAAGCGGAACCGGCGCAGCGTGGCGTCGTGCATGCGCGCGGAGAACCCGGGTGCGGTCGGGGCGAGGTAGCGGCCGCGCTCGACGACGGCCGGGTCGGTGAAGTGCTCGTGCAGGTGGTCGACCCACTCGATGGACCGGTCCGCGTCGGTGCCGGAGACCGCCACGAAGTCGAACATCGAGAGGTGCCGGACGAGCTCGCAGAGCCCGACGCCACCGGCGTGCGGGCACACCGGCACGCCGAACTTGGCCGCCAGCAACAGGATCGCCAGGTTCTCGGTGAACCCGCCGACGCGGGCGGCGTCGAGCTGCAGCACGGAAATCGCGTTCGCCTGCAGCAGCTGCTTGAAGACCACACGGTTCTGGACGTGCTCGCCGGTGGCGACCCGGATCGGCGCAAGCGCTTTCGCGATGGCGGCGTGCCCGAGGACGTCGTCCGGGGATGTCGGTTCCTCGATCCAGTACGGGTCGTACGGCGCGAGCGCGGTCATCCAGGCGACCGCGGCCTGGACGTCCCAGCGCTGGTTGGCGTCGACGGCGATCCGGACGTCCTGGCCCACCGTCTCGCGGGCGAGCTTCATGCGCCGGACGTCGTCCTCGAGGTTGCCGCCGACCTTGAGCTTGATCATCTCGAAGCCGTCGGCGACGGCCTGTTCGGCGAGCCGCACGAGTTTCGCGTCCGCGTACCCGAGCCAGCCGGGCGACGTGCTGTAGGCGCGGTAGCCGTGCGCTTCGAGCTGCTTCGCGCGCTCCTCGCGGCCGGGCTCGGCGGCGCGCAGGATCTCCAGGGCCTCGGCTTCGGTGAGCGCGTCGGACAGGTACCGGAAGTCCACGAGCGAGACGAGTTCTTCGGGCGTCATGCGCGCCGCGAACCGCCAGACCGGGAGGTTCGCGCGGCGGGCGGCGAGGTCCCAGGCGGCGTTGACGATCGCGCCCACGGCCATGTGCGCGACGCCTTTTTCCGGGCCCAGCCAGCGGAACTGCGAGTCGCCGACGAGGGTGCGGGACAGGTCGCCGAGCGCGGCGGCGTCCTCCGGGACTTCGCGGCCGACGACGTGCGGGGCGAGCGCGCGGATCGCGGCCGCCTGGACGTCGTTGCCGCGGCCGATGGTGAACGCGAGGCCGTAGCCGTCCGGGCCGCCGTCGGTGTGCAACACGACGTAGGCGGCCGAGTAGTCCGGGTCGGGGTTCATCGCGTCCGAGCCGTCGAGCTCCCTCGACGTCGGGAACCGGACGTCGAGGACCTCCATGCCGATGATCTTCGCCATGGTCAGGCCTGCCTCGCGGTCTGCCGCTGGCGGCCCAGCCCGTCGATCTCCAGCTCGATGACGTCGCCGTCGCGCAGGTACGGCTTCGGGTCGGGTTGGCCGAGCGCGACGCCTTCGGGCGTGCCGGTGTTGATCAGGTCGCCGGGCCGCAGCACCATGACCTGGCTCAGGTGGTGGATGATCTCGGCCACGGAAAAGATCATGTCCTTGGTGGACGAGTCCTGCTTCTTTTCGCCGTTGATCCACAGGCGCAGGCCGAGGTCCTGCGGGTCGGGCACCTCGCTCGCGGGGACGAGCACCGGCCCCAGCGGGTTGAAGTTCTCGCACGACTTGCCCTTGTCCCACTGCGCGGTGCGGAACTGCAGTGCGCGCTCGGAAACGTCGTTCGAGACGACGTAGCCGGCGACGTGGTCCAAGGCCTCTTCGACGCTGTCGAGGTAGCGCGCGGTCTTGCCGATGACGACGCCGAGTTCGACTTCCCAGTCGGTGCTGGCCGAGCCGCGCGGGATGAGGACGTCGTCGGCGGGGCCGACCACGACGTCCGGCGCCTTCATGAAGACGACCGGCTCGGTGGGCGGCGTCGCGCCCGTTTCCTCCGCGTGGCGGCGGTAGTTCATGCCGATGCAGACGACCTTGCCGGGCTGCGCGATCGGCGGGCCGACCCGGAGTCCGGCTTCGGCGGCGACGGGCAGGTCCCCGGCGGCGAGCGCGGCGGCCGCGCGGGCGATGCCGTCCGCGGCGAGGAAACCGCCGTCGATGTCGGCGGTCAGCCCGCCCAGCTCGTAGGTCATGCCGTCGTCGGCACGCACGAACGGACGCTCACTTCCCGGCTCCCCGAGGCGCACAAGCTGCACGGATTTTCCCTTCACCCGCCCGACCAGACATCCGATGTATATCGCAGTCGGGAGTCTCGATCCAGAGCAGTGGCCCAATCGGCCGGAAAATTGATCGGATCAGTACCGGTTCAGTGCTCAGATGAGCACGGGGTGTCACCGATCACAGCCGGAATAGCGCAGGTCACGGCGTCGCTGGTCGGTTCAGGGACACGAGGAGGCGCATGACCACCACGGCGGAAGGTACCGCGACGAGCAGGCGGGCGCAGCTGAAGTTCGTCCTCGTCCTGGGTGGGCTCACGGCGTTCGGGCCGCTGTCGATCGACATGTACCTGCCCGCGCTGCCGCGGATGGCGGAGGACCTCCGCGCGGCGGACACCACCGTCCAGCTGACCCTCAGCGCGTTCATCGTCGGCCTGGCGCTGGGCCAGCTGGTCATCGGCCCGCTGTCGGACTCCCTCGGCCGTCGCCGCCCGCTGCTGGCCGGCCTGGTGCTGTACGTCGCAGGCTCGGTGCTGTGCGCGGTGAGCCCGGACGCGTGGCTGCTGGTCGCGGCCCGGCTGGTCCAGTCCGTCGGCGCGGCCGCCGGCATCGTGATCGCCCGCGCGACGGTCCGGGACCTGTTCTCCGGCACCGCGATGACGAAGTTCTTCTCGACGCTGATGCTGGTCAGCGGCTTGGCCCCGATCCTGGCCCCGCTGATCGGCGGGCAGCTGCTGAACTGGACGTCGTGGCGCGGGGTGTTCGTGGTCCTGACGGCGTTCGGCGCGCTGCTGCTGGTCGTGGTGGTCTTCTTCCTGCCCGAGCCGTCCGCGGTCCGCACCCCCGCGCGGCTCGGTGAGGTGATGCGCACCTACGGGCGGCTGGCGCGGGACCGGTCGTTCGCCGGGTACGCGCTGTCGGCCGGGCTGCTGTTCGCGTCGATGTTCGCCTACATCTCGGGTTCTTCGTTCGCGCTGCAGGGCGTGTACGGGCTCAGCCCGCAGGCGTACAGCGTCGTGTTCGGGGCCAACGGCGTCGGGATCGTGCTGGCGGGCCAGCTCAACGGACGGCTGGTGGGCCGGGTCCGCGAGCGCGTGCTGCTGTCTTGGGGGCTTTCGCTGGGCGTGCTCGGCGGCGCCGCGGTCCTGACCGCCGCGCTGACCCGGGCGCCGCTGGTTTTCCTTCTGGTGTCGTTGTTCCTGCTGGTGTCGAGCATCGGGCTGGTCATGCCGAACGCGAGTTCGCTCGCCCTGGCGGAGCACGCCCGCTCGGCCGGGGCCGCGTCGGCGTTGCTGGGCGTGCTGCAGTTCGTCGTGGGCGCCGCGGCGACCCCGCTGGTCGGCCTCGGCGGCCCGGGAACGGCCGTGCCGATGGCCGCGACCATGGCCGGGTTCGCGGTCCTGGCGCTGGTGGCGTTCCTCGTCCTGGCTAGGCCAGCGACGCCAGATCCGCGTTCTTGAGCTGGTCCGCCGTCACCTTCGCGCGGCCGTCCACCAGTGCCGACAAGGCATCGCCGTCGTCCCACATGTTGACGTTCATCGCCGCCGCCACTTCGCCGTCACGCAGCCAGAACGCCGTGAACTCGCGCGACCCCAGGTCGCCGCGGACCACCAGCTCGTCCGTCGCCGGGTCGGCCAGGCCGCGGTACTCGCAGCCGAGGTCGTACTGGTCGGTGAAGAAGTACGGCGAGGCGAGGAACGGCTCGTTCTCCCCCAGCAGGTTCTGCGCCACGTGCGTGCCCTGCTCCTTCGCGTTCGACCAGTGCTCCACGCGGATGCGGTGGCCGTAGCGCGGGTGGAAGTGGGCCGCGATGTCGCCGACCGCGTAGACGTCCGGGGCCGCCGTGCGCAGGCCCGCGTCCACGCAGACGCCGCCGTCGTCGGACAGCTCCAGGCCCGCCGCGTGCGCGAGCTCGACCCGCGGGGCCGCGCCGACCGCGATCAGGACCACGTCTGCCGTGAGCTCGTCGCCGCTGCCGAGCCGGACGCCGCGGACGCCGTCCGGGCCGCCCGTGATCTCCGTGACCTGCTCACCCAGGCGCCAGTGAACGCCCTTTTCCGTGTGCAGGTCCCGGAACACCCCGCCGACCGTCTCGCCGATGACCGTGGCCAGCGGCACCGCAACCGGGTCGACGACCGTCACGTCGGCGTTGTGCGCGCGGGCCGCCGCGGCGGCTTCGGAGCCGATCCAGCCGGCGCCGACGATCACCACGCGTTCCGCCTCGGCGAAGGCCGAGCGCAGCTTGAGGGAGTCGTCGAGGCTGCGAAGCGTGTACAGGCCGGGCAGGTCGCCGCCGGGCACCGGGATCGACCGCGGCCGGGAGCCGGTCGCCAGGACGAGGCGGTCGTAGCGGTGCTCGCCGCCCGCGTCGTCGAGGACCAGGCGGGCGCCCAGTTCGATCCGGGTCGCGGTGACGCCGGGGGTGAACCGGATGTCCTTCTCGGCGTAGAACTTCTCTTCGTGCACCCAGTCGGGTTCGTCGGTGGTGCCCAGCAGGACGCCCTTCGACAGCGGCGGCAGCTCGTACGGCCGGTGCGGGTCCGAGCCCATCAGCAGCACTTCGCCCGGATAGCCGCGCTCGCGCAACGCGGCCGCGGCGGACGCGCCGCCCAGGCCCGCCCCGACGATGACGATCTTCCGCGGCTCCGACATCCCAGACCTCCCACGACGGTTCGTGGGGCGGACGGTACTCCCGAACGGGCCCGGCCACGAGCGGGGGATACGCCGGAAATCCGCGAAGCGCAAGAGAAAACCCGCGAGTAGGCAGATCGGGTGAACCGGCGTCATAGCCCCGGGGCGGCGCCCTCCCATCCCCGCACGGAGCAGGACCACGAGGAGAAATCGGAGGGCGGCGACCATGAGTCGGGGCGAGTGGTCGATCGGCTGCCGGGATCTGGCCGGCAGGCGCAGGGACGTGACGGTGTTCGTCAGCCAGGACAAGGTGGTGCTCGTCGCGCCGCCGGGCGAGGCGGCCGTCTTGGGCCCGCTCGACGTCGGGCGGCTGCGAGCGGCGTTGCGCGACGCCGTCGTGGCGACGGCGGACGACAAGGCCGAAACCTGACCGGGGGTCCGACCCCGGGATGACACTGACAACTACCGTTCCTACTTTCCAGTAGGTTAGAGTCGGCCCACGACGGAAGGGACCGGCCATGACGACCTACTTCGTGACGGGCGCGACGGGCTTCATCGGGAAACGCCTGGTCGCGCGCCTGCTGCGGCGGCCGGAGACGTCCGCCGTGTACGCGCTGGTCCGCGAAACCTCCCGCGAGCGCCTGGCCACGCCGGCCCAGGACTGGCCGGGCGCGGACAAGCTGCACCCGGTGGTCGGCGACCTCGCCGAACCGCGGCTCGGCGTCGACCCCGCCGGGTTGCCGCACCTCGACCACGTCGTCCACCTCGGCGCGATCTACGACCTCACGGCCGGCGAAGAGGCCAACCGGCGTGCCAACGTCGAGGGCACCCGGCACCTGCTCGCCTTCGCCGCCGCGGCCGGGGCGGGGCTGGTGCACCACGTGTCCTCGATCGCCGTCGCGGGCGACCACGCCGGCCGGTTCACCGAGGCCGACTTCGACCTCGGGCAGCACTTCCCTTCGCCGTACCACGCGACGAAGTTCCAGGCCGAGAAGCTCGTCCGCGAGCAGTCGCTGCCCTTCCGCGTCTACCGGCCCTCGGCCGTCGTCGGCGACTCGCGCACGGGCGAGATGGACAAGGTCGACGGCCCGTACTACTTCCTCCCCGCGATCTCCCGGCTTTCCGCGTTGCCCGCGCGGCTGCCGCTCGCCGCGCCCGGCCTCGGCGCGACGAACCTGGTGCCGGTCGACTACGTCGTCGAGGCGATGGACCACCTGATGCACCGGGACGCGCCGTCCGGGGCGACCTACCACCTGGCCGCCGCGCGGCCGCAGCCGCTCAACTCCGTCTACAACGCCTTCGCGCGCGCCGCGGGCGGGCCGGTGATCCGGGCCGTGCTGCCGGCGCGGCCGTCCGGCGTGGTGCGGCGCGCCGGCACCCGGCTCGCGCACGCGGCGGCGTCCGGTGTCGACCGCGTGCCCGGCGGGCGGGCCGCCCGCGCCGCCGTCCTGGAAGAGCTGGGCATCCCCCTCGAAGTGCTGCCGCACCTGACGATGGACGTCGTCTTCGACACCGCGCGCACCACGACGGCGTTGTTCGGCAGCGGCGTCGAACTGCCCGAGCTGCGGGACTACGCGGCGCCGCTCTACCGGTACTGGCAGGCCCACCTCGACCCCGACCGCGCGCGCCGCGGGCACGGCCTGGCCGGGCGGACGGTGCTGGTCACCGGCGCGTCGTCCGGGATCGGCCGGGCGACGGCGCTCGCCGTGGCCCGCAAGGGCGCGAAGGTGGTCCTAGTGGCGCGCCGCGCGTCGGAACTCGACGAGGTGCGCGACGAGATCACCGCGGCCGGCGGCGTCGCGGCGGCGTACCCGTGCGACCTCACCGACGGCGACGCCGTCGACGCCCTGGTCAAGGACGTCCTGGGCGAGCACGGCGCGGTGGACATGCTGGTGAACAACGCGGGCCGGTCGATCCGGCGCTCGGTCGCGCTGTCCACGGAACGCTTCCACGACTACGAGCGCACGATGGCCATCAACTACTTCGGCCCGGTGCGGCTGATCCTCGGTTTCCTGCCGTCGATGGCCCAGCGGCGGTTCGGGCACGTCGTCAACGTGACGACCCAGGGCCTGCAGACCGACACCCCGCGCTTCTCCGCGTACCTGGCGTCGAAGGCGGCGCTGGAGGAGTTCGGGCTGACGGCCGGGCGCGAGACGCTCTCGGACGGGATCACGTTTACGTCCGTGCGGATGCCGCTGGTGCGGACACCGATGATCGCGCCGACCGGCTACCGCGGCATCCCGTCGAGCAGCCCCGAACGCGCGGCCGCGCTCGTGGTGAAGGCCCTGGAAGAGCGTCCGGAGATCCTCAGCCTGCCCGAAGGCCGGGCCGCCGAGCTGGCGACGCTCGCCGCGCCGAAGCTCGCCCGGTTCACCGCGCACCTCGCGTACCGCGCGATGCGGGAGTCCGCGCCGGAGGCCCGCGCCCTGCCCCGCCGGCCCGCGTCCGCGTCCGTCGCGTCGGCGGTGACCCGCCTGATTTGGCGCCGTCGTGCTTGATCCCCGCGAATCCCGCCCGAACGCTGGCTTCACGACGACGGTACTTCTACCCTCGCGCAAGTCCCGCACACCGGTGCGGGCGTGAACTGGGGAGTTCGCAATGTCCGTCAACCACGCTGGGGAACGAACCGCCGACGCCGACGAGCCGGCCGCCATCGGCACCGCCAGGTAGCCGGCGCTGCCGCGGCCGGGTGGTGGGGTTCATGCCGGTGACGGCCACGGCCGCTACCATCGCTGTCCGGGTGTGATCGGGAGCGGAAGGCGGGCAGGCGTGGACGTGGCGAGTCCTGCGCGCACCGCCGCGCCGGAGCCCCGGCCCGCCGAAACCACCCGGCCGCTGCTGCGGTGGGGCCTGCACGCCGGCTGGGTCGTGCTGCTCGCCCTCGCCACCGAACTGCGCGTCGGCAGGTTCGGCTTCCACCCCTCCGACCAGGGCTTCATCCTCGCCCAGGCCTGGCGCGTGCTGCAGGGGGAAGTCCCGCACGCCGACATCATTTCGGCGCGCCCGCTCGGGTCCGCGGTGCTGCATGTCGTCGACTTCGCGCTGCCGATGCCGCTGTTCTTCGGCTCCAGCTTCCTGTCGATGATCGAGATCATCGTCGCCACGATCGCCTTCGCCGCGCTCGTCACCCGCCGCCGGGTGCTCACCTGGGGGCCGGGCCTGACCGCGATGGTCGCCGCGGCGTCGCTGATCAACCTCAACGCCTTCCCGCTGATGGCCTGGCACACCGTCGACGGCATCGCGCTCACCGCGTGCGGGGCCTGGGCGCTCGACGCCGGTCTCACCAGGAACCTCGCGGTCGCCCGCCGCGGCGGGCTGGTGCTCCTCGGCTGCGCGGTGTTCGTCAAGCAGAGCTTCGTGCTGGCCGCGGTCATCGGCGTGCTGTGGCTGCTGCTGCACCCGGCCACCCGCGCCGGGACGCGCCGCGGGCTCCGGTTCGTTCTCGACCTCCTCGCGCTCGGCGCGCCCGGGCTGCTCTACGTCGCCTGGGTGAGCCTCGGCGGCGGGTTCGCCGAGATGGTCGAGCAGCTGACCGGCGGCGTGCCCGCCTACGGCGAACGGCTGCTCGGGCTCTGGCTCGAAGACCCCGAAGCGCTGACCCGCGCGCCCGTGCGCGAGCTGACCTTCTTCGCCGCGATCGCCGTCGTGCTGCTGGCCGTCCGGCTGCCCGGCGACCGGCTCGGCGCGGCCGGGCGCGCCGCGTCCTGGGTGCTGGTGCTCGCCGGCGCCGCGGCGGTGGCCTGGACGGTCGTCGACGGCCGGTTCACCGGCTCCTCGCGCTGGGCGGACGTCCTGTGGTGGATCGTCGCGGTCAGCGTGCCGGTGAACGCGGCCGTGCGGCGGAAGGTGCCGTGGGCCGGGCTGCTCGTGCTCGCCACGGGCTTCATGACCAGCCTGTCGTGGGGCAACGACACCCCCACGCTGCTCACCGGCACCCTCGCCCTGACGGCGTTGCTGCTGCTCAGCCAGGTCGTCCCGGCGCGTCCGCGGCTCACGCGCCGCTGGGTGACCGCCACGGCCGGCCTCACCGCGGTGGCCCTGTGCGGCTGGCTCGTCGTCGCGCAGCACGACCGTGCCGCCTACCTCGACGTCGGGCACGACCGGCTGACCGAGGACCTCGGCGACGTCACCCCGGCGATGGCGGGCATCCGCACGAACCCCTCGACGCACACGTTCGTCCGGCAGATCCGCGACTGCCTCGACCGCTTCCCGGCCGCGCGGACGGCGATCCTCCCGGACAGCCCGTTCGCCTACCCGGCGTTCGGCCTGCGCAACCCGTTCCCGCTGGAGTGGCCGCTGCCGCTGGAGATCGTCGGCGACGCGCCCGAGCGCATGCTCGCCACGGCCGACGAGCTCAACCGCCAGGGCGGCTACCTCGTGCTGTTCGAGACGGACTCGATCCGGATGCTCGCCACGGGCGGCCCGGTGCCGGCGTCGATCCCGCCCGACACGCCGGTGTTCGACTACCTGGGCCTGGAGAAGGCGATCCAGGGCCGGCTCACCGGACGGGCCGTCACCTGCGGCAGCTTCGTCGGGAAGTACGCGCCTTAGCTCTCCTCGCCCCGCACGAGGGCGAGCAGGCTCTCCGGAGCGTCGTCGCCGAAGAGGCTCTCGAGGACGACGGCGTCGTCGACCGGGTTCGCGCTGCGCAGGAACATGGTCTCTTCGTACTGCGCGATCGCGCCTTCGACGTCGCCCGGGTGCGCGGCGAGGGCCTGGCCCAGCTCCGCGCCGTCGAGCATGGCCAGGTTGGCGCCTTCGCCGTTCGGCGCCGTGAGGTGGGCGGCGTCGCCGACGAGGGTCACGCCCGGCACGCGGTCCCACCGCAGCCCGGCCGGCAGCGTGTAGTGGGGACGGAAGACCGGCGGGGTGTCCCCGTCGGTGATCAGCGCGAGCAGCTCCGGGGCCCAGCCTTCGAACTCCGCCGCGATCCGCGCGGCGGCCGCCGCGGGGTCGGTGAAATCGATGGCGGCGAACCAGTCCAGCGGCCGGTTGAGCACCACGTAGGTGTGCACGGTCTCGCCGCTTTCGCGGTGGGCGTTGATCCCGTCGTCGCGCGAGCCGCCGTGCGCGACCATCGACCCGCCGCCGACCGCCGCCGCGGTGGCGGGGTGCTTCGCGACGACGTCGAAGAGATAGGTCTCGACGAAGGCCTCGCCGGTGTACTCGGGCGTGGCGGCGGTGAGCAGCGGCCGGACCTTCGACCAGGCTCCGTCCGCGCCGACGAGCAGGTCCGTGACGACCGTGCCCCCATCGGCGAAGGTCACCTCGTGGCGGCCGTCGTCGAGCGTGCGGGTGCCGCTGACCTTGTGGCCCCACCGGACGGTGCCTGCGGGGAGCGCCTCGAGCAGCATCCGCCGCAGCTCCCCGCGCTGCACTTCGGGACGGCCTCCCGTGCCGTCGTCGGCCTTCTCGAAGATCAGGTTCCCGTCCTGGTCCAGGATCCGCAACGCCTGGCGGCCCTCGAGCACGAGGTCCCGGAACCCGGCCACCAGGCCGGCGGCTTCGACGGCGAGCCGGCCGTTGTAGTCGTGGATGTCGAGCATCCCGCCCTGCATCCGCGCCATCGGCGAGTCCTCGGCTTCGTGGACCGTGGCCGGGATGCCGTGGACGTGCAGGACCCGGGCCAGGGTGAGGCCGCCGAGGCCGGCGCCGATGATCGTGACGTTCATGGGTGCTCCTTCGGTTCGTGCTGCGACAACCGAAGAGTGGCGCTGCTGCCTGGTGCGGGCCGCACACCGCACTGGCACGCCGCTGGCAGGCCCTGTCAGCCGGCCCCGTCAGTCGGCGAGCAGGTCGTCCGGGCTGCCGCTCGCCAGCGTCGCGAGGACGTCGAGGGCCGGGCCGAGGATCTCCATGGGCGGCGCGGACACCGCGATCCGCACGGCGTTCGGCGCGTGGCCGGGCAGGACCGCGAAGGCCGCCGCCGGCAGCAGCGCGATGCCCCGGCGGGCCGCCGCCGCGACGAACGTCTCCGCGCGCCACTGCTCCGGCAGCTCCCACCAGCGGTGGTACGACGCCGCGTCGCCGCGCAGCCCCGGCAGCTTCGCGGCCACGACCGACGCGCGTCCGGCGGCGTCCCGGCGTTTCGCGGCTTCGACCTCGGCCAGCGTTCCGGTGACGATCCACTGCGTCGCCGCCTCGACGGAGAAGCGCGACGCGGCCCACGCGCCCGAACGCACCGAGGACGCCAGCCGCGCGGTCCACGCGGGCGGCGTCACCAGGAATCCCGCGGTCAGGCCGGGTGCGACGCGCTTGGACAGGCTGTCGGCGAACACCGTCCGCTCCGGCGCGTACGCCGCGAACGGCCGGACGTCGTCGCGCAGGAACGTGTAGATGCCGTCCTCGATGACCGGCAGGTCCAGCCGGGCGACGACGTCGGCGAGCTCCTCGCGGCGCCGGGGCGGCATGGTCGTGCCGAGCGGGTTGTGCAGGGTCGGCTGGACGTAGAGCGCGCGGACCGGGCCGGCCGCGGCGAGGGCGGCCGGGACCAGGCCGGACTCGTCGGTCTCGATCGGCACCAGCTCCACGCCGAGGCGCGAGGCGAGCGCCTTGACCACCGGGTAGGTCAGCGACTCGACCGCGAGCCGCTCCCCCACCGGCACGAACGCGGCGATCGCCGCCGCGATGGCCTGCCTGCCGTTGCCGGTGAACAGGACCGTCGCCGGGTCGGGCCGCCAGTCGCCGCGGGTGAGCGACGCGGCCGCCGCGTCGCGGGCCGCCGGGGTGCCCGCGGCGCCGATCGGGTGCAGGGCCGCGGTGAGGACGTCAGTGCGCAGCAACGGTTCCAGCGCCTTCGCCAGCCGCGCCGACTGGTCCGGCAGGACTGCGAAGTTGAGCTCGAGGTCGACGCGGGCGTCACCGGGCTCGGCGAGCGCGGGCTCGGGTGCCGGCTTCGCGGCCCGGACGAACGTGCCGCGGCCGACCTCCCCGACGGCCAGGCCACGCCGGACGAGCTCGCCGTAGACGCGGGCCGCGGTCGAGCCGGCGATACCGCGCTGGCGCGCGAACCGGCGTTGCGGCGGGAGCCGGTCGCCGGGCCGCAGCCGGCCGGCCTCGATGTCGGCGGCGAGGGCGTCCGCGACGACGCGGTAGTCGTCCACTGTGTCCCTTCCGCCTGCGGTCCGTCGGTCAGCATGATCTCACGCTAGAACCGGCGGGACAGCCGAGCCGGGTCCAGCGCCGCCGCCAGTTCCGGGTCCGGCGCTCCCGTGACGAAGTCCGTGACCAGGCGCCCGGTCGCCGGCCCCAGCATCAGGCCCAGCATGTTGTGGCCCGACGCCAGCAGCACCCGCTCGTGGCCGGGCACCTTTCCCACCGCCGGGAGGCCGTCCGGGGTCAGCACCCGCGCGCCGACCCACTCGTCCTGGCGGCCGGCCCAGTCCGCCGAGCGGAGGTAGCCCGAGGCCGCCGCGACGATCGCCGCGATCCGGCGCGGGTGGAACGCGTCCGGGTCGGCGTCGAACTCCATCGTGCCCGCGACCCGGACCCGCTTGCCCATCGGCGTGAGCACCACCCGCGCGTCGCCGAGGTGGACCACCCGGTGCGGCACCGGGTCGGCGTCCACCGAGAAGCTGTACCCCTTGCCGGGGAACAGGTCCGTCCGGACACCGAGCGCGCGGCACAGTTCCCGCGACCACACGCCGGCCGCGACCACCGTGACGTCGGCGTCGAAGTCGCCGACGGTTGTCCGGGTGCGGGTGCCGCCGCCGCGTTCGCTCACCGACGTCACCCGCGCACCCTCCACAATGGACACACCCCGCGCCCGCAACCGGGCGGCCAGCCGGTCGACGAACAGCGACGGGTCCACCGACCACTGCTCCCGCACCAGGAACCCCGCCCGCGCGGCCGGTCCCAGCGCGGGCTCGAGCGAGGTCAGGTCGCCGCCGCCGAGCACCGGCTCGACCGGGGCCCCGATGTCCCGCTGCCCCTCCCACGCCGCCTGGGCCGATGCGGAAGAGCCGAAGGCGAACACGAAGCCGGACTTCACCGCGTCGCCGTCGACGCCGGCCGCTTCCAGCTCGCCGAACAGGCCGAACGTGCCCCGCGCCAGGCGGGCCAGCGTCCGGGCGCCGGCGGCGTACCGGTTCCGGGAGGTGTTGAGCCCGAACCGGACGAGGAACCGCACCAGCGACGCGTCCAGCCGCGGCCGCACGTACAGCGCGCTGTCCGGGCGGGGCAGGCCACGCAGGGCCGGGCCGATGACACCGGGCGCGGGCAACGGCGTCACGAGGTCCGGGCAGATTTCGCCCGCGTTGCCCCGCGATGCGCCGCCGCCGACGCGCCCACGCTCCAGCACGGTCACCGTCGCCCCGGCTTCGGCGAGGTAGTGGGCGCTGCAGAGGCCGATCAGACCGCCGCCCACGATCGTCACGTTCACGCCGCACTCGATTCCGCGAGGGTCATGCCGTTCGTCTCCGGGGCCAGCCACAGCGACGACACCAGGCCCACCACGGCGATGACACCGCCGACGAGCATCGCCAGCCGGGTGCTCTGCGCGAGCAGCAGCGGCGCGCCGTAGGTGCCGATCGCCGCGCCGACCCGGCTCACGCCGGTGGCGAACCCGTTGGCCGTCGCACGGACGCCGGTCGGGAACAGCTCGGACGGGTAGATCGCCTGCAGGCACTGGCTGGAGAACGACGCGACGCCGAAGACGGCGAACAGCAGGATCACCAGCCACGTCGACGGGTGCCCGAGGATCCCCAGCAGGAACAACGGGATCGCGGCGATGCCGAAGCTCCACAGCAGCAGCTTCCGGCGGCCGCGGTTCACCACGAGCGCGCCCGAGAGCGAGCCGAGCACGAAGAAGATCTGGATGACGACCGCGCCGAAGTAGGACGCGTTGCCCTCGGCCAGGCCGAGCGAGTGCAGGATCGTCGGCTGGTACGTCGTGATCGCGTAGATCGGCAGCAGCTGGCACGCCCAGAACAGGCAGACGAAGATCGTGCGCTTGCGGTACTTGCCCCGGAAGATGTCGCCGTAGCGGGTCTTCGAGCCGGTGTCCGCGGCGATGTCGGAGAAGTCGGCGTCCGGGCCGAGCATCTTCCGCAGCACCGCGTGCGCCTCCTCGGTCCTGCCCTTGCTCAGCAGCCACCTGGGCGACTCCGGTGTCCCGATCCGGAGCGCGAGGATCACCAATGCCGGGATCGCACTGCTGGCGAGCATCCAGCGCCAGGCGTCGTCGCCGAGCGAGAGCATCGCCCAGCCCGCGACGTACGCGGTCGCGGCGCCGACCGACCACATCGTCACCAGCACGACCAGCAACGGTCCGCGCGACTTCTGCGGCGCGAACTCCGAGGCGATGGTCGCCGCGATGGCGAAGTCGGCCCCGATCGCGATGCCCATCAGGAACCGCAACGCCGTCAGCTGGCCCGGGTCGGTGGCGAAGAACTGCAGCGCCGACAGGACGATGAACGCCGCGATGTCGGCGAGGTAGACCTTCTGCCGCCCGACGCGGTCGGTGACGTACCCGAAGATCAGGCCGCCGACGAACATCCCGGCCAGCGACGCCGAGCCGAGCAGCCCGGCCATCGAGCCGCTCATGTGGAAGGCGCCCGTCACCAGGGGCAGCGCGACTCCGATGATCGAGAGGATGTAGCCGTCGCAGAACTCGCCGCCGCCGGCGTACATCGTGATGAGCCAATGGGTCTTCGTCGGCCTGCTGTGTTCCAGCGACTGCCGCGCGGAGGAGGTTGCCTTCATGGTTCGCTCCGGGGGTTCGGGTCTGGTTGGCAGGTGACGCTAGACACACCGAGCTCGACGGTCATCGGACGAACCATCCGAAGTATGAGCTTGTTTTCCGGGATGCGCTGTACGGTTCGTCCATGGCTGATCCACAGCTCACACCCGCGCTCGCCCAGGAGATCGCCGGCGAGACGAGCGCGGTGATCGGGTTGAACGTGCTCATCACCGACGTCGAGGGTGTCGTCATCGGCAGCGGCGACGTCTCGCGCGTCGGCGGCGTCCACGAGGCGTCCCTGGAGGTCCTGCGCACGCTCGAAGCAGCGGAACACTCGGCCGAGCGGGCCCGCGCGCTGCACGGCGTGCGACCGGGGATCACGCTGCCGATCGTCATCGACGGGACGGCCGTCGGCACGGTCGGGCTGACCGGCGCGCCGCGGCACGTCCGCCAGTTCGGCCTGGTCGTGCGACGCCAGACGGAGATCCTGCTGCGCGAGGCGATCGGCCTCGAGTCGCGGCTGCTCGGCGAGCGCGCCCGCCACGACCTGGTGCGTGACCTCGCGTTCTTCGACGCCGACGTCGTCGAGCCGGCCGCGATCGCGGCGCGCGCGAGCGAACTCGGCCTCGACCTGCGCCTGCCGCGCATCGCGGTGCTCGTCGAGGTGCGCGGCACGCCCACGGCGTCACCACTGGGGGCGATACGCGACGTCTTCCCGCAGGACCTGGCCGCCGAGATGACCGCGAGCCGCTTCGCGGTGCTGCACCACCCGCGTGGCCCGGGCGGTCCCGCGCGGCAGTGCGCGGGCCTCGTCACGGTGCTGCGCGAGCGGTACGGCCTGGCCGCGTGCGCCGGGTTCGGCACCGCGGCGACGGACGTCCCCGGCCTGCACGCGTCCTATGTGGACGCCGCCGCGGCGGTCCGGCTCGGCCCCCTGAGGCGTCCCGCCGAGAGCGTCTTCGCCATCGAGACCCTCCGGACCGAGCAGCTGCTGGAGACGACCGCGCACCAGGCGCGGGACCGGTTCGCCGCCGGGCAGCTCGGCGCGCTTCGCGACGATCCGGCGTGGGACGCACTGTGCGAAACCGTGCTCGCCTGGGTCGAAAACGGCCTCAACCTGGTGCACACCGCGGCCGCGCTGCACATCCACCGCAACACGCTGCTGCACCGGCTGGCGAAGATCGCCGACCTGACCGGGCGTCCGGTGCGTGACGCCACCGCCGCCGTTCCCGTGTACCTGGCGTGCCTGGCCGCTAAGTTGGCGGTGGAGGTGCCATGACCGACAAGACCTGGGCCGAAGTCGACGACTACCTCACCGGCGCGCTGCTCGCCGCCGACCCGGTGCTCGACGCCGCGCTCGCCGACTCGGCCGCCGCCGGGTTGCCGCCCATCGCCGTCGCGCCCAACCAGGGCAAACTGCTCAACCTGCTCGCCCGCCTCGCCGGCGCCCGCTCGATCCTCGAGATCGGCACGCTCGGCGGGTACAGCACGATCTGGCTCGCCCGCGCGCTCCCGCCCGGCGGCAAGCTCGTGACCTGCGAATACGAGCCACGGCACGCCGAAGTCGCGCGGGCCAACCTGGCCAGGGCGGGCTTCGGCGAGGACGTCGTCGACATCCGGGTCGGCGCCGCGCTCGACACGCTGCCGGGGCTGAGCGGGCCGTTCGACTTCGTCTTCGTCGACGCCGACAAGAACAACCTCGCCAACTACGTGCGCGCGGTGCTCCCGCTTTCGCGGCCGGGCACGACGATCGTGGTCGACAACGTCGTCCGGCAGGGTGCCGTCGCCGACGCGGCGAGCACGGACCCGAACGTCGTCGGCGCGCGGGAGATGTTCGATCTCCTCGCCGCCGAAGACCGGATCGACGCGACCGCCGTCCAGACCGTGGGCTCGAAGGGCCACGACGGGTTCGTGCTCGGCATCGTTCGCTGACTCACCGCGGCGGCCGCACCACGGGCACCGGCCGGCCCTGGTGCGCCGCCGCCATGAAGCCGCGCCAGACGTCGGCCGGGACGACGTCGCCGGTCAGCTTGGCGCCGTTCGCGTCGGTCAGCCGCCGTTCGTCGTCGGAGCCGATCCAGACCGCCGTCGCCAGCTGCGGGGTGTAGCCGACGGCCCAGGCGTCCTGGAAGTCCGGGCTGGTGCCGTGCTCGGCCTCGCCGGTGCGCAGTGCGGCACTCCCGCCCGTGGTCAGCGTGCCCGTGACGTCCTCGGCGATGCGGCGGCTGTCGTCGCCGGTTTCGTCGAAGGCGGGGCGCGCGGTGTCGGTGTGCTCCCAGACGACCGCGCCGCTCTCGTCCCGGACCCGCGCCACCAGGTGCGGCGTCGTGCGCTGCCCGTCGTTCGCGAAGGTCGCGTAGGCGCCCGCCATGTCCAGCGGCCGCAGCGGGTACCGGCCGATCGCGATGCCGGCCCCGATGAGGTAGCCGTCCTTCTCCCGCATCGTCGGCGTGCCGTCGACGGTCTCGGGGATGCCGGCCTGGCGCGCGGCGTCGCTCAGCGCGTCCGGGCCGAGCTTCTTCGCCAGCGCGACGAACGGGCCGTCGGCGTGGGCCTGCATCGCCACGCGCGGAGCGCACTTCGGGCCGCAGACCTCGGGGTACTTGAACTTCTCGCCGAGGAACTCCTGCTCCTCCGGCGCCGGGACCGGCACGTCCGGGCCGTAGCCGCGGCGCAGGGCGGCGGCGAGCGTGAAGGGGTAGAACGCCGAGCCGGCCGCGTGCGGGGTGCTCGCGTAGTCGCGGACGCCCTGGTCACCGCCCTGGTAGGCGCGGACGGCACCGCTCTTCGGGTCGACGGAGACGACGGCCCCTCGGAACTCCTTCGGTTCGCCCTTCAGCCGGTCCTGCAGGGTCTTGCGGGCGGCGTCCTGCAGGCCGCGGTCGAGCGTCGTCTCGACGGTCATGTTCCCCTGCTGCAGCCGGCCGAGCGGGAAGCCGTCCTGTTCCAGTTCGGCCAGGACCTGCTGCTTGATGTGGAACTCGTCGTAGGTGAGGCGGCCCGCGCGGGTCTCCGACGGCGGCTGGATCCCGGCGCCGGGGTAGGCCATCGGTTCGTCGCTCTTCACGTAACCGCGGGTTTTGAGCTTGTCGCGCACGTATTCCCAGCGCCGCGCGGCGTGGGCGTCGCCGGACGCGGCGGGGTCGTGCACCGACGGCGACTGGATCATCCCGGCCAGGAAGGCGGCCTCGCTCCAGGTGATCGAGTCGTCGAGCCGCTTGCCGAAGTAGGCGTTCATCGCCGCGGCGGGCCCGAACGTGCCGCGGCCGAAGGAGATGATGTTGACGTAGCTCTCGAAGATCTGTTCCTTGCTCTGTTCCTGGGTGATCTTCGTGGCCAGCACGAGCTCGGCGAACTTGCGCCCGATCGTGGCGTCGTCGTCGCCGGTGGACTTCTTGATGTACTGCTGCGTGATCCCGGACCCGCCGCCGACGCCGGTGAGGAACGCGCGGCCGATGCCGGTCGGGTCGAAGCCCTGGTTGTCCCAGAAGGTCGGGTCTTCGGTCGCGATGATGGCGTCGCGCAGCTTCTCGGGCACCTGCGCGTACGGCACGAAGGTCCGGTCGCCGTCGGCGGGGATGACCTTGAGCAGCTCGGACCCGTCGGAATACTCGAGCACGACGGTCTTGTCGAGCCCGGCGAGGACTTCCTGCGGGCTGCGGACGTCGAGGACGAGGTAGGCGACCCAGAAGGCGATCAACGGGACGCCGACGAGCAGCCCGGAGGCCCAGTACCCGATCCGCCGGATCCGCCGCCACCGCCGTCGGCGCGGGGTGTCCGGCTGTTCGGCTTCTTCGTCGTTTTCCTCGGTCACCAAGGTCACGAACGGATGACGGTCGAACGGGTGAGGAGGTTCTGTGGAGAACTAACGAGGTTGTTCGAATCCTGTCAAGACGGCTCAGGCCAGGAAGGCCCGCAGCAGCGACGCCGTGCCTTCGATGTGCTCCGCCATCGCCTGCCGCGCGGCCACCGCGTCGCCGGCCAGGATCGCGTCGACGATTGCCTCGTGCTGGGCGTTCGAGTGCTCGAGGTTGGGCGGAAGCAGCGGGATGCGGTCGAGCAGCTGGTTGACGCGGGTGCGCGCGTCGGCCATCGCCGTTGTCAGGGAGCCGGAGGCGGTGACCTCGGCGATCGCCAGGTGCAGGCGGGAGTCCTTGCGGCGGTAGTCGTCGAGGTTCGCGCCCGACGCCTCGGCGAGCGTGCCGGTGAGGTGCTGCCGGTCGGCCGGGCTCAGCGAGCGCGCGGCGGCCATCTCCGCGGCCCCCGTCTCGAGGACGTACCGGAGGCACAGCGCGTCCTCCAGGCCGACGGCGTCGATCTCGCCGTCGGGCTCGGGCGGGCCGGGCAGGGTGTCGTTCACGAAGGTGCCGCCGTACCGCCCTCGCCGTGACTCGACGTAACCGGCGTCGGAGAGGGCACGGATGGCCTCGCGGAGCGTCACGCGGCTGACCCCGAGCCGCTCGGCGAGCTCGCGTTCCGACGGCAGCCGCTCCCCCGCGCCGACCACCCCGAGCCGGATGGCCTGCAGGAGCCGCTCGACGGTCTCCTCGAAGGCGTTGCCCGCGCGGACCGGCCGGAACAGCGCTTCCCCGGCATTCACCACCGACGTCGACTCCATCCCGCGAGTTTAGGCCGCACTCACGGAGTGGTGCCGGGAACGCGAGACAGTCACACTGTGTCGACGATGTCAGCGGCGAACGTTCGCGCTGCGGAAAACCGGTGGAACCGGACGGCCACGGTCGGCGACCATGGGACGACCGACACCGAACATCGACGCAGGGGGCGATCCGGTGCATTTCCTGATGGCGGAAGACCTGGTGCACGAACGCGAGGACGAGCTGCGCCACGGCGTGCGCAGCGACGCCTCCGGCCGGGAGGCGCCGCTCAGACGGATCGGCACGAGGAAGCAGCAGCTCGGCTGGACCCTCGTGGAGGTGGGGCTGAAGCTGGCCACGGAGGACGAACGGCGGAGCTGATCAGCACTCGATGACGTTCACCGCCAGGCCGCCGCGGGCCGTCTCCTTGTACTTGACGCTCATGTCCGCGCCCGTCTCGCGCATCGTCTTGATCGCCTTGTCCAGGGTCACCACGTGGCTGCCGTCGCCGCGCATGGCCATGCGGGCCGCGTGGATCGCCTTCGACGCTCCCACCGCGTTGCGCTCGATGCACGGGATCTGGACCAGGCCGCCGACCGGGTCGCACGTCAGGCCGAGGTGGTGCTCCACGCCGATCTCCGCCGCGTTCTCCACCTGGGCCGGCGAGCCGCCGAGGACCTCGGTCAAGCCCGCGGCCGCCATCGCCGACGCCGAACCGACCTCGCCCTGGCAGCCGACTTCGGCGCCGGAGATCGAGCCCGTCTGCTTGAGGATCGAGCCGATCGCGCCCGCGGTGAGCAGGAACGTCACGATGCCGTCGTCCGACGAGTGCCGGATGAACCGCTGGTAGTAGTGCAGCACGGCCGGGATGATCCCCGCGGCGCCGTTGGTCGGCGCGGTGACCACGCGGCCGCCCGCGGCGTTCTCCTCGTTGACGGCCAAGGCGTACAGGCTCACCCAGTCCATCGCGTACAGCGGGTCGTCCGCGCCGTCCTCGGCCAGGAGCTTTTCGTACAGCGAACGCGCGCGCCGCGGCACTTTCAGGCCGCCCGGCAGGACGCCTTCGTGCGTGCAGCCGTTGCGGACGCACTCCGCCATGACCGCCCAGATCGCCAGGAGCCCGTCGCGCACCTCCTCGCGCGAACGCCAGGACAGTTCGTTCGCCAGCATGATTTCGCTGATCGGCAGCCCGGTCTCCGCGCAGTGCCCGAGCAGGTCCGCGCCGGTGCGGAACGGGTACGGCACCGGCGTCGAGTCCTCGACGAACACCGTGTCCGTCTCGTACGACTCGTCGCGGACGAAGCCGCCGCCGACCGAGTAGTACGTCCGCTCCCGCAGCAGGCCACCGGACGCGTCGAACGCGCGGAACACCATGCCGTTCGGGTGCGCCGGCAGCGACTTGCGGCGGTGCATGGTGAGGTCGTTGTCCTCGTCGAACGCGATCTCGTGCGTGCCGCCCAGGAGGAGGCGCCCGGACTCGCGGATCGCCGCGATGCGGCCCGGCACGGCGTCGGTGTCGATCTCTTCGGGCCGGTCACCGGAAAGTCCCAGCAGGACGGCTTTGTCGCTGCCGTGGCCGAAGCCGGTCGCGCCGAGCGAGCCGAACAGCTCGGCCTGGACGCGGGCCGTGCGGCCGAGGTCGTCGCCGAGTCCGTCCACAAAGGTCCGGGCGGCCCGCATCGGCCCGACGGTGTGCGAGCTCGACGGCCCGATCCCGATCGAAAACAGGTCGAAGACGCTGATCGCCATTGATCCGCCCCTTCCTATCGCGCCAGCAGGGAGCTGGCTTCTTGCGCGGCCGGGCCCTGGTCGGCGAGGTGCCGCAGGTTGTCCGGCAGCTCCTCCCCACGGTAGCCCTTGGTCTGGGCGTAGAGCCGTCCCGCGCGGTAAGACGAGCGCACCAGCGGACCCGCCATCACGCCCGCGAAGCCCATCGCCTCCGCCGCCTTCGAGTGCTCCACGAACTCCTCCGGCTTCACCCACCGATCCACCGGATGATGCCGCGGCGAAGGCCGCAGGTACTGCGTGATCGTCAAAATCTCGCACCCGGCGTCAACCAGGTCCTGCATGGCGGGCGCGACCTCATCCGGGGTCTCACCCATGCCCAGGATCAGGTTCGACTTCGTCACCAAACCGGCCTCACGCGCCGCCGTGATGACCTCCAGCGAACGCTCATAGCGGAACCCGGGGCGGATCCGCTTGAAAATCCGCGGCACCGTCTCCACGTTGTGCGCCAAGACCTCCGGCCGCGAGCCGAACACCTCAGCCAGCTGCGCGGGATCGGCGTTGAAATCCGGGATCAGCAGCTCGACACCGGTGCCGGGGTTCAACGCGTGAATCTGGCGCACGGTCTCCGCGTAGAGCCACGCGCCACCGTCGGAAAGATCATCACGGGCGACGCCGGTGACCGTGGAGTACCGCAGACCCATGGCCTGCACCGACTCGGCGACCTTCCGCGGCTCGGTCCGGTCAAGGGCGGCGGGCTTGCCGGTGTCGATCTGGCAGAAGTCACACCGACGCGTGCATTGATCCCCACCGATCAGGAACGTGGCCTCACGGTCTTCCCAGCACTCATAGATGTTGGGACACCCCGCCTCTTCACACACCGTGTGAAGACCTTCGCGACGCACCAGACCCTTGAGCTCGGTGAACTCCGGCCCCATCCGCACCCGCGTCTTGATCCACGACGGCTTCTTCTCGATCGGCGTCTCACTGTTGCGAACCTCGAGACGCAGCAGCTTCCGCCCCTCGGGCAGCGCGCTCATCGCGAAAGGTCCGCGTACAGGGGGTGCTTCTTGGCGAGGGTCTCGACGCGGTCCCGCAGCTTCGAGCGCACGGCGTCGTCGAAGTCCGGCTTCAGGGCCTCGGCGATGACGTCGGCGACCTCGGTGAAGTCCTCGGCCCGGAAGCCGCGCGTGGCGAGTGCCGGGGTACCGATCCGCAGGCCGGAGGTGATCATCGGCGGGCGCGGGTCGAACGGGACGGCGTTGCGGTTGACCGTGATGCCGACCTCGTGCAGCCGGTCCTCGGCCTGCTGACCGTCCAGAGTGGACTGGACGAGGTCGACGAGCACCAGGTGGACGTCGGTGCCGCCGGTCAGCACGCGCACACCGGCGTCAGCGCAGTCCGCCTGCGACAGCCGCGCGGCCAGGATGCGCGAACCCTCGAGGGTGCGCTCCTGGCGCTCGCGGAACTCGTCGCTCGCGGCGATCTTCAGCGCGACGGCCTTGGCGGCGATGACGTGCTCCAGGGGCCCGCCCTGCTGGCCGGGGAACACCGCCGAGTTGATCTTCTTCGCCAGCTCCTCGCGGCTGAGGATGAGCCCGCCGCGGGGACCGCCGAGGGTCTTGTGCGTGGTCGTCGTGACGATGTCGGCGTGCGGCACCGGCGACGGGTGCAGCCCGGCCGCGACCAGCCCGGCGAAGTGCGCCATGTCCACCATCAGGCGGGCACCCACGAGATCCGCGATGCGGCGGAACTCGGCGAAGTCGAGCTGACGCGGGTAGGCGGACCAGCCGGCGATGATCAGCTTCGGCTCGTGCTCGACGGCCAGCCGCTCGATCTCGGCCAGGTCGACGATCCCGGTCTCCTTGTCGACGTGGTACGCGACGACGTTGTACAGCTTGCCCGAGAAGTTGATCTTCATCCCGTGCGTCAGGTGGCCGCCGTGCGCCAGGTCGAGGCCGAGGATCGTGTCGCCCGGCTTGAGCACGGCGAACATCGCGGCCGCGTTGGCCTGCGCACCCGAGTGCGGCTGGACGTTGGCGTGCTCGGCGCCGAAGAGGGCCTTCGCGCGGTCGATGGCGAGCTGCTCGACGACGTCGACGTGCTCGCAGCCGCCGTAGTAGCGACGGCCGGGGTAGCCCTCGGCGTACTTGTTGGTCAGCACCGAGCCCTGCGCCTCGAGCACGCCCACCGGGGCGAAGTTCTCGGAGGCGATCATCTCCAGGGTGGACTGCTGGCGGGTGAGCTCGTCGGCGACGGCCGCCGCGACCTCGGGGTCGACGTCGGCGAGGTGGGCGTCGAAGGTCGTCATCAGTTCTCCTGGGTGAGCGCGGCGTAGGCGGCGGCGTCGAGCAGTTCCGGCACGTCGCCGGAGAGACGCACCTTCAGCAGCCAGCCTTCCGTGTACGGGTCTTCGTTGATGACCTCGGGGCGGTTCGATGTGGCCTCGTTCACCTCGACGACCTCGCCGGAGACCGGCGCGTACAGCTCGCTGACCGACTTGGTCGACTCGACCTCGCCGAACACCTCGCCCGCGGTCACCGTCGAACCGGCGTCGGGCAGCTGGACGAACACGATGTCACCGAGCGACTCGGCGGCGAAGGCGGTGATGCCGACGGTGGCGACGCCGTCCTCGACCGACAGCCACTCGTGTTCCTTGGTGTACTTCAGGTTCTCGGGGATGCTCACAGCTGGGGGTCCTTTACGCGCGGGAGTAGAAGGGCAGGGCGACGACCTCGACGGGCTCGATCCTGCCCCGGATGTCGACGGACAGCTCGGTGCCGGGCTCGGTGTACGCCCGATCGACGTACGCCATGGCGATCGGGTACCCCAGCGTGGGCGACAGCGCGCCGCTGGTGACCTCGCCGATCTCGACGCCGTCGGCCAGCAGCTTGTAGCCGTGCCGCGGCGCGCGGCGACCCGCGCCCTTGAGCCCGACCCGCACGCGCGGGACGTCGGCCTTGGACCGCTCCTCGAGAGCGGCGCGGCCGACGAAGTCGCCCGGCTTCTCGAACTTGACCACGCGGCCGAGCCCGGCTTCGAACGGGCTCTGGTCGAGGGTGAGTTCGTTGCCGTACAACGGCATCCCGGCTTCCAGCCGCAGCGTGTCGCGGCAGGCCAGGCCGGCCGGGACCAGGCCGTGGCCCTCGCCCGCCTCGGTCAGGATGCGCCAGACCGCCGGCGCCTCGTCCGCGGGCACGAACAGCTCGAAGCCGTCCTCGCCGGTGTAGCCGGTGCGGGCGAGCAGGACGTCGTGGCCCTTCACGACAGCGGGGACGCTCGCGTAGTACTTGAGCGCGGCCAGGTCGGCGTCGGTCACCGCGCCGAGGATCGCCGCGGCGTTCGGGCCCTGGACGGCGATCAGCGCGGTGGTTTCGGACTTGTCGTCCACGACGGCGTCGAAGCCCGCGACCCGCTCGGCCAGGGCGTCCGCGACGACCTGCGCGTTGCCCGCGTTCGCGACGACCAGGTAGTGCTCGTCGGCGAGCCGGTAGACGACCAGGTCGTCCAGGACCCCGCCGGAAGCGTCGCAGATCATCGTGTACCGCGCGCGGCCCGGCTTGACCCCGGTCAGGTTGCCGACCAGCGCGAAGTCCAGGACGTCGGCCGCCTGCTTGCCGGTGACGTGGATCTCGGCCATGTGCGAGAGGTCGAACAGCCCGGCCGCCTCGCGGACGGCCTTGTGCTCGGCCAGCTCGCTGGCGTAGCGAACCGGCATGGACCAGCCGGCGAAGTCGGTGAACAGCGCACCGAGTCCCTTGTGGACTCCGTGCAGGGAGGTTTCCTTCGACACTGTCAGCCTTCGTAAGCGTTGAGGGGCGGGCAGGAGCAGACGAGGTTGCGGTCGCCGCGGGCGCCGTCGATGCGGCGGACCGGCGGCCAGTACTTGTTCTTGCGCGACACCCCGGCCGGGTACACGGCCAGCTCGCGGCTGTAGGGCTTGTCCCACTCCCCGACCAGCGTCTCCGCGGTGTGCGGGGCTCCCCGCAGCGGCGAGTCCTCCGCACTCCACTTGCCGGAAGCGACCTCGTCGATCTCGGCGCGGATGGCGATCATCGCGGCGATGAACCGGTCGATCTCGCCGAGGTCCTCGGACTCGGTCGGCTCGACCATCAGCGTGCCCGCGACCGGGAACGACATGGTCGGCGCGTGGAAGCCGTAGTCGATGAGCCGCTTCGCGACGTCGTCGACCGTCACGCCGGTTTCCTTGGTGAGCTGGCGCAGGTCGAGGATGCACTCGTGCGCGACCAGGCCGTCCTGGCCGGTGTAGAGCACGGGGTAGTGCGGGGCCAGGCGCGAGGCGACGTAGTTCGCGGCCAGCACGGCGACCTTCGTCGCGGCGGTCAGGCCGGGCGCGCCCATCATCCGGACGTAGGCCCAGGAGATCGGCAGGATCGACGCCGAGCCGTACGGCGCGCCGCTGATCGGGCCGACGCCGGTCCCGGGGCCGGCGGCGTCGAGCAGCGGGTGGTTCGGCAGGTACGGCGCGAGGTGCGCGCGCACCGCGACCGGGCCGACGCCCGGGCCGCCACCGCCGTGCGGGATGCAGAACGTCTTGTGCAGGTTCAGGTGCGAGACGTCGCCGCCGAACTCGCCCGGCTTGGCCAGGCCCAGCAGGGCGTTGAGGTTCGCGCCGTCGACGTACACCTGGCCGCCGCCGTCGTGGACGATCTTGGCCAGCTCGTCGATCGAGTGCTCGTAGACACCGTGCGTGGACGGGTACGTGACCATGATCGCGGCGAGGGTGTCGCGGTGGGTGTCCACCTTGGACCGCAGGTCGGCCAGGTCGACGTTGCCTTCGTCGGTGCACTTGACGACGACCACGCGCATCCCGGCGAGCACCGCGGACGCGGCGTTGGTGCCGTGCGCCGACGACGGGATCAGGCAGACGTCGCGGGCCTCGCTGCCGTTCGCGCGGTGGTACGCGCGGATGGCGAGGAGCCCGGCCAGCTCGCCCTGGCTGCCCGCGTTCGGCTGCAGCGACACCTTGTCGTAGCCGGTGACCTCGGCCAGCCAGCCCGCGAGCTGCTCGACGAGGACGTGGTAGCCCTCGGCGTCCTCGGCCGGGGCGAACGGGTGGATGCCGGCGAACTCGCGCCAGCTGATCGGCTCCATCTCGGTGGTGGCGTTGAGCTTCATCGTGCAGGAGCCGAGCGGGATCATGCCGCGGTCGAGCGCGTAGTCGAGGTCGGACAGCTTGCGCAGGTAGCGCAGCATCGCCGTCTCGGAGCGGTGGGTGCCGAAGACCTCGTGGCCCATGAAGCCGCTCTCGCGGGCCAGGCCGTTCGGCAGCGCGACGCTGTCCTGGGTCTCTTCCTCGACGCCGAACGCGCGCAGGACCTTCGCCGTGATCGCGGGGGTGCTGACCTCGTCGAACGCGACGCGGACGTGGTCGGCGTCGACGTGGCCGAGGTTGATCCCGGCCTCGCGGGCGGCCGCGTGGACCTCGGCGGCCTGACCCGGGACGCGCGCGACGACGGTGTCGAAGAACGACTCGTGGACGACCTCGACGCCGGTCTTGCGCAGCGCCTCGGCGAAGCCCGCGGCGAGGCCGTGGACGCGCTGGGCGATCTGCTTCAGGCCGTCCGGGCCGTGGTAGACCGCGTACATCGCGGCCAGGACGGCCGGGAGCACCTGCGCCGTGCAGATGTTGGAGGTCGCCTTCTCGCGGCGGATGTGCTGCTCACGGGTCTGCAGCGCCAGCCGGTAAGCCGGGTTGCCGTCGGCGTCGACCGAGACGCCGACCAGGCGCCCGGGCAGCGAGCGCTCGAGCCCGGCGCGGACGGACATGTACCCGGCGTGCGGGCCGCCGTAGCCGAGCGGGACGCCGAAGCGCTGGGTCGACCCGGCGGCAACGTCGGCGCCGAACTCGCCGGGCGAGGTGATGAGCGTCAGCGCGAGGAGGTCGGCGGCGACGGTGAACAGCGCGCCCGCGGCCTTCGCCGACTCGGAAATCGCGTGGTAGAAGCCGCGGCCGCGCAGCACGCCGGACGCGCCGGGGTACTGGACGACGACGCCGAAGAACTCGTCCGGCAGGCCGGTGAGCAGGTCGCGGACCTCGACCTCGATGCCGAGGGCCTCGACGCGGGTCCGGACGACCGCGATGGTCTGCGGCAGGCACTCGGCGTCGAGGACGACCTTGTTCGACTTCGACTTGGACGCGCGGCGCATCAGCGTGACGGCCTCGGCGACGGCGGTCGACTCGTCCAGCAGCGAGGCGTTGGCGGTGGCCAGGCCGGTCAGGTCGGCGACCATCGTCTGGAAGTTGAGGAGGGCTTCGAGCCGGCCCTGGGAGATCTCCGGCTGGTAGGGCGTGTACGCCGTGTACCAGGCCGGGTTCTCGAGGACGTTGCGGCGGATCACGCCCGGGGTGACGGTGTCGGAGTAGCCGAGGCCGATCATCTGCGTCATCGGCCGGTTGCGCGCGGCGAGGGCGCGCAGCTCCGCGGTGGCGTCCTCTTCGGACGCGGCGGGCGGAAGGGTGAGTTCCTTCGTCGCGCGGATGGCGCTCGGCACGGCGGCGCCGACGAGGGCGTCCAGGCTGCCGTAGCCGCACTCGGCCAGCATCTTCGCGCGTTCGGCCTCGGACGGGCCGATGTGGCGGGCGTCGAACTGCGTTGAAGTGATGGGGAGCTCCTCGGGCCGGGCACACAGCGGTGCGCTGGGAACTCCCCCTCTGTCATGGCACCTGAGAGTTTCACCGTGGGAGACACGGCTTTCACCTTGGGTGAGGCGCGGGTGCGCCTGCTTTCCAGAGTGGCCTCGCGCGAAGCGGTAACAGGTACCTGAGAGATTCTGGGGAGTTTGCTCCTTCGGTGCCCCACTGACGTCGTGAGGACTCTCCCGCCCCGGCTCTACGGCCCGATCTGCAGTTGTGGCGGTTACGGTACCCGGCCCGTTCGAGGTCCGTCTACTTCACCCGGGCAACGCCACATCAGTTTTCGAGCGCGGCTCGACGCACGACGCTCCCGGCCAGCGCGGGCGGCCGCCGCACCCGCCCCGAGGGCAGGACCAGGCGTTTCAGCGGCCCGCCCAGCGGCACCGGCGGGTGCCCGGCGCCGAGCAGCACCTGCTCGACGATCTGCTCGGCGAGCCACGCGACCGAGTCGTTGAGCCGGTCGAGCGAGGGGTGGTCGCCGTCGAAGACGTCCTCGTCGGCGAGCGTCACCTCGAAGTACTCGCAGCCCGGCGGCACCGAGATCGCGTCCTCGATCGCCTTCGCGCCCTCCTCGGGGTCGGAAAACCCGGCTTCGAGCAGCGGCTCGCGGTAAATCCGCGCTGCCCGCTCGCGCATGCGGGGGCCGTAGCGGACGACGACCGGAAGCCGGCCGGTCAGGTCGGGCACGGCCAAGCCGTGCAGCAGCATGATCGGCGGCACCGAGTGCACCAGCTGCGGCGCGGGCCCGGCCAGCTCGCGGGCGGTGATCCGGACGCGGTCGGCCATCGCGTCCGGGAGGCCGAAGTAGCGGAAGTCGACGTTGCCGAACCCGAGGCCGTCGGCGACCAGGGACGCGAGCAGCTCGCCGTAGCCCCAGATCGGCGACAGCACCACCACGGGCGGCGCGGAGACCACCGGCGACGGCGCAGGTGGGCGCGTCGCCTCCTGCTCGGGCACCTGGATCACCAGCCGCGGCGGCTCGTGCCAGTCGTGCACCTCGGCGACCCGCCAGTACAGCCCGAGCGGCCGCCACAGCTCGCCGAGGATGTCGTGCTCGAGGATCCGCCGCACCTCGGCGTCGTCGTGCGGGAAGTCCCGCGGCGGCACGATCCCGACGTAGTGGTGGTAGGTGACGCGGACCTCGTCCCCGCGGGTGGCGGACCGGATCCGAATCTCCCAGTCGACCGGCGACGCGGCGATGGCGTTGGCCACCTGGGTGCCGGGCGAGGAGTAGACGAGCGCGGTGGCCTGCCGCAGGAACTGCCCGGCCCGGTCGATGCCCTCCCGAAGGGCTTTCGCGGCGTGCGCGACGTGCACCGGACTCGCGAGGGAGTCGGGCAGCACCCCGGCAACGCGCAGGAGGTCGGCCTCGCCGAGCCCGGTGACTTCGGCGAGCTGAGCCCAGTGATCGAAAACGGTCACCTTCGGCGCGTGCCGGTGCTCGATCCAGCTGCGCAGCGTCGACGTCGGAACGCCGATCCGCCGGGCGGCCTCGTCGAGGGAGAGGCCTTTCGCGCGGATGCCCGTCCGGACCGCTTCCGCCCACTCGTCGGCGCGCCAGTGCGTCACCTCACAAAGCTAACGCAGCTCCTGGCTCGTAACGATCGAGCAGCCGACGCAACACCGGCCCCCGATGGCGCGACACCAGTGCCGTCCGCGGAAGGAGACCGGCCATGACGACGGAACCCCGCGCCCCCCGACGCCGACCCGTGGTCGCCGGTCTCGCGCTCGTAAGTGTCGCCGCGGTGGTCGTCATCGCGGTGTCGATCGCACTGGCCGTGGACCGGAGCTCCGGTCCCGCCAGGAGCGAGCCGGACTACGAAGCGGTGGTCCGCGACACGGTGTCGATCATCTTTCCCGGCACCGTGGCCTCGGCGGACCAGGTGCAGGAGCTCCTGCCCAGCTCGAAGCGGTCCACGGACATCGCGTGCGACAACCTCGCCCACATGCCGCGAAGCGAGGTCGTCGGGTACACCGCCGTATCGGTGGGCGACAGGGCGAAGGCCGACATGCTGGTCGCGTCGATGGAGCGGAACGTCTGCTCTCGCAAATAGGCCCGCACGAAGCTGACGAAACCCGCTAGCTTTGCGCAGGGACGAATCGCCCATTCGGCGTCGACGCTGGTGAGCATGACCACCACCATCATCGCCCTGACGCTCATCGTCGGCGTGCTCACCTTCGCCGCCGGCGCCTTTCTCGCCTCGGAGATCGCCGTTCGCGTGCTGCGGCGGCGCGAACGGCTCGTCTCCGAGGAGCGCAAGAAGCTCAACGCCGCCTGGACCTACCTCCGGGAGGTGTACGGCGTCAAGAAACCGACCAAGCGTTAGATCGGGGTGACGTAGGCGCCCGAGATGCCGCCGTCGACCAGGAACTGCGACGCCGTGATGAAGCTGGCGTCGTCGCTCGCCAGGAACGCCACCGCCGCCGCGATCTCCTCCGGCTCGGCGAAGCGACCCACCGGCACGTGCACCAGGCGCCGCGCGGCGCGTTCCGGGTCCTTCGCGAACAGCTCCTTCAGCAGCGGCGTGTTGACCGGGCCCGGGCACAGTGCGTTGACGCGGATGTTCTCCCGCGCGAACTGCACGCCCAGCTCGCGGCTCATCGCCAGCACGCCGCCCTTGGACGCCGTGTACGAAATCTGCGACGTCGCCGCGCCCATCACCGCGACGAACGACGCCGTGTTGATGATCGAGCCGCGGCCCTGGCGCTGCATGTGCGGCAGGACGGCCTTGCAGCAGTGGTACACCGACGTCAGGTTGACGCGCTGGACCTTCTCCCACGCCTCGATGCCGGTGGTCAGGATCGAGTCGTCCTCGGGCGGTGAGATCCCCGCGTTGTTGAACGCGACGTCGACCGAGCCGAACTGCTCCACCGTGCTGTGGAACAGGTTCTCGACCTGCTCGGCGTCGGTGACGTCGGTCTGGATGAACGCGCCGCCGACCTCGTCGGCCGCGGCCTTGCCCGAATCCGGCGTCAGATCGCCGATGACGACCTTCGCGCCTTCGCTCGCCAGGCGCCGGGCCGACGCGAGGCCGATGCCGCTCGCGCCGCCGGTGATGACCGCGACGCGGCCTTCGAAACGCTGGACCATTACTCCTCCGTGCTGAGAAAGACGTTCTTGGTTTCGGTGAACGCCGCCGCGGCGTCGGGGCCCAGCTCGCGGCCGAGGCCGGACTGCTTGAACCCGCCGAACGGCGTCCAGTAGCGCACCGAAGAGTGCGAGTTCACCGACAGGTTGCCGGCTTCGACGCCGCGCGCCACGCGGAACGCGCGACCGGCGTCGCGGGTCCAGATCGACCCGGACAGGCCGTACTCGGTCGCGTTGGCCATCCGGATCGCGTCGGCTTCCCCGTCGAACGGGACGACCGCGACGACCGGGCCGAACACCTCCTCCGCCACGGCCGGGTGCCGCAGGTCGGGCGGGGTCAGGACGGTCGGCGGGAACCAGTAGCCGGGCCCGGCGGGCGCGCTGCCGCGGAACGCGACCGGCGCGTCGTCCGGCACGTAGGACGCCACCTTTTCCCGGTGCCCGGCCGAGATCAGCGGCCCCATCTCGGTCTTCTCGTCGCCGGGGTCGCCGACGACGACGCCGTGCACGGCGGGCTCCAGGAGCTCCATGAACCGGTCGTACGCGCTCGCCTGCACCAGGATCAGCGACCGCGCGCAGCAGTCCTGCCCCGCGTTGTCGAAGACGCCGTAGGGCGCGGTCGCCGCGGCCTTCTCCAGGTCGGAGTCGGCGAAGACGATGTTCGCGTTCTTGCCGCCCAGCTCCAGCGTCACGCGCTTCACCTGCGCCGCGCAGCCGGCCATGATCTGCTTGCCGACCTCGGTGGAACCGGTGAACACGACCTTGCGCACGCCCGGGTGGTCGACGAACCGTTGCCCGACCACGGATCCCTTGCCGGGCAGCACCTGGAAGACGTCCTCGGGAATGCCCGCTTCGCGTGCGAGTTCACCGAGCCGGACGGCGGTCAGCGGCGTCAGCTCGGCGGGCTTGAGGACGACGGTGTTGCCGGCGGCGAGCGCGGGCGCGAAGCCCCAGCCGGCGATCGGCAT
Source organism: Amycolatopsis sp. NPDC004378 (assembly GCF_053602455.1). Lineage (NCBI taxonomy): Bacteria > Bacillati > Actinomycetota > Actinomycetes > Pseudonocardiales > Pseudonocardiaceae > Amycolatopsis > Amycolatopsis sp. NPDC004378. Next base: position 348,337 of record NZ_JBSGDR010000005.1, read on the forward strand.
CGGGAAGTTCCACGGCACGATCACGCCGACCACGCCCAGCGGCTCATGGAACGTGACGTTGACCCCGCCCGGTACCGGGATCTGCTTGCCGATCAGGCGTTCCGGCGCGGCGGAGTAGTAGTTGAGGACGTCGCGGACGTTGCCCGCCTCCCAGCGCGCGTTGCCGATCGTGTGGCCGGAGTTCTCGACCTCCAGCCGCGCGAGGTGCTCGATGTCGGCCTCGACGGCGTCGGCGAAGCGCCGCAGCAGCCGCGCGCGGTCGCCGGGCGTGACGTCGCGCCAGGCCGGGAACGCCGCCTGCGCGCGGGCGATCGCCGCGTCGGTCTCCTCCGCGCTCGTCAGCGGGACGGTCCGCACCACCTCCTCGGTGGCGGGGTTCCGGACGTCGAACGTCGTCATCGCTTCTCCTTGCTCGCTTCGACCAGGGCCTGGAACAGCCGCACGTCGTCGCTGTCCTGCTCGGGGTGCCACTGCACGCCCAGGGTGAACTCGCCGGGCACTTCGGCGGCCTCGATCGTGCCGTCGGCCGCCCAGCCCACCGGGTCCAGGCCGGCGCCGAGCCGGTCGATCGCCTGGTGGTGGTAGCACAGGGTCTTGGTTTCCGGGCCGAGGATCGCCGCCGCCCGGCTGCCCTCGGCGAGCGTGACCGTGCCGCGGCCGAACGTCGCGGGCGCGGGCTGGTGCTCGGTGGCCCCCGTCGCCTCCGGCAGGTGCTGGACCAGCGAGCCGCCGAGGGCGACGCTCATCACCTGCAGGCCCCGGCACACGCCGAGCACCGGCTTTCCGGCGCGCCGGGCCGCTTCGAACAGGCCGAACTCGAAGGCGTCCCGGTCCGGCCGGGTGTAGGTCGCGGGGTGCGCCTCCCGGCCGTAGCGCTCGGGCTCGACGTCGGCGCCGCCGGTCAGCACCAGGCCGTCCACTGTGGACACGAGCCGGTCGTGCTCGGCCGACACCGGCGGCAGCAGCACCGGGATGCCGCCTGCCGCGACGACGCAGTCGACGTACACCCGGTGCAGCAGCACGGCTTCGGTCTCCCAGACCAGGAACTTCGCGGGTTCGAGGTAGCTGGTGAGGCCGATGACCGGTTTAGAGGCGCTCGAAGCCACGGACGAGCTCCCAATCGGTGACGGCGGCGTTGTAGGCGTCGATCTCGATCTTGGCCGCGTTCAGGTAGTGGTCGACGACGTCGTCGCCGAACGCCTCCCGCGCCAGCTCGCTGCCGGCCAGCGCCGCGGCCGCCTCGGGCAAAGTGGTCGGCACGGTGCCGCGGTCGGAGTTGTACGCGTTGCCGGCGAAGGGTTCTTCCAGCTCCAGCTCGTTCTCGATGCCGTGCAGCCCGGCGGCGATCAGCGCGGCGACGGCCAGGTACGGGTTGACGTCGCCACCGGGCACGCGGTTCTCCACGCGCAGCGACTCGCCGTGCCCGACCACGCGCAGCGCGCACGTCCGGTTGTCGGTGCCCCACGCGATCGCGGTCGGCGCGAAGCTGCCGGGCACGAACCGCTTGTAGGAGTTGACGTTCGGCGCGAAGAAGTAGGTCAGCTCGTGCAGCCCGGCGAGCTGGCCGGCGAGGAACTGCTCCATCAGCGTCGAGAAGCCGTGGTCGTGGTCGCCCGCGAGCACCGCGCGCCCCTCGGTGGAGCGCAGGCTGATGTGGATGTGGCAGGAGTTGCCCTCGCGCTCGTTGTACTTCGCCATGAAAGTGAGGCTCTTGCCTTCCTGCGAGGCGATCTCCTTGGCGCCGTTCTTGTAGACGCTGTGGTTGTCGCAGGTCGACAGCGCGTCGGTGTAGCGGAAGGCGATCTCCTGCTGGCCGGGGTTGCACTCGCCCTTGGCCGACTCGGGGTACAGGCCGGCGCCGGACATCTCGTTGCGGATGCGGCGCAGCAGCGGCTCGAGCCGCGCGGTGCCGAGCATCGAGTAGTCCACGTTGTACTGGTTGGCCGGCTTGAGGCCGTGGTAGCGCTTGTCCCAGGCGGCTTCGTAGGTGTCGTCGAACACGATGAACTCGAGTTCGGTCCCGACGTAGGCGGCGAGGCCGCGCTCGGCGAGCCGGTCGAGCTGACGGCGCAGGATCTGGCGCGGCGACACCGAGACCGGGCCGCCCTGCACGCGCTCGACGTCGGCCAGGACCAGCGCGGTGCCCTCGTGCCACGGGATCTCCCGCAGCGTGTCGAGGTCCGGGCGCAGCACGAAGTCGCCGTACCCGCTGTCCCACGAGGAGAGCGCGTAGCCGTCGACGGTGTTCATGTCGACGTCCACGGCCAGGAGGTAGTTGCACGCCTCGGTCGCGTGCCCGACCACTTCGTCCAGGAAGTACTCCGCCGAGCAGCGCTTGCCCTGCAGCCTGCCCTGCATGTCCGTGATCGCGACGAGCACCGTGTCGATCGTGCCCGCTTCCACGCGCGACCGGAGTTCGTCGAGCGTGAGCATGCCTCGTCTGCGTGCCATCAGCCGCCCCAAAGGTTTGATGCGAATCCTTTGCGGGTCCTTCCTACCCGGTGGCGCCCGCTCGGTCAACCGGAACAAAGGTATTTTGCTGAACCATTGGATGGACGGCCGGTATGCCCCGTTTGCCCGGCTGAGAAGAGTCTGTGAATTCCGCTCGACCGGGAGGAATCCGGGGTACTCCCACGTTGAACGGGGCAGGAGAGGTGAGATCGATGACCACAGCATTCACGCAGCAGAGCACGCTCGGACAGCAGCAGGCGCGGCCCCAGTTGCCCACCCTGCCCACCGGCTGGCCGATCGGTTCGTACGAGTCCTACGAGCAGGCGCAGCGCGCGGTCGACCACCTCGCGGGCGCGGACTTCCCGGTCACCGACGTCACGATCGTGGGCGTCGAGCCGATGCTCGTGGAGCGCATCGCGGGCAAGATGTCCTGGGGCCGCGTCCTCGGCAGCGCGGCGACGTCCGGTGCGATGTTCGGCCTGTTCCTCGGCCTGGTGCTGAGCTTGCTGAACCCGGGCGCCGGCCTCGTCCCGATCGTGATCGGCCTGGTCGCCGGGCTCGGGTTCAACCTGCTCTTCGGCGCACTGGGCTACGCGGCCAGCCGCAACAAGCGCGGGTTCGTCTCGCAGAGCCAGCTGGTCGCGCGCAGGTACGACGTCCTGTCCCAGCCCCGCAACGCCGAGAAGGGCCGCGCTCTCCTGGCGGACCTTGCGGCGCGCAGCGCGTTCGGCCACTGAGACCCGAAGGCCACCTCCCCCGGGAGGTGGCCTTCGTCGTGCCTGGGCACGCCTCAGCTCGCAGCCTCCCCCACCGGGCACCCCTCACCCGACCACAGCGCGAGCACGCCCCCAGGTCCCCGCGCACACCTCAGCCCCCACCCCACCGGGCACCCCTCAAGTCCCCGACGACACCGCCGGCACGTCCGGCAGTTCCGCCGGGTCCGGCAGCTGGGGCGCCCGGCCCGCGCGCAGCAGGTCGCCCCACCGGCCGCGGTCGTAGCGGGCCGGTGGTGTCTCGGCCAGGAACTCGCGCAGGATTTCCAGGAACCGCTCCGGGTCGGACCGGTGCGGGAAGTGGCCCGCTCCCTCGAAGAGCACCAGCCTGCTGCCCGGCATCGCCCGGTGGGCGCGCAGGGCGTGGCCGCTCGGCACCACCCGATCGTCGGTCCCCCACACGAGCAGGGTCGGGATCCCCTCGGTCAGGTAGCAGCGGTCCAGCATGTTGACCACCTGGCCACGCCAGTCGACGACCGACCGCAGGGTCCGCAGGAACGCCGAACGCGTGCTCGGCTCGACCAGCCGGGCGTAGCGGGTGAGCACGTACTCGAGGTCCGCGTCCAGTCCCGCGGAGATCCGCAGCAGTTCGGCGAACCCGCGCAGCACCGGCCGCGCGGGCGCCGCGCCCAGCAGGGGCAGCACGAGTCCCGCGCCCGGCGCGGCGGCCAGCCTCAGCAGCGGGTGCACGCTCGCCCCGACGCCACCCGAGCCGACCAGCACCAGCCGTTCACAGCGTTCCGGGAACTGGTAGGCGAACTGCATCGCGACGCCGCCGCCGAGCGAGTGCCCGATCACGGTCACCCGGTCGACGTCGAGCGTGGTCAGCAGGTCGCGCATGCCGCACGCGTAGGCCGCGACGGAGTAGTCCGCGCGCGGCTTGGCCGACGCGCCGTGGCCGAGCAGGTCGGGCGCAATCACGGTGTGGTCGGCCGCGAGCGACGCCAGCAGCTCCAGCCACGTCGCCGAGTCGTCGCCGATGCCGTGCAGGAACAGCAGGGCGGGCCCGCTCCCGGCCATCCGGTAGGCGCGCTCGTACCCGTGGACGACCCGTGTGCGCGGGGCGAGGGGGTCCGCCCCGGACTCCGTGAGTGGCACGGGCCCAGCTCAGCACGCCCGCGTTCGCGGGGCGTTTCGCGCACGTTGGGATCGGGTGAACACCACGCGCGAAGGAAGACCGAAGACCGCCCCCGGACGGTTTCCGGAGGCGGCCTTCGTCGCGTCAGGAGCGGCCCCGACCTCCGCTCCTGGTGGCTTTCACCTGGTCGGCGGCGCCGGGGTCGTCGAGAACGGCGGCGGCGTGGTGGTGCTGGTCGTCGGGGGCGCCGTCACCTTCGGGATCGCCGCGCTGAAGGGGACGCCCCCGTTCTCGCGGCACGCCGAGCGGTACCCGTTGTAGCCGTTGTAGTTGCCCTGGTCGTCGGTGACGCCCTGCTCGACCTGCGGCCGCGGGAACCGGTTGTCCGCGCCGATCTTCTCCTTGGTGCCGCTGGAGCGTTCGCAGCCGTAGCGGGTCAGCGTGAGCGGCCTGCCCGCCTCGTCGTAGAGGTAGACCTCGGTCAGCGGCTTGCCCTCGGCGTCGAAGGCGTAGACGTTCTCGACCTCGTGGCCGCCGTACGTCAGCTGGTCGTTGCCGTACCGGTCGGACGACGACGGGTAGTACGACGGCGAGCTCGAGTACGAGTTCCGGTGCGAGATCAGGTCGACCGCGGCGCCGAACCCGCCCAGGATGCCGCCGATGACGAACGCCGAGATCGGCACGGCCACCCACAGCAGCCGCCGGTCGCCGCGCAGCCGCGGGCCCGCCCACACCGCCGCGCCGCCCGCGACGAGCAGGAACGGCAGCAGCAGCACGGCGCCGCGCGAGCGCAGCATGAGCAGCAGCCCGAAGGCGATCAGCACGACGGCGCAGACGATCCACCACACCGGCTTCAGCGAAGCCAGGTAGCTCAGCGCCTTCCCGGAGTCCTCCTGCTCGCGCCCCTTGGCCAGCGTCCGCCGCAGCCACACCACCTCCGGCAGCGCCTGCACCGGCTCGACGCCGCCCCGCAGCAACAGGAACAGGCTGACGAGGAACACCGGCAGGAGGAGCACGGCACCCAGGAGCACCTCGGGTCGGAGGCTGACGGCCGAGCCGAACGCGAACAGCGCGAGCGCCACCGCGCAGAGCGCCAGGCCCCAGAACGCGACCCGCGGCTTCGCGAGGCTCGGCGTCTTCGTGGCGGTGGCGAGCACCTGCGTGGCCCCTTCGGCCGGCGCCGGGTACCCGCCGGACGCGCGCAGCTCGGCCGCGTAGCTCTCCGGGGTGCCGAGCCGTTCGATCAGGGCCTCGACGCGGGCGCCCTCCCCCAGTTCGGCCTCGAGCTCGGCCAGGTGCGGCCGGACGTCCTCGAGGATTTCTTCGATCTCGCTCGCGGGCAGGTCGGCGAGCGCGGTGCGGACCCGCGCCAGATACACCCGCACGGCGGTCGGCTTGTCGCTCATGCTGCCTCTCCCAAAAGCACGTTCATCGTCCGTGCGAAGCTCTGCCAGGTCTTCCCCGACTCCGCGAGGCGGAGCCTGCCCGGTTCGTTCAGGCTGTAGTACTTGCGGTGCGGCCCCTCTTCGCTGGGCACCACGTACGAGGTGAGCAGGCCGGCCTTGTACAGCCTGCGCAACGTCCCGTACACCGACGCGTCCCCCACCTCGTCCAGGCCGGCGCTCCTGAGTCTTCGCAGGACGTCGTACCCGTAGCCGTCTTCCTCGCGGAGCACCGCGAGCACGGCGAGATCGAGCACCCCTTTGAGCAGCTGACTGATCTCCACTGCACCCTCCAGTCTTACGCTTGGAAAGGTACCACGCATTGCACAGTAGTGCGCACGGCAGACCGCCGAACGGGCGTGTCGGGGGTTGTCCGGGCCCCGAGCACCGCGTCCTGCTGCTAGGGGTGAGTGATGGATCTGGTCAAGACGGACTTCCAGGTGATCGACGAGCGCTTCGAGCGCGTCAACGGCGACGAGTGGATGCAGCGCCTGCACACGGGCTGCCGCTGGACGGAAGGGCCGGCGTACTTCCCGGCGGGGCGTTACCTGGTGTTCAGCGACGTCCCGAACGACCGCACACTGCGCTGGGACGAGACGACCGGCCGGGTCGGGGTGTTCCGTCAGCCGTCCGAGTACGCGAACGGGCACACCGTCGACCGCCACGGACGGCTGATCAGCTGCGAGCAGGGCCGCCGCCGGGTGACGCGCACGGAGCACGACGGCTCGATCACCGTGCTGGCGTCGGAGTTCGAGGGAAAGCGGTTCAACAGCCCGAACGACGTCGTCGAGCACTCGGACGGGTCAATCTGGTTCACCGACCCGAGCTACGGCATCGACAGTGACTACGAGGGGTACAAAGCGGAGAGCGAGATCGGGGCGTGCCACGTGTACCGCGTCGCCCCGTCGGGCGAGGTGCGGATCGTCGCGGACGACTTCTCGCGGCCGAACGGCCTGGCGTTCTCGGCCGACGAGTCCCTGCTGTACATAGTGGACACCCGGCAGCAGCCGAGCCACATCCGGGTCTTCGAGGTGGGCGCGGAGGGCAAACTGACGGGCGGCGCGGTGTTCGCGACGTGCGACGCGGGCGTGTTCGACGGAGTCCGCGTGGACAGCGAAGGCCAGATCTGGGCAGCGGCCCACGACGGCCTGCACTGTTTCGCGCCGGACGGAACGGCGATCGGCAAACTCCGCATCCCGGAGATCTGCTCGAACTTCACCTTCGGCGGTGCCCGGGGGAACGAACTGTTCATCACGGCATCCAGCTCGGTGTACACGCTGCGGGTCACGGTGAACGGGGCTCGCTACCCGCGCTAGCCGGTGCGGATCAGCCGAGTGCGCCGGCCCGGACCCGCTCGACCACCACATCGCAACACGTCAGCCAAGTACGCCGGCCCGGACCCGCTCGACCACCACATCGCAACACGTCAACCGAGTACGCTTGCCCGGACCCGCTCGACCACCGCGTCGCGGCGCCAGGCTCGGCTCACCTGGATCAGCCATGCCGCCTCCGTGGTCACGTCCGCGTCCGGGAGCGGGTCCGTCATCTCGCCGCGCTCGAAGCGCCGGCCTGCGCGGCCCGCCTCGATCGCCGCTGCCAGGGTCACCGCCTCGACCGTGGCCGCCAGGTCGGCTTCGCGGACTCCCGCCCTGCGGGCCGCCGCCTCGGCTCGGGATGGGAGCTCCGGGTCGAAGTGGGCTCGGAGCGCCAGGTGACCGTCGCGGATCTCGATCACCCGGCGGTACAGCGCGAACTCGGCGCCGCCCGCGAGCTCGCGGCCCGGGTCGAGCGCGATGCCCGGGACCGCCGCGCGCAACGCCGTCCACAGTGGCTCGATGCGGCGGTACGCCCGGTACGCGCGCACCCGCCCGAGCACCGACGACACCGCCGGCGACCACGCGCTGAGCGTCGCGCCGGCCGTGACCAACCCGATCGTCGCCGCGGCCAGGACCGACGACGGGAGGTCCTCACGCGCGCCGATCCGCGCGGTCTCCGCCAGCCGGCGGACGTCGTCGATGTCCCAGAACGTCCACGCGACCGCCGCGCCGACGCCGACCACCAGCAGCCACAGCCCGGTGCGCAGCGGTCCCGGCTCGGCCTGCCACGCGCTGCGGGCGAAGATCGCGATCAGCAGGCTGAGGCTGACCAGGCTGTAGAGCAGGAACAACGCCTTGTCGGCCAGGGCGAAGGGCAGGCCGCTGCCCGAGAAGACCGTGTCGTCGCCGACGCGTTTCGGCGCGGAAAGCGTGAAGCACACCGCGAGCAGCACCATCGTCGCGACGGTGAACAACGCGTGCGGAGCGAGCCGGGCGCCTTCGCCGCGCCACACCGATTGCGTGAAGGCGACGGCGAAACCGATCGCGCCGAGCTTCAGCTCGTCACCGGCCAGGGTCAGGACCCACTCCGCGACCGGGCCCGGGCCGACGAGGGCGGTCATCGCCGGCGTCAGCACGAGGATGCCGGTGGCGATGCAGATCCCGAAGCCGGCGAGGTACCACATCGTGCGCACCGGCTGGCTGTGCCGCGCTTCGACGAGCTTGTACCCGAAGCCGGCGAAGCCCACGACGCAGAGGTAGTAGGCCAGCGTCTCGATCACGGCGTGCGACGGCGGGAACGTCCGCCGAAGAGGGAGTCGAAGCGCCGGACGCCGTCCGGGACGTCGGGTGCGGGTTCGCGCGGCTCTTCGGGCCGCACGACGCGTTGCGCGAGCAGCGAAGCGACGAGCTCGGCTTCGCGCTCTTCGACCTCGGTGTAGGTGGTGCGGCCGAGCACGCGCCGGACCAGCTCGGGCGAGAGGTTGGGCATGAGCTGACGCCCGGCGGCGGCGTCGATCGCGACGCCGTCCGCGCTGCCGTCGGGGCCGGTGTGGCCGCAGAGGAGGTGACCGACCTCGTGGAGCAGGATGTGGCGCCGGTGCAGGGCGGTGGTGTCGGTCGGGTAGAGGATGTAGTCCGCGCGTTCGGTGCTCATGAGCAGGCCGCAGGGCGCGCCTTCGGGGGCGCTGACGGGCATGAGCTCGATCGGCCGGCCGCGATCGGCGGCCAGGCTCGCGACGAAGGCGCGGGCATCGAAGGGCTCGGGCAGGCTGACGGCATCGGCGACTTCACGCGCCCGCTTCCACAGCGCGCGGCTCGGCCGCCGCCGCCACGATGGTCGCGCCACCTCAGGCCTCCTTCACCACGCCACGGCCGAACGGCTCCAGCCGGATCAACGCGGTGCCGCCCGCATGGTTGCGCGGCCGGGGCATTTTCCGGCGCCCAGCCGCGAAAGCCGGTTCCCGTCCGGCGAGCCGAACCCCCGAGCGGCACATCCCGGCTGCGCGGGACGGCCGCCGAGAGCACTGCGCCGCGCCGCGCACTCCCGGCGATTCGCGGCACCGCTCGACAGTCGCTTCGCCGCGGCGCACCCTTGACTGCTCACGACCGCACCCCGCGGACAATCCGGCGCCCCTCACACCCGGCAGCAGCTCCGCCGCAACGCGACCCGCGGCAGGATCCACTCACCCCGCTGCCCAGCAGACTATCCAGGCCGGAAGGCGTCGCGCGCGTGAGGGACCGCCGTGCGGCCCGCACCTCAGGATTCCCTCTTCGGTCCGCCGCGGCCGGCCTCCCTCCTGGCGATTGCGTCGATCATGTCGCTGATCGTGTCCAGCCCGTCCGCCGAGAGGGTCACCGCTCGCAGGGCCAGGTCCCGGACGCCGGCGTCGCGCAGGGCGCCCAGCAGGGCCAACTCTTCCGCGATCTTCCTGCTCTGCTCGTCGTCGAAGAAGTAGGCCGGGGGCACGCCGAAGAACTGGGCCAAGGCCTCCAGGTGGCGCTTGGTCGGGTTGTCGCGGCGGCCTGTGCGCAGCTGCCACAGGTAGGTCGTCGAGAAGCTCTCGCCCGTCGCCTCGCGGCAGGCCTTCGCGACCTCTTCGTTGCTGTACGGCTCCCGGTCGGGCCTGCGGACCACGTGGAACAGCCGGTCGATCTTGTCGGCCAGCGTCGACTTTCCGGGCTCCTTGACCACGATGCACTCCCTCAGCTGCCAGGCACATTCATCCTAGCTGAAAGCTGAACACCATTTATCAACGCAAGTTGGCCCGAGGCCGCGGTTGGCACCGTGGACACGAGAACGACGACCGGTTCATGAACGGCTCCCGCCGGATCGCCGTGCCGCACCGGTGGCACGGCAGGCCCTCCTGGCCGTACGCGTCCAGGGACCGGTCGAAGTACCCCGACTGCCCGTTGACGTTCACGTACAACGCGTCGAACGACGTCCCGCCCGCGCCCAGCGCCGCGGTCATGACGTCCGAGGCCGCGGACAGCAGCTCGCGTCCCTTCGCGAGCGTCAGCTTCTCCGTCGGACGCGCCCAGTGCAGCTTCGCGCGCCACAGCGCTTCGTCCGCGTAGATGTTGCCGATGCCCGACACGAGCGTCTGGTCCAGCAACGCCCGCTTGATCTCGGTGCGCCGGGACCGCAGCGCCCGGACCGCCGCGTCGAGGTCGAACGCCGGGTCCATCGGGTCACGCCCGATGTGCGCGATCGTGTCGGGCAGCAGGACGTCACCGCCCGTGTCGTGCAGGTCGTCCAGCGCCAGGCCGCCGAACGTCCGCTGGTCGACGAACCGCAACTCGGGACCGTCGTCGGCGAAGCGGAGCCGCACCCGGAGGTGCTTCTCGTCCGGCGCGCCCTCGGGCTGGACGAGCATCTGCCCGCTCATCCCCAGGTGCGCGAGCAGCGCCTCCTTGTCGGACAGCTCCAGCCACAGGTACTTGCCGCGGCGCCGCGCCGCCTCGACGCGCGTGCCGGCCAGCCGCTGCGTGAAGTCCTCCGCGCCCAGCGCGTGCCGGCGGATGGCGCGCGGGTGCAGGACCTCCGCCTCGCGGATCGTCCGGCCGGCGACGTGCGCCTGGAGGCCCAGGCGGACGACTTCGACCTCGGGGAGTTCGGGCATGCGGTCATTGTGCCCGGCGGGTACGACAGTTTCCGGAACCCCTACGGAGCGGCCGGTCCGACGTCGGCCTTCGTCAGCGGAACCCGGGTCGCGCCCGACGCGTGGTACTCGTCGGCGCCGACGTCGAACGGGCCCGTGCGGGCCTGCAGGTCGAAGTCCTTCACCGCGTACGGGTACGAACCCACGCCGGCGTCGATCGCCGGGCTTCCGGCGGCCAGCCGGTAGAGCCCGGCCGCGTCCTTCACCAGCTTCGGTCCACCGAGCGGGACGGGATGCCCGCCACGGCGCCGAACGTGATGTTGCCTTCGTACTCGACCGTCGCCCCGCTCGGCAGCGTCACCAGCGGCCCCGATCCGCAGAGCAGGTTGCCCTCGACGGTGCTGCGGTTGCCGTGGCGCAGCACGATGTCCGGGCACGACGACCAGCGCCGCGACGATCAGGGGAACGAAGAAAAGACGCATCCGCCAACCTCTCGGTGAGCACGAACGCGGCGGATGGCCACACGCTACTGAGCGGTCCGGGAAACCGTCGACGACGGTCCCGGTGATCAGGACTCCGGGTCGTCCTTCTTCTCGGCTTCGAGCTCGGCGGACAGCGAGCGCCACGCCGTCTCGGCGGCCTTCTGCTCGGCTTCCTTCTTCGTCGAGCCGGTGCCGTGCCCGAGGGGACGGCCGGCGACGAGCACCGTGGCCGTGAACTCCTTGCGGTGGTCCGGACCGGTGTCTTCGACCTTGTACTCGGGCACGCCGAGACCGGCCGACGCCGTCAGCTCCTGCAGGCTCGTCTTCCAGTCGAGGCCCGCGCCGCGCAACGGCGCTTCGGCGAGCAACCCGTCGAAGAGGTGGTGCACGAGCTTGCGGGCGATCTCGATGCCGTGCGCGAGGTAGACGGCACCGATGACGGCCTCGAGGCCGTCGGCGAGGATGCTCGCCTTGTCCCGGCCGCCGGTGAGCTCTTCGCCCTTGCCCAGCAGCAGGTGCGCCCCGAGCCCGCCCTCGCCGAGCCCGCGGGCGACCCGCGCCAGTGCGTGCATGTTGACCACGCTGGCGCGGAGCTTCGCGAGCTGACCTTCGGGCAGGTCGGGGTGGGTGGTGTAGAGGTGGTCGGTGACGACCAGGCCGAGCACGGCGTCACCGAGGAACTCGAGCCGCTCGTTCGGCGGCAGACCCCCGTTCTCGTACGCGTACGAGCGGTGGGTCAGCGAAAGCCGGAGCAGCTCGGGGTCCAAGGTGACCCCGAGCGCTTCGAGCAACGGTGCCGGATCGGCTGCTGGTCCCCCGGGCGTCTTGCCCCCCATGTCGGCTACCCGATCAGGCGGGCTCGACGACCTGGCGGCCGTTGTGCTGGCCGCACGACGGGCACGCGACGTGCTGGAGCTTCGGCTGCTTGCAGGCGCGGTTGGAGCAGGGCACCAGCTGCACCGGAGCCGCCTTCCACTGGCTGCGGCGGGAGCGCGTGTTGGATCGCGACATCTTCCGCTTCGGGACGGCCACGAGTAGATCTCCTTATGACGGTCTGCTCGCGGTGGCGAGCGAACTTTCCTCCGGAACGAGCTGGGCGCTCGTCAGGCTTGCTCAGCTGGGCCCTGCGCAGGCTTCTCGCCCGCATTCTCGTCGAATCGCTCCACGAGTGCGGCCCACCGAGGGTCTATCTTCTCATGCCCGTGTCCGGGCTCGAGATCGGCCCACTTGACGCCGCACTCGACGCACAGCCCGGCGCAGTCCTCGGTGCACAGCGGCGCCAGCGGCAGGGCGAGCACGACGGCGTCGCGGACGATCGGCTCGAGGTCGATCTTGTCGTCCACCAGCCGGGGGATCTCGTCCTCTTCGGTGGTCTCCTCGGTGGCCGACCCCGGGTAGGCGAACAGCTCCTGGACCTCGACCTCGACCTCTTCGGTCAGCGGGTCGAGGCAACGGGCGCAGGCGCCCTTCGCCACGGCCGTCGCGGTGCCGCTGACGAGCACGCCTTCGACGACGGACTCGAGCAGCAGGTCGAGTTCCAGCTCCGAGCCGGCCTCGATCGTGATGACGTCGGGGACGCCGAGCGGCGTCTCCACCGGCACGCTGCGCCGGACGGCGCGGCTGAGGCCGGCGTGACGGCCGAGCTCACGGGTGTCGAACACCCAGAGGCTGCGGTCGTCGAGCTGGGGGGTCTTGTTCTCGGACATCCACTCCAGGGTACGCACTGGTCGCCACCCCTTTTGAGCTGGTCCCTCCCGGGTCCGGGCGTGACGTGCGCGAGCGCGGGCCCGAGAGACTCGTCACACCTGATAGTCGTACAGCGTCGGCCGGCCGCCCGAGTTCGGGAGGTTCGCCGGCGACCGCAGGTGGTTGCGGCCCGAGTCCACCGTGCGCAGCGTCGTGGCCAGCAGCTCCGAGAACTCCGCCAGCTTGCCGTCCACGTACGCGTCGCAGTCCTGGCGCTGGCGGTCCGCCTCGGCGTGGGCCTCGTCGACGATGCGGGCCGACTCGGCGTGGGCCGCCTGGACGACCTCCGTCTGGGCCACCAGCCTCGCCTGCTCGGCGCGGCCGTCCTCGATGGCGCGGTCGTAGGCGTCGCGGCCGGCCTGGATCATGCGCTCGGACTCGGCGCGGGAGCGGTCCGTGAGGTTCTGGTACTCGGCCTGGCCCGCCGCGACCGTGCGGTCCGCCTGGTCGTGGGCGTCGGCGAGCATCTGCTCGGCGCGGGCGCGGGCGTCGGCCAGGATGCGCTCCGCCTCGTCCGTCGCGTCGGCGATCGCGCGCTCGGCTTCGGCGTTCGCGCCGGCGACCGTCTCCCCCGCCTCCTTGCGGGCGGCGTGGATCAGGTCGTCGCGCTTGTCGAGCACGTCCTGGGCGTCGTCGACCTCCGCCGGCAGCGCGTCGCGCACGTCGTCGAGGAGCTCCAGCACGTCGCCGCGCGGCACGACGCAGCTGGACGTCATCGGGACGCCGCGCGCCTCCTCGACGATGGTGACGAGCTCGTCGAGCGCCTCGAAAACCCGGTACACGGCAACTCCAATCCCCTGTCGCTGAGATCAGTCTGCCCGCATCCGGCGCCGAACCGGTGCACGCGACCGGCGCCGGGCGTGTCCCCGTGGTCCACGCCCGGCGCGGGGCTCAGGAGTTCAGGTCGACGCGCTTGAACGTGGCGTAGTGGTCGGGCGTGTAGGCCACCTCGCCCGCCTTGCCGGTGATCACCCGGTCGTTCGTGCCCACCGGGAACAGCTTGTAGTAGCCGGACGCGCAAGCCGGGAGGACGCCTTCGCGGTTCTCGTACGCCGTGCCGGCCGAGGTGCCGTTGCGGGCGTTGTCCACGACCGTGCGGGCCGCCGACGAGAGCTGCGAGTAGCCGATGCCGGTCAGCTTCGACAGATCGCCGCACTTCGCGGGCGTGCTGCCACCGCCGACGTCGATGACCTGGAAGGTGGCGTAGTGGTCGCCGGTGTAGAAGTACTCGCCACCCGATCCGGTCACGATGCGCCGCGTGCCGCGGTTGCTCGAGCCGGGCGTCGGCACCGTGTACTCGTGGTAGTAGCCCGACGCGCAGGACGGGAGGACGCCCTCGCGGTTGTCGAAGACGACGCCGTCGTTCTGCGGGTACGGGAAGGGACCACCCTTCTGGATGAGGTTGTACGTCGTCGTCGCTTCGGCCGGCAGCGCCGAGAGCGTCGTGTGCGTGTACCCGGAGAGGTTCCCGCAGGAGTTCTGGGCCGCGACGGCCGGTGAATCCGTCACCGCTTCGGCGGCGGTGACCCCCATGGACAACGTGGCCAGGAGCGCGAAGAGGACCGCGACCAGGCGAGATCGGTAGTTGGTCATTTTCGGACCGTAACCCGATCGAATGATCGTCAGAAGGCGAGAACGTGAACTCCGGCACGCCCGGCCGGAAGTCCCGACGAACGTAGGGGGCCGAACGAAGGGAACCGGGCGCCCCGGGTTGCGGAAGTCCGATCAGGACCGTTCAGCGGCCGAGCTTCGGGAACTTCTCGGTGAGCCGCTCGTAGACGACCGGCGGCACCAGGTGCTCGATGTCGCCGCCGAGGGCCGCGACCTCCTTCACCAGGGAGCTCGACACGAACCCGTACGCCGGGTTGTTCGCCATCAGCAGCGTCTCGACGCCGGTCAGCTCGCGGTTCATCTGCGCCATCTGCAGCTCGTAGTCGAAGTCGCTGACCGAGCGCAGGCCCTTGGCGACCGCCGCGATGTCGTTGTCGCGGCAGTAGTCGACCAGCAGGCCCTCCCACGAGTCGACGCGCACGTTCGGCAGCTTCGCCGTGATCTCGCGCAGCATCTCCAGGCGCTCTTCGATCTCGAAGAGGCCCTTCTTGCTCTTGTTCACCCCCACCGCGACGACGACCTCGTCGAACAGCACGCTGGCCCGTTCGACGATGTCGAGGTGGCCGTTGGTGGCCGGATCGTAGGAACCGGGACAGACCGCACGCCGCATGGCGCGGACGCTACCGTGCCGGACCCGGTTTCCGCCGCGTGGCTCACGCCACAGGCGTGAATTCGGCCCAAAGGACCGCCGTGTCCCCGTACTTCTTCGCGCGCGAGGGCTCGAAGCCGGCCGGCCAGTCCGGCTCGCCGTCGCGGGCCGCGCGCTCGACGACGACCAGCGCCGACGAACCCAGCCAGCCACCCGACGCCAGGGAAGCGAGCACCTTGCCGAGCGCCGCCGCGTCCACGGCGTACGGCGGGTCGGCCAGGACCAGGTCGAACGACGAGGGCGCGGGCGCCGCGACGACCGTCTCGACCTGCCCCGCGCGGACCGTGCCGCCCAGGCCGAGCGCCGCGACGTTGCCGCGCAGGACGTCCACCGCCCGCCGGTCGGCCTCGACGAACAGGGCGTCCGCCGCGCCGCGCGAGAGGGCTTCGAGGCCGAGGGCGCCGGAGCCGGCGTAGAGGTCCAGGACGTGGGCGCCGTCCAGCTCACCCGCCGTTTCGAGGGCGTTGAACAGCGCTTCGCGGACGCGTTCCGACGTCGGCCGGGTGCCCTTCGGCGGCACCTTCAGCCGCCGCCCGCCCGCCGTCCCGGCCACGATCCTGGTCACCCCCTGATTGTGAGCCGATGACACGTGGCACTCAGAACCGGGACATCGGTGTGCCCGCCGGAGCCAACGCGTAGAGTCGTTCTTCGCCCTCGGAGGCGATCCAGAGCTGTCAAGGAGCCATGCGTGTCGGAACCTCGGGTCAGACGGGCCGAGATCGCCATCGAGCAAGCCCACGTCGATCGCGTGTACACCCGTCTGGACGAACTGCGCGCCCAAGCCGAGGCGATGCGCACGAAGGGCTACGAGATCGGCCAGGGCGCGCAGCGCGAGGCGATCTTCGAGCAGGCGTCGATGCTCTTCGAGCGCGACATGATGGTCTACCACGCCAACCAGACGCTCCAGACGCTCGACGCCGAGTACGAGGGCCTGGTCTTCGGCCGGCTCGACGACCGCGAGGGCGAACGCACCTACGTCGGCCGCCTCGGCATCCGCGACGCCGAGTTCGACAACCTCGTCACGGACTGGCGCGCGCCCGCCGCGGCCGCGTTCTACCAGGCCACGGCCGAGGAGCCGATGGACGTCGTGCGGCGGCGGGTGATCCGCTGCTCCGGCCAGAACGTGCTGGACGTCGACGACGACGTGCTGATCGCCGACGCCGTCCCCGAGGACATGCAGATCGTCGGCGAAGGCGCGCTGATGGCCGCGCTGGGGCGCTCGCGCGGCGAGAAGATGCGCGACATCGTCGCGACCATCCAGAAGGAGCAGGACGAGGTCATCCGGGCGCCGTGGCGCGGTGTCACCGAGATCACCGGCGGGCCGGGCACCGGCAAGACGGCCGTCGCGCTGCACCGCGCGGCCTACCTGCTCTACCGCTACCGCCGCCAGCTCGGCGGGGCCGGCGTGCTCGTGATCGGGCCCTCGGGGGTGTTCACCAGCTACATCTCGCGGGTCCTCCCCTCGATGGGGGAGACGAACGTCGAACTGCGCGCGCTCGGCGAGGTCCTCGACGGCCTGGAGGCGACGCGGCAGGACGCGGCGCCGCTGGCCGCGATCAAGGGGTCGCTGCGGATGCGGAAGATCCTGCTGCGGGCGCTGCGCGACACCCCGCCGGAGGCGCCCGAGGAGATGCGGATCGTCTACCGCGGCGAGGTCCTCAAGCTGACCGCGCGCGAGCTGGAGAAGGTCCGCCGCAAGGCCCACACGCAGGGCGCGCCGCCGAACCGGTCGCGGATCCGGGCGGCCGAGCTGCTGCTCGACGCGCTGGCGTCGAAGGCGGAGGAGTACGCGAAGGCCGACGGCAAGCAGATCGACCGCGCCGAGCTGGTCACCGACCTCGGCGAGCGGATCGACTTCCACCGGTTCCTGGTCGTCTGGTGGCCGGTCCTGTACCCGGCGCAGGTCCTGAAGTGGCTGGGCGAGGAGAAGCGGCTGGCCTCGGTCGCGAAGGGCGTGCTGAACCGGCAGGAGATCTCGATGCTGGCCGCGGACTTCGCGGACCGCTCGCGGGGCTGGTCGATCGCGGACGTCGCGCTGCTGGACGAGCTGCGCGTGCTGATCGGGCCGCCGCCGAAGCGCAAGCGCCGCCAGGTGATCGAGGTCGAGCCGGACCGCTCCGGCGGCGCCCCGACGCGGCCCGAGCACTACGACGAGTACTCGCACGTGGTCGTCGACGAGTCGCAGGACCTCTCGCCGATGCAGTGGCGGATGGTCGGCCGGCGCGGCAAGTACGCGAGCTGGACGGTGGTCGGCGACCCCGTGCAGAGCTCGTGGCCGGACCCGGCCGAGGCGGCGCAGGCGCGCGACCAGGCGTTCGGCCTCAAGACCGCGCGGCGCCGGTTCACGCTGCGCACGAACTACCGGAACTCGGCCGAGATCTTCGACCTGGCGGCGAAGGTCGTGACCGGGCACGCGGAGGCCGGCGAGCTGCCGGTGGCCGTGCGCAAGACCGGGATCGTGCCGGAGGTCCGCCCGGTGGAGGCGGCCGGCCTGGCGTCGGCGACGCAGGCGGCGGTCAAGGAGCTGCTGGGCGCGGTCGAGGGCACGGTCGGCGTGATCACGGCGATGGACCGGGTGCCGGAGGTCGCCGGCTGGCTGGCGGACCACGAGGACGAGCGGCTGAAGGTCGTCGGCAGCCTGGACTCGAAGGGCCTGGAGTACGACGCCGTGGTGCTCGTCGAGCCGAACGACCTGATCGTCGAGTCGACGACCGGGCGGCGGGTGCTGTACGTCGCGCTGACCCGGGCGACGCAGCAGCTGACCGTGCTGGCCTCGAACCCCGACTGGCTCCCCGCGCGCTGAACACGCCCGGGCGGCGGCGCGGGAAGCTTTGGCGGCACCGGGGCGTTGACCCCGGTTGTGAGCTCACTGCCTGACGTGCCGCTGTCCGTGCTCGACCTGTCCCCCGTTTCGGAGGGGAACAGCATCGGCGAGACGCTGCGCAACACCCTGGACCTCGCCCGCGCCGCGGAACGGCTGGGCTTCAACCGCTACTGGCTGGCCGAGCACCACAACATGCCCGGCATCGCCAGCTCGGCGACGGCCGTGCTGATCGGCCACGTCGCCGACGCGACCGAGCGCATCCGCGTCGGCTCGGGCGGGATCATGCTGCCCAACCACGCGCCGCTGGTCGTCGCCGAGCAGTTCGGCACGCTGGAGGCGTTCCACCCCGGCCGCATCGACCTCGGCATCGGCCGCGCGCCGGGCACCGACCAGCGGACGGCGCTCGCGCTGCGCGGGCCGGGCGGGCTGTCGGCGGAGAACTTCCCGGAGCACCTGCAGGAGCTGATCGGCTACTTCACCCACTCCGAGGCGCGGGGCGTCAACGCGGTGGTGGCCGAGGGCAACCAGCCGCCGGTGTGGCTGCTGGGCTCGAGCGGCTTCAGCGCCCAGCTCGCCGGCCGGCTCGGCCTGCCGTTCTCCTTCGCGCACCACTTCGCGGCCGAGAACACGATCCCGGCCGTGCAGCTGTACCGGGAGAACTTCCGGCCCGGCGTGCTCGACGAGCCGTACGTGATGCTCGGCGTTTCGGTCGTCGCGGCCGAGACGGACGACCGCGCGCGGTTCCTGGCCGGGCCGTCCGGGCTGACGTTCCTCAGCCTCCGCCGCGGCCGCCCGATCGCGATGCCGACCCCCGAAGAGGCGGCGGAGTACCCGTACACGGAGATCGACCGCGCGTTCCTCGCCGACCGCTTCGGCTCGAGCATCATCGGCTCGCCCGAGACCGTCCACAAGGGACTCGAGCAGCTGCTGGCCGACACGGACGCGGACGAGCTGATGATCACCACGATGGTCCACGGCCACGCGGACCGCGTCCGCTCGTACGAGCTGGTCGCCGGCCTCAAGTCCTGACGAGCACCCCGGAGGGCACCTTCGCCGTGGAGGTGCCCTCCGGCGCGTCCGGTGCTACAAAGGTGCCCATCCGTCACTTCCGGCAGCCGGGTCGGTATTTTCTTTTCCTTCTTTGACAACAAGATCCGGTCCGTTTGTCAGCGCTCGACAAGAAATGCGCGGTTACCAGCCCGTGACCGCGTGATCATGCTGAAGTTCTTGTCTCCCAGCAGGCCCGTCGTTAGCGTACCGACCAGTAGGAACCGGCACGGTGTCCCCCGAGACCGTGAATGGCCGACAATTTTTACGCCGTTCGGACCATTTCCCCTTGCTCATCTCGGGTGTATTCGGCGTGCCGCCGGAACCACTGGGGAGGCACACGCATGGCCGAACGGACGACGACGGCGTCGTTCCCCGGGGCCGCCGCGCTGCGGCAGACCGGGCGGCTCTACGGGCTCGGCTTCGACGTCGTCCGGCTGACCTTCCGGCGCCCGTTCCAGCTGCGTGAGCTGATCCAGCAGTTCTGGTTCATCGCGAGCGTCTCGATCCTGCCGACGGCGCTGGTCTCCATCCCGTTCGGCGCGGTCATCGCGCTGCACATCGGGTCGCTGACCACGCAGATCGGCGCGCAGTCCTTCACCGGCGCGGCCAGCGTGCTCGCCATCATCCAGCAGGCCAGCCCGATCGTCACGGCGCTGCTCATCGCCGGCGCGGGCGGCAGCGCGATGTGCGCCGACCTCGGGTCCCGCACCATCCGCGAAGAGATCGACGCGATGGAGGTCCTCGGCGTCTCGCCCGTGCAGCGGCTGATCGTGCCGCGGGTGCTCGCCGCGATGGGTGTCGCGGTCTTCCTCAACGGCATGGTCAGCGTCGTCGGCGTGCTCGGCGGCTACTTCTTCAACGTGATCATGCAGCACGGCACGCCCGGCGCGTACCTGGCGAGCTTCTCGGCGCTGGCGCAGCTGCCCGACCTGTGGATCAGCGAGATCAAGGCCGTCATCTTCGGCTTCGTCGCCGGCGTGGTCGCCGCCTACCGCGGGCTGAACCCCAAGGGCGGGCCGAAGGGCGTCGGCGACGCCGTCAACCAGTCGGTGGTCATCACGTTCCTGCTGCTGTTCGTGCTGAACCTGGTGCTCACCACCGTGTACCTGCAGCTCGTGCCGCCGAAGGGGAGCTGAGCCATGGTGACCACCGACGTCCCGAGATCCGCGCGGGTCCGCGAAACCGTCGACCGGAGCTTCGGCTTCCTCGACACCCTCGGCGACCAGATCCTCTTCTTCCTCCGCGCGATCGCCTGGGTGCCCCGCGCGCTCCGCCGCTACCTGCGCGAGATCGTCCGCCTGCTGGCCGAAGTCAGCTTCGGCAGCGGCGCGCTCGCCGTCATCGGCGGCACGATCGGCGTGATGATCGGGATGACCGTCGCCACCGGCACGGTCGTCGGCCTGCAGGGCTACTCCGCGCTCAACCAGGTCGGGACGTCGGCGTTCGCCGGGTTCGTCTCCGCCTACTTCAACACCCGCGAGATCGCGCCGCTGGTGAGCGGGCTCGCGTTGAGCGCGACCGTCGGCTGCGGCTTCACCGCGCAGCTCGGCGCGATGCGGATCTCCGAGGAGATCGACGCGCTCGAGGTCATGGGCATCCCGAGCGTCCCGTACCTGGTGACGACGCGGGTGATCGCCGGCTTCGTCGCGGTCATCCCGCTCTACGCGATCGGGCTGCTGTCGAGCTACCTCGCCTCCCGGCAGATCACCGTGTGGTTCTTCGGCCAGTCCGCGGGCACCTACGACCACTACTTCCTGCTGTTCCTGCCGCCCGGCGACGTGCTGTGGTCGTTCGGGAAGGTCCTGGTGTTCAGCGTGGTCGTGGTGCTGGCCCACTGCTACTACGGCTTCCGCGCGAGCGGCGGCCCGGCGGGCGTCGGCGTGGCGGTCGGCCGTGCGGTGCGCACCGCGATCGTCGCGATCAGCGTGCTCGACTTCTTCCTGTCCCTGGCCATCTGGGGCGCGACGACCACCGTGCAGGTGGCCGGATGAGACGGGAGACCCGCCGCAAGGCCGGGATCCGCACCGCGGGCGTGCTGTTCCTGGTGGTGATGGGCGTGCTCGTGACGCTCTCGATCAAGGTGTACGACAAGGACTTCGTCACCGTCGTCCCGGTGACGCTCAAGGCGGACCGCATCGGCAACCAGCTCTCCCCGGGCGGCCAGGTCAAGGCCCGCGGCGTCCTCGTCGGCGAGATCCGCGAGGTCCGGGCGACGCCGCAGGGCGCCGAGATAGCGCTTGCGCTGGAGCCGGGCAAGGTGGACATGCTGCCGCGCAACGTCTCCGCGTTGCTCGTGCCGAAGACGCTGTTCGGCGAGCGGTACGTCCAGCTGTCCATTCCGGACACCGCCCGGGCTCCGCACCTGAAACCGGGTGACGTCATCGAGCAGGACCGCTCGGCCAACGCGATCGAGCTGGAACGCGTCTTCGACAACCTGCTGCCGCTGCTCAAGGCCGTCCAGCCGCAGAAGCTCGCGACCACGCTGACCGCGGTCTCGACGGCGTTGCAAGGGCGCGGCGAGCAGCTCGGCCGGACCCTCGACACGGCCGCGGGTTACCTGAAGGACTTCACCCCGGACCTGCCGACGCTCACCCGGGACATCCACGACCTGGCCACGGTTTCGAACCTCTACGGCGACATCGCCCCCGACCTGCTCGACGCGCTCAGCTCGTCGGCCGTCACGCTCAACACGGTCAAGGAGAAGCAGGCCGACCTCGCCGGGGTCTACCAGCAGGTGACGTCGTCGTCCCAGGAGGTCACGACGTTCCTGCAGAACAACCGCGACAACCTGATCTCGCTGGCCGCCGACAGCCGCGCGCCGCTGGAGATCGCCGCGAAGTACTCCCCCAGCTTCGCCTGCACCATCGGCTCGCTGAGCGCCTTGAAGGACTCGATGGACAAGGTCCTCGGCACCACCCGGAACGAGCCGGGCCTGCACGCCGAAGTCACGGTGACCGCCGACAGCGGCAAGTACCTGCCCGGCAGGGACGACCCGCGCTACACCGGCGGCGGCGAGCCGCGCTGCTACCCCTCGGGCGTCGCCCCGACCGTCGGCACCGCCGCGGCGGGCCCCGGCACCGCCGGGCACCCGCTGCTGCCCGGCGGCGAGGGCGACCTCGGCGTCGCGAACTCGCCGCAGGAGCAGCAGCTGCTGTCCACGTTGGTCGCGCCGTCGATCGGCGTGCCGGCCGCGCGGGTCCCGGCGTGGAGCAGCGTGCTCGTCGGCCCGCTCTACCGCGGCACGGAGGTGAAGCTCAAGTGAGGAACGTCGCTTCGCCGCTCATCAAGAGCTTGGTCTTCATCGCCGTGACGGCCGTCGCCACGGCTCTGCTGGCCGTCTCCATCACGAACTCCGGCGTCGGCGCGGGCATGACCTACTCGGCCAAGTTCCTCGACGCCACCTCGCTCAACGTCGGCGACGACGTGCGCATCTCCGGCGTGCGCGTCGGCCAGGTCTCCTCGCTCGAGATCAGCGACCACAACCGGGCGCTCGTCGGGTTCTCCCTCGACCGGGGCCGCCGGCTGCCCGCCGACGTCAAGGCGGTCATCAAGTACCGCAACATGGTCGGGCAGCGCTACGTCGCCCTCGAGCGCGGCACGACCGGCACCCGGGACCTGCTGCCCGAGGGCGGCGAGATCCCGCTCGACCGCACGACGCCGGCCCTGGACCTCACCGACCTGTTCAACGGCTTCAAGCCGCTGTTCCAGGCGCTCTCGCCGACCGACGTCAACGAGCTGTCCGGCGAGATCGTCCAGGTGCTGCAGGGCGAAGGCGGCACCGTCGAGAGCCTGCTGGCCCACACCGGTTCCCTGACCACCACGCTCGCCTCGCGCGACAAGGTGATCGGCGAGGTGATCGGGAACCTCAACTCGGTCCTCAAGACCGTCAACGGCAAGGGCGACGCGCTGGCGAACCTGGTGTCCACGCTGCGGCAGCTGGTGTCCGGACTGGCCGGCGACCGCGCCGCGATCGGCGACGCCATCAGCGGGATCGGCGACCTGACGCAGTCCACGGCCGGCCTGTTCGAGCAGGCGCGCCCGCCGCTCAAGGAGAGCATCGCCGGGCTGCAGGAGGTGGCGAGCACGCTGGGCCAGAACCAGTCCGATGTGGACAGCTTCCTGACCGACCTGCCGGTGAAGTTCACCGAGATCGGCCGGGTCTCCTCCTACGGGACGTGGATGAACTTCTTCCTCTGCCGCGCCACGCTCGAAACCACGCCCCAGCGCGGGGTGTACGTCCCGGCGGCGAGGTGCGGCTCGTGAAGTCCTTCAAGGAACGCAACCCGATCACCCTCGGCGTGGTCGGCAGCGTCGCGCTCGCCGCGCTGCTCACCGTCACGTTCAACTACGACAACCTGCCGGTCGTCGGCGGCGGCACCACCTACCGGGCGGAGTTCTCCGAAGCCGCGGGCCTGCAGCCGGACGACGAGGTGCGGATCGCCGGCATCAAGGTCGGCGAGGTCCGCGACGTCACGCTCGACGACGACCACGTCCTGGTGGCCTTCCGGGTCAAGAACGCCTGGATCGGCGACCGCACGACGGCCGACATCAAGATCAAGACGTTGCTGGGCCGCAAGTTCCTCGCGCTGAACCCCACCGGCGACGGCGTGCAGGACCCGAACCGGCCGATCCCCCGCACCCGGACCGTCACGCCCTACGACGTCACCGACGCCTTCAACGGCCTCGCGGACACGGTCGGCGCGATCGACACGAAACAGCTCGCGGACAGCTTCACCACGCTGTCGGACACCTTCCGCAACTCCCCCGAACACGTCCGCAGCGCGCTCGACGGCCTGTCCCAGCTGTCCAAGACCGTCTCCAGCCGCGACGGCGAGATCGCCGAACTCCTGGCCAACGCGCGGAAGCTGACCACGACCCTGGCGAACTCGAACGACGACTTCGAGAAGCTCATCGACGACGGCAACCTGCTGCTCACCGAGCTGAACAACCGCCGCGACGCGATCCACGACCTGCTGACCGGCTCGGCGCGGCTGGCCGACCAGCTGCGCGGGCTCGTCGCCGACAACAACGACCAGCTCAAGAAGGCGCTGACCGCGCTCGACCAGGTCACCGACCTGCTGAGGCGGCAGAACGACAACCTCACCAAGGGCCTGCAGCTGGCCGGGCCGTACTTCCGCGTCATCACCAACACCACCGGAAACGGCCGCTGGATCGACGCCTACCTCTGCGGGCTGCTGCCCGAGAACCACAGCCCGTGCACCGCGCCGGGAGGTACGAAGTGAGCGCGCTGACCACCACCCGCGCCGGGGTCCTGACCAGCCGGTTCATCGCCGCCGCGCTCCTGCTCGCGCTCGCCGTCACGGCCGCGCTGTGGTGGGTGTTCTCCGGCACCGGGCAGCACCACGTCACGGCGTTCTTCACGCGCGCGGTCGGCGTCTACGCCGGCTCCGACGTCCGCGTGCTCGGCGTCCGGATCGGCCAGGTCGACGCCGTCACCCCGCGCGGCGACCAGGTGCAGGTCGACATGACGGTCGACGGCTCGGTCGGGATCGCCGAGGACACCACGGTGCTGGTGATCGCGCCGAGCGTCGTCGCCGACCGCTACGTCCAGTTCGCCAAGCCGGCCCGCGGCGGGCCCCGGCTGCCCGACGGCGCGTCGATCCCGGTGGCCCGCACCGCGACCCCGGTCGAGCTCGACCAGCTCTACGCCAGCCTCGACACGCTGTCGAAGGCCCTCGGCCCGAACGGCGCGAACTCCCAGGGCGCCCTGTCGGACCTGCTCAAGACCGGCGCGCGGAACCTGCGGGGCAACGGGCAGGCGTTCAACGACAGCGTCCGCAACTTCGCGCAGCTCGCCCGGACGCTGGCGGGCAACTCGTCCGACCTGTTCGGCACCGTCGACGAGCTGCAGCGGTTCACGACCATGCTCGCCACCAACGACCAGCAGGTCAGCGGCGTCAACCAGCAGCTGTCGCAGATCTCGGGGACCCTGGCGGCCAACAGCGGCGAGCTGAGCCACGCGCTGAACAGCCTCGGCCAGGCGCTCGGCGACGTCCAGGCGTTCATCCGGGACAACCGCACCGCCCTGAAGTCCAATGTGGACAACCTGGTCGTGACGACGCGGACGCTCGTCGAGCAGCGCCAGTCGCTGGCCGAGACCCTGGACGGGGCGCCGCTGGCGGTGACGAACGTGCTCAACGCGATCGACCCGGACACCGGCGCGCTGCGCGGCCGCGGCAACGTCCTCGAGTACTACCCGCCGACGCCCCTGCCGCTCAGCGGCGACGTCTACACCAACGGGGGTGGGCGGTGAAGCGGATCCTCGCGGCCGTGGGCGTCGGCTGCCTCCTGCTCGCGGGCTGCTCTTCGGGCGAGTTCAAGGGCGTCTACGACCTGCCGCTGCCCGGCGGCGCCGACCTCGGCGACCACCCGTACGCGGTGACCGCGCAGTTCGCCGACGTCCTCGACCTGGTGCCGCAGGCCGCGGTGAAGGTCGGCGACGTCCCGGTCGGGCGGGTGCGGGAGATCCGGCTCGGCGCCGACGGCTGGACCGCCGAAGCCGTGCTGGACGTCAACGGCGACGTCCGGCTGCCCGCCGACGCCGTCGCGCGGCTGCGCCAGTCGAGCCTGCTCGGCGAGAAGTTCGTCGAGCTGGCCGCCCCGGACGGCGAAGCCGCGAACGCCGGCCCGCGGCTCGCGAACGACGCGACGATCCCGGTGTCGCGCACCAACCGCAACCCCGAGTTCGAGGAGATCTTCGGCGCCCTTTCCCTGCTGCTCAACGGCGGCGGGATCGGGCAGCTGCAGACGATCAACCGCGAGTTGTCCAAGGTGATGGACGGCAACGAAGAGCAGATCCGCTCGTTCCTCTCCGGTGTCACCACGCTGATGACGGACCTGGACAGCCACCGCTCGGACATCACCGAGGCGCTCGACGGGCTCAACCGGCTGTCCGCGACGCTCGCGGACCGGCACGAGCAGGTGTCGGGCGCGCTGACCGACCTCACGCCGGGGTTGCAGAGCCTGAGCGAGCAGCGCACCCAGCTCGTCTCGATGCTGCAGTCGCTCGACCGGCTTTCGTCGGTGGCCACGGACGTCGTGAACCGCAGCCGCGACGACATGGTGGCGGACCTGCGCGCGCTCGCGCCCATCCTCGGCCGGCTGGCCGACGCGGAGGACAAGCTGCCGAAGTCGCTGCAGATGCTGCCGACGTTCCCCTTCCCCGACTCGGTGCTGCCGGCGATCAAGGGCGACTACGTCAACGTGTACACGTCGATGATCCCGGCGGCCGGCGTGCCGCTGCCGCCGCCCGGCGAAGGCGTCCCGCCCGGCCTGCCGACGCTCCCGCTCGGTTCGGGAGGCCAGTGATGCTGACGCGCAGGGTGCGGGTCCAGGTGGTCGCGTTCGTCGTGATCGCCCTGGCCACGACGGCGTTCGTCGGAGCCAACTACGCCGGGCTCGGCCGGCTGTTCGGCTCGGGCAGCTACACGGTGAAGCTCGAGCTCGCCGAAGGCGGCGGGCTGTTCACCAACGGCGAGGTGACCTACCGCGGCGTCGCGGTCGGGCGCGTCGGCGAGCTGCGGCTGACCACCACGGGCACCGAGGCCGACCTGCTGATCGACGACGGCGCCCCGCCCATCCCGGCGAACTCCGCGGCGGTGGTGGCGAACCGGTCGGCGGTCGGCGAGCAGTACGTCGACCTGCAGCCGCGCACGGCCGACGCGCCCTACCTCGAGGCGGGCTCGGTCATCCAGCGCGAGTCGACGACGTTGCCGCTGCCGGTGAACAGCCTGCTGACCGACCTGGACTCGTTCACCGCGTCGGTGCCGACGCAGGACCTGCGGACGGTGGTGGACGAACTCGACGACGCCCTGCGCGGCGCCGGCCCCGACCTGCAGACGCTGATGGACTCGGCGACCGCGTTCACCCAGCAGGCGAGCGCGCACCTGCCCCAGACGTCGAAGCTCATCGGTGACGGCGCGACGGTGCTGCGGACCCAGGTCGGCTCGTCGTCGGAGTGGCGTTCGTTCAGCGGCAACGCCCGCGTCTTCGCCCAGCAGCTCGCGCGTTCGGACGGCGACCTGCGGCGGCTGATCGCGACCGCCCCGCCGGCGGCGACCGAGCTTTCGACGCTGCTGAAGGAGAACGACCCGGGCCTGCCGATCCTGCTGGCCAACCTGCTGACGACGGCGCGGGTGTTCGGCACCCGCACGGCGGCGGAGGAGACGCTGCTGGCGAACGTGCCGCGTGCGGTCGCGGGCGTCGGCTCGGCGCTGAACCCCCAGGGCGACGCCCTGCGGATGGAACTGGTGCTCAACTTCGACAACCCCCAGCCGTGCGTGCGGGGCTACGAAAGCACGCCGCACCGGTCGAGCGACGACCTTTCGCCGTTGCCGTTCAACACGGACGCGGCCTGCACCCTGCCGTACGGCAACCCGAGTTCGGTGCGCGGCGCGCAGAACGCACCGCACCCGCCGGTCCCGGCACCGGCGCTGCCGGGCGGCCTGACCGGACTCGACGGGCTGACGACGTCGACGAGCCTCGAGGAGATGCTGTGGCTGCGGTGAAGTACGGCGCTGTAGCGGTCTTCGCGGCCGCCACGGTCTTCGCGGGCTGGTCGGGCTACGCGTGGTACGCGGCTTCACACGACTCGGCGCTGACGTACGGCGTCGCGCGCGACGAGGCGTTGACGAGCGGCCGGACGCTGGTGGCGGAGCTGAACACGCTGGACTACCACGACGTGAACGGCGGGCTGGGGCGCTGGCTGGCGGCCTCGACGGGCCCGTTGCACGACCAGCTGGCCCGCACGGACGACACGACGAAGAAGACGCTGACGGCGAACGCGACGGTGGCGACGGGCCGGGTCCTGGACGCGGCGTTGAGCGAGCTGGACGAGCACGCGGGGACGGCGAAGATGCTGGCGTCGGTGGAGATCACGATGGCCCGCCAAGGGGCAGCACCGGCGGTTAAGCGCAACCGTTTCGCGGCGGCGTTGTCGCGAACGGCCGAGGGGTGGAAGTTGAGTGCGCTCGACCAGCTGCCGGTGGGTGCCCGATGAGCCGCACCCGGGCGATCTCGGAAGAGTCGGTGGCCGAGGTCGCAGCTGCGGCCAGCCCAGCCACGAGTGCTCGCGGCGGCTCAGGACAGGCCGAGTCCGCCGACGGCGAGACCGACCGGGTCACCGCCGCAAGCTCGAGCAGCCCCGCCGAGGCCGACCCGGCCGGCGCCGGGCGGCTCGAGATCGCCGAGACCGAAGTCGGCGAGTCCGGCACTGAGCCCGGGCCAGCCGAGGCAGAAGCCTCTGCCGAGCCAGCCGGGCAAGCTCCCGCCAAAACCCGCCCCGGCTGGCTGCGCCTTCCCGCCCTCCTGCTCGCCGCCGCACTCCTGCTCACCGGCGCCGGCGTCTGGTTCACCCTCGAAGCGCGCTCCGCCTCGAGCAACCCCGCCGCCGGGAACCTGGCCCTCACCGACGTCGGGGCCACCGCCGACGTCACCTCCGCGGTCAGCCTCGCGATGAACCGGATCTTCTCCTATTCCTACGACAAGACCGACGTCACCGAAAAGGCCGCCGCGGCGGTGTTGCGCGGGGATGCCAAGACCTCTTACGACCAGCTCTTCGCGCAAGTCCGGGAAAAAGCGCCCGAGCAGAAACTCGTGCTCACTTCGCGCGTTTCGGCGATTGCCGTCCAAGAACTCCGGAATGGTCACGCGCGGTTACTCGTCTTTCTCGATCAATCGGCCGTCCGGGCTGACAACAATGCGACCGACAGCGCCGCGGCGCAGCTTTCCGTGACCGCGGAACACACGGGTGACGGCTGGGTCGTCACCGAACTCGAACCGCGCTGAACCGTTTCCGGGAACACCCGGGAACGGACGGGCAACGCACAAGGAGGACAACCATGTCCGTGGCAACGCAGCTGAGGAGACTGGCCGTGCTCACGTCGGCGGCGGCACTCACGCTGACCGGGGTCGCGGTGACGCCGGCGTCGGCCGACGTCATCCCGATCCCCGTGTCCTACAAGGTCACCGGCAGCACCACGGTGAAGAAGACCGGCAGCGCCATGAAGCTCGGCCCCGGCTCGCTCAAGGGCAACCTGCTGATCGACGACCAGACCGGGTCGGTCGGGCTCAGCGCCGACCTGGCGCTGCCGCCGTCGCAGGCCGACATCTCGCTGCTGTCCGGCATCTTCCGCATCAAGGCGAAGGTCAAGGTGACCCCGCTCGGGCCGGCCACCGGCACCATCGCCGACGGCAACCTGACCACGCACGCCCAGGCCAGCATGGAGATCTACGACATCTGGGCCGGCCCGATCGTCCCGGTCATCCCGCTGCCGACCGTGCCGGGCAGCTGCAAGACGAAGACCCCGCTCGACCTGACGCTGTCCGCGCAGGACATCGACATCACCGCGCCGGCCATCACCGTGACCGGCACCTACACCATCCCCGAGTTCACCAACTGCTTCATCGCCGACATCGCCCTCGGCGCCCTGGTTTCGGGGCCGGGCAACACCATTTCGCTCGACCTGGCCAGCGACGCTTCCTGACGCCGGGCCGTCGGGTGGCGGGCCGCGAAGCCCGCCACCCGACGGCGTCAGCAGGGCGCGGCCGGGTTTTCCTTCAGCGCGAAGCTGTCGTTGTCCCCGGCCGAAACGGCGAACACCGGCCCGCACCAAGGGAAAGCGGACTCGCCGACGAAGTTCGAGCCCCAGACCACCACCGAGCCGTCCGTCTTGAAGGCCACGTTGTGGTTGAACCCGGCGTCGATGCCCGCGACGTCGGACAGCGCCTCCGGCGGCACCTCGGTCTGGTGGAAGTTGTCACGGCCCCAGGCGTAGACCTGGCCGTTCTTCAGCGCCAGGCTGTGGTTGAACCCGGCGGAAACCGCCGTGACACCCGAAGAAAGCCCGGCCGGCACGGTCGCCTGGCCGTAGGTGTTGCTCCCCCAGGCCAGCACGCCGCCGTTCTTGAGCGCCAGGTTGTGGTCGCCCCCGGCCGAAATCGCGGTGACGCCGGACTGGGCGGCCGCCGGCACGTCGGTCCGCGTCCCCCAGCTCACCACCTGCCCGTTCTGCTTGAGCGCCAGGCTGTGCATGTTGGACGTCGAGATCGCGATGACCCCGCTGGACACCGACGCGGGCAGCGTGGTCTGGCCGTACCAGTTGTTCCCCCAGGCCAGGACCTGGCCGTTCTTGAGGGCCAGCTCGTGGCCCCAGCCCGACGCGATCTGGCTGACCCCGGACGTCGCCGCGGCGGGGATTTCGTTGGCGCCCCAGTTGTTCGCGCCCCACGCGAGGACCGCGCCGCCCTTGAGCGCCAGCGCGGTCGTGCTGCCCGCCGACACGGCGGTGACGCCGTCCAGCGCGGACGCCGGCGGGATCGTCACGTCGTAATCCGGTTTCCCCCAGGCGATCACGCCGCCGACGGTGGCCGCGGACGCCGGCGCGGCGAACGCCGAGGCGGCCAGCACCACCGTCACGGCCACTGCGGCACCTCTGGTCGACACCCGTCCACAACGGGAAGTACCCGGCACGGTAGCCTCATTTCTCCGGTTTCGTTATCCGGGATTGCTCCGGCAAGATCACAAATGGTAGACCGGCACACTCGGCACTTCGCCACGGCGGCCGTTCTTTGTCAAAATCCGCCAAATCCGCGCGCGAGCCTACGCTGTCGTGGACAAGAAACCGATACCGCCGAACGACGTATCCCCCGCGCAGTCACGAAGTCTTGTCCCTTACTGAACTGGCGAGTAGCCTCAATTCCGGCAGATGGACCTCCACCTCGCCTGCCGATGAATCGCGACCCGCCGCCCGGGGCAATGGGGACGGTGAACGCGATGGGGGCTCACGGCGGCGGGAAATCGATCAGCCAAAGCCGAGACTGAACTGAATCAAAGGAGATGACAGGCATGTCCCGACTCAGCAGGCTGTCCGCCGGTATCGCCACCACCGCGACCGCGATCGGCGCCATCGCGGTGCTGACCGCGGGCACCGCGGCCGCCGCCACCGTCACCTACACCGCCGGGGGCACGGCGGGGCTCACCTACAACTGCACCTTCCCCGGTATCTCGCCGCAGCCGGTCGCGATCACCGCGCACCTGGACGCACCCGACACGGTCGCGGCGGGCAGCACCGTCACCCCCGCCAACGTCGGCGGCACCGCCACGATCAGCGCGACGGTCCACTCGCTGCTGACCGCGGTCGGCTACGACGGCATCCGCGGCAACGCGACGGTGCCGGTGACGGCGTCGGCGGGCACGCTGTCGCAGCCGTCGGCCTCCGGGCTGGACATCCCGGAGGTGATCTACCCGACCGGCGGGCCGATCACGGTGGTCATCTCGCAGGTCGCGACGTCCAGCATCCCGAACTGGACCGCCCCGGCCACCGCGGGCAGCGCCACCCTGTCGCTGACGAGCGGGCTGTCGGCGAACCTGGAGTTCCACAAGAAGTCCACCGGCGCCTGGTCGCCCTGGACGATGAACTGCACCCTGAAGGTGACCAGCCCGGCGCAGAACACGGCGTTCAGCCCGAGCATCACCGTCTCCTGACCGGGTTCCCGGTGCGGGCCCGTCCCCTGGCCCGCACCGGGACTCCCGTCCTTTCCGCACGCACCCAGGGAACCTGATGCCACGTCGAGCCCGGCCCCGCACCCTCGCCGTTTCCGCGCTGGCGGCCGTCGGCCTGCTCTCCGCGGTGAACGGCGCGCTGACCGGGGTCGGTTCGGCCGCCCCCGCGCCCGCGGTCCCGCCGGACACCAAGGCGACGGCGGCGGTTTCGGTGACCTGCCCGTTCACCGACCCGCTCGGCGCCCGTGCGCTCACCACCGAAACGTCGGTCACCCTGCCCGCCCAGGCGAAGACGGGGGCCTCGCTGAACCTCGGCGCACTGGCCACGAAGGTCACGCTCCCGCGCGACGTCGCGCTGTCGTACTTCCCGGCCGGCGCCACCACCGGTTCCCTGGCGGGCGAGCTGCGGTTCGACCTCGACGTGCACCAGGACGACCGCGCGGACAAGGTCCCGGTCGCCCTCACCGTGCCGGCCACCGCGCTGCCGGAGACCGGGGACCTCACCCTGACGGCCACCGGCACCGTGCCCGACATCGCGCTGAACACCGTCGGCGCCGTCACCTTCGACGTCACCGCGCCTTCCCTCGTGCTCGCCGCCGTCCCGGCGCCCGCCGATCCGGCCGCGAAGCCGGTCGCGTGCGCGGTGGACCCCGGGCAGCAGACCACGCTGGGCAAGGTGCTGGTGCTGCCGAAGGCGACCCCGGCTCAGAAGGCGAAGCAGCAGCAGGCCGCGGCCGCCGACGAGCCCGGCCCGGGCGATCCCCCGACCGACGACGAGTTCGCGGTCCCGCTGAGCCTCGTCACGATCTTGACGACGTCGACGGTCAAGAAGCTCGGCGCGACCGTCAAGGCCGACCCGGCGTTCCTGTTCAACGGGCTGTTCATCCTCAACCTGGTCACCAACGACTCCCGGGTCACCGGGTCGACCACGTTCGCCCCGTCGACCGCGACGTTCCTGGGCTTCGGTTTCGTGCCGGTGACGGCGACCGTCGAGTTCCTGCCCGTCGACTACCGGAACAGCAAGGTCATCGAGATCGCCGGCAAGATCACGACGGATCCGGACACCGGGGCCACGTTCCTGAACACGACGCTCCAGGTGATGGCCCGGCTCAGCAACGCGAAGGTCAACGGCGTCCCGCTGGACCTGGGGCCGGACTGCGTGACGGAGGACGCGGTGAAGCTCACGCTGAACGGCCCGTACGAGGCGTTCGGCGTCGGCCACATCCGGACGGACAAGGACACCGGTTTCGAGCTCCCGAAGTTCACCGGCTGCCGCGCCGGCGGCCAGGAGCTGAGCCCGCTGCTGTCCGGAATGAGCTCCGGACCGGGCAACCAGGCGTTCGTCGACACCTACAACCTGATCGTCTGCACCGAGCCGGACCACACCCAGTGCCCGCCGGGGTCCGACGGACCCCCGCCGGAGGCGGCGGCGAAGAAGACGGTCAAGCACTCGAACTGAGCGGAAGCTCCCTCGCCCCGACCGTTGCCGGCGGCCTGACTGTCCACTGTAGAGGATCACATGCGCTCCCGCCTGACCGCGGCGCTCGCCATCGCGATCGCCGTCACCGGAGTGGCCGGGCCCGCCCGCGCGAGCACGCTGTTCCAGTCCGGCTCGGCCGGCTACACGTGCGTGTTCCCGGGCCAGTCCGTGCAGCCGGTGACCGTGACGGAGGAGTTCACCGGCCCGGACACGGCCGCGCCCGGCGTGGTGTTCACCCTCACGAACCTCTCGGGGACCGTCACGCTGTCCGACGGCGCGCTCGCCGCCCTGACGGCCGCCGGTTACGACGGCACCGCCGCCGGGGCGAGCGCCATGATCGTCACGCCCGCGAACGCCACCGCCACCGGGACCGGCACCCTCGGCCTGGTCCAGCCGGCGACGTGGGGCACCGGGCCGGCGACGATCACGTTCCGCGGCGGGCGGCAGCCGTTCACCGCGGGACCGTCCGGGGAGATCACGTTCCGCCGCACGAAGGCGCTCGCCCTGCAGCTGTCCCTGCACCGGCTCCCGGGCAGCACCGCCCCGACCGGCGTGGACCTCACCTGCACCCAGCCGGACGGCCAGGTCACGCCCTTCGGTCCGGCGCTTCCGATCGGGTAAGCCGCCCGGCCGAGCGAAACACCCCGGCTACGCCGAACTGGCGCGCCTGATTCTGCCCGGCGTTCGACCGCGGATCGGGCCCTAGTTGGACGTCCACTGTGGACGCGTGGCGCCCGACCGCGGCGAGGGCAGGATCTCGCTCACCGGAAACCGCAGCGGCAGCGGCGCCGCCCCCGCGCGCAGCGCCAGTTCCATCTCGAACCGGGCCGCCGGGTCGCGCAGGCTCTCGCCGAACGTCGCCTGCAGCTGGCGCATGCGGTAGCGGACCGTCTGGGGGTGCACGCCCAGGCGTTCCGCGATCTCCACCACGTTGCCCTGGCTGTCGAGCCAGGCCCGCAGCGTCTCCAGCAGCCGCTCCTGCTGCTTGCCCGTCATGTCCGCCAGCGGCGCGAACAGCCGGTGGCGCAGCGTGCCGACCAGGCCCGTGTCGGAGTTGACCAGCAGCGTCGCCAGGTGCTCCTCCGCGCGCAGCACCGGGCGCGGCACCAGCACCCCGCGCTCGGCCAGGTGAAGAGCGTTGCGGGCCCACCGCAGGGAATCCGCCACCGACGCGAGCGGGACGCACGGGCCGATCGAGAGCCGGCAGTCCGGCAGGGCCACCTGCAGCGTCGCCAGCCGGGCGCCGCTGAGCTCGCCCGGGACCACCAGCTTCGGGTCGGGGGTGTCGAGCTCGGCGAGGACGTCCGCGTCCAGGCCGGCGTGGCGGCGGGCCGGGGCGACGCCGTCGGCCGGGCTGACCGCCACCGGCGTCGCGTCGGTCGGCACCGGCCAGCCGATCAGCTGGGCCAGCTCGGCGATCGCCTTGGGCGACGCGGGTGGCGCCTCGAGGATCAGGTGCAGCAGCTTGCGGCGCCACGTGTCGAGCGCGCCCGCCGTGCGTGCCTTCGCCTCCAGGTAGCCGTCGAGCGCGACGGACGCGAGTTCGTCCATGAACGCCAGCATCGCGTCGGCCAGCTGGGACATCACCGCCGACGAGAGCCCGCTTCTCCGGCCGACGCGCATGATCCGCCGCCACGACACGCGCGCACCGACGCGGTAGGCCGACTGCAGCGTGTCGAGGCTGCGGCCTTCGCGCATTTCGTTCTGCCCCAGGCGGTGGTGCACCTCGTGGGACTGCTCCTTGGACACCGTCGGGTCGGCGATCTGCGCGACGAACAACGTGATCGCGTACTCGACGCCGGCCCGGATGGACTTGCCGTAGGGGCCGTCGAGCGGGCGCGCGTAGGCCGGGATGGTCGCGCGGATCTCGTCGACGATCTCGGCGGCGAGGCTGGCCAGCTCGGGACGCAGGATGTCGGCGAGCTTGCGGGGTAGTGCGGCCGGGGGCGCAGCGTGATCGAATCCGCGCTCCACCGACATCGCAGCTCCTTCGCTCCGCCCCGGGACTCCCGGCACGCACGGCCGGGCACCCCGCCTGGTGCGGGGTGACACCGGACACATCGAAAAAATAGTCCCGAATGTGTCACCCCTTCGAAGAGAAACCGATTTCTTGTCATCCTTGTGACAATTTCACGGACCACGTCTGCAGGAGGCTGACAAGTACCCCGCCGACTGCTCCGGATCGTGCGTACGAACGGACGAGCGGGTCGCGGCCCACCCAGGCCGCTTGTATCATGTGATTGATACAAGCGAGGGAGGTCCGCATGCCGTGGGACAACGTGCTGGCGGTGGCGCTCTTCACCGGGCTGATCGGCCTGGCGGTCCTGATCGTGCTCTGGCCGGGTGAGAAGCACGGTAAACGCCTGCTCGAACGCTGGGGCGTCCCGGACCCGGACGCCGCCGAGGTGGCACTGGCCGTCCGGTACCTCAAGCGGCGCCGGATCTGGTACCCGTGGCTGTTCCTGGTCCTCCCGCCGGTCCTCGGCGACACCGGTGCCGGCACGATCTTCGCCACGCTGCTGCTCGGCGGCCTGATCGCCGAACTGTTCGCCCAGCGGCCCGCGCGGGGCCCGCGCCGCGAGGCCGAGCTCGCCCCGCGGACGCTGCTGGGCATCGTCCCGGCCTGGGCGCTGGTGCTCGGCGTGCTCGCCGCGGCCGGGTCGGTCGTGCACCTCGCGCTGACCGCACAGTGGCAGCTCCTGGCCGTGGCCGTGGGCACCGTCGTGCTCTGCTCGGCGATCACCCTGCTCGCCGTGCGCCGCCCGCCGGCCGGGGCGCCGCGGGCCGACGTGGCTTTGCGCTGCCGCAGCGCGCGGGTGGCGGTCGGGCTGGGCATCGGGGCGTGCGCCGCCCTCGGCTGGCCGGGCGGCGACTTCGTCTCGTTGGTGGTCGTGGTGGTCGGGCTGGCCGCGTTCCTCGCCGTCACCGCGCCGGTGAAACGGCAGCCGGCGGCCGCGTGAAGATCGTCGTCGACACGGAGAACGGGCTCGCGCCCTGGCGGCAGGTGCACGACCAGGTGATCCGCGCGGTGACGACGGGCGCGCTGCCCGAGGGGGCGCGGCTGCCGCCGATCCGCCAGCTGGCCCGGGACCTGGGACTGGCGTCCGGAACGGTGGCCCGCGCGTACCGCGAACTGGAGGCCGCGGGCTGGGTGGCGACGGCCCGGGCCCGCGGCACGGTCGTGACGATCCCGCCGACCCGGCCGGACCCCGCCACAGTGCTCCACACCTCCGCGACCGCGTACGCCACGCAGGCCCGGGACCTCGGCGCCGACCTCGCCACAGCCTTGGATGCGGTCCGCGCGGCCTACGAATCGTGAGCGAGCAGCCGTCCCACGGCCGCCAGCACCGGCTCCAGCACGGCGACCTCGGCGTAGGTGCCCACGCACTCCGTGATTCCCGCGCCGACGACGTCGTACGTGGCCAGGGCGTCGAGCGCCCTCACGAGCTGCGGGATGGTCCAGCCGTCCGGCTCCGGGTAGTTGAGGCCCGCGAACTCCGCCGGGTCGAGGACGTCGAGATCCACGTGCACGTACAGCTTTTCCACGCCCGCCAGGGCATCGACCGACGTGACCGCGAGCCCCCGCGAAACCGCCGCGTGTTCCTCCGGGTCGAACGCGCGCGTGCCCTGGAGGGCCACCCGGCCCGGTTCGAGAGCGGGCGAAGCCGCGAAGTCCGGATCGCCCTCGCCGAGCAGGGACCGCAGCACCATCCCGTGGAACGCGCCCGAGGGCGACGACTCCGCCGTGTTGAGGTCCGCGTGCGCGTCGAACCACACGACACCCAGGCCGGGCCCGTACCGGAACCGGGCCACGCCGATCGGGACCAGCTCGACACCGCAGTCGCCGCCGATCGTGAGCACCGGGCCGCCCGGCGCCTCGAGTGCGGCCAGCTGCGCCGCGCGGTTCGGCCCGGTCAGCACGGCCCGCGACGCGACGCCTTTGTCCACTTCGGACACTTCGCGCGTCTGCCGGACGTGGTGCACGGGCCGGCCGAGCACGTGCCCGGCCAGCTCCGCGAGCGCCAGGCAGCCGTCCGGCAGCTCCGCCGCCCGCGGTCCCACGGCGCCTTGGCGCTGCGGGACCGCGTTGACCAGCGTCATTCCAGGACGAGCAGGAGGTCGCCGCCCTCGACCTGCTGGACGGAGTTGATCGCCAGCCGGCCCACCTTGCCGCCGGCGGACGCCGTGATCGACGCCTCCATCTTCATCGCCTCGATGGTCGCGACGGTGGCGCCGGCCTCGACCGTGTCACCCTCGGAAACCTGCAGCGTGACGACCCCCGCGAACGGCGCCGCGACCTGCTTCGGGTTGCCCTTCTCCGCCTTCTCGGTCGCCGGGATGTCCGAGGCGATCGAGCGGTCGCGGATCTGGATCGGGCGCAGCTGGCCGTTGAGCGTAGACATCACCGTGCGGACGCCGCGTTCGTCGGCCTCGCCGATCGCCTCCAGCTCGATGAGCAGCCGCACGCCCGGCTCGAGGTCGACCTGGTACTCCTCCCCCGGCCGCAGCCCGTAGAAGTAGTCCTTGCTGGGCAGCACCGACGTGTCGCCGTAGGCCTCGCGGTGCGCCTCGAACTCCTTCGTCGGGCCGGGGAACAGCAGCCGGTTGAGCGTCCGGCGCGGTTCGTCCGCCAGGGCCGTCCGGTCCTCTTCGGACAGTTCGACGACCGGCTTCGCCGCCGCACGGCCTTCGAGGGCCTTGGTGCGGAACGGCTCCGGCCAGCCACCGGGCGGGTCGCCCAGCTCGCCGCGCAGGAAGCCGATCACCGAATCCGGGATGTCGAACTTGTTCGGCTCCGCCTCGAAGTCGGCCGGCGCGACGCCCGCGCCGACCAGGTGCAGCGCGAGGTCGCCGACGACCTTCGACGACGGCGTCACCTTCACCAGGTGCCCGAGGATCTTGTCCGCGGCCGCGTACATCGCCTCGATGTCCTCGAACCGGTCGCCCAGCCCCAGCGCGATGGCCTGCGTGCGCAGGTTCGACAGCTGCCCGCCCGGGATCTCGTGGTCGTAGACGCGCCCGGTGGGCGAGGCCAGCCCGGCCTCGAACGGCGCGTAGATCTTGCGCACGCTCTCCCAGTACGGCTCCAGGTCCCCGATCGCCCGCAGGTCCAGCCCGGTGGTCCGGGCGGAGTGGTCGGTGGCCGCCACGATCGACGACAGCGACGGCTGCGAGGTCGTGCCCGCCATCGACGACACCGCGCCGTCGACGGCGTCCGCGCCCGCGTTGATCGCCGCGAGGTAGGTGGCCAGCTGGCCGCCCGCGGTGTCGTGGGTGTGGATGTGCACCGGCAGGTCGAACTCCTTGCGCAGCGCGGTGACCAGCTTGGTCGCCGCGGGCGCGCGCAGCAGCCCGGCCATGTCCTTGATCGCCAGGACGTGCGCCCCGGCGCCGACGATCTGCTCGGCCAGCTTGAGGTAGTAGTCGAGCGTGTAGAGCTTCTCGCCCGGGTCGGACAGGTCCGAGGTGTAGCAGAGCGCCACCTCGGCGACCGCGGAGCCGGTCTCGCGCACGGCTTCGATGGCCGGGCGCATCTGCTCGACGTCGTTGAGCGCGTCGAAGATCCGGAAGATGTCGATGCCGGTCTTCGTCGCCTCTTCGACGAAGGCGGTGGTCACCTCCGTCGGGTATGGCGTGTACCCGACGGTGTTGCGCCCGCGCAGGAGCATCTGCAGGCAGATGTTCGGCACGGCCTCGCGCAGCGCCGCCAGCCGCTCCCACGGGTCCTCGGCGAGGAACCGCAGCGCGACGTCGTAGGTCGCGCCGCCCCAGCACTCCAGCGACAGCAGCTCGGGCAGCGTGTTCGCGACGACCGGCGCCACCGCGAGGAGGTCCTTCGTGCGGACGCGCGTGGCGAGCAGCGACTGGTGCGCGTCGCGGAACGTCGTGTCGGTGACGCCGATGTGCGGCGACTTCCGCAGCCACTCGGCGAACCCGGCCGGGCCCAGCTCGACGAGCTTCTGCTTCGAGCCCGGCGCCGGCTGCGCGTCCTTCGCGAGCTTCGGCAGCTTCAGCGTGGCGTCCGGGGTCTTCGGGCGCTCGCCGTGCGGCTTGTTGACCGTCTGGTCGGCGAGGTAGGTCAGCAGGCGCGTGCCGCGGTCGGCGGACTGCCGCGCGGTGAGCAGCTGCGGGCGCTCCTCGATGAACGACGTCGTGACGCGCCCGGCGCGGAAGTCCGGGTCGTCCAGAACCGCCTGCAGGAACGGGATGTTCGTGGCGACGCCGCGGATCCGGAACTCGGCCACGGCGCGGCGCGCGCGGCCGACGGCCGTCTTGAAGTCGCGGCCGCGGCAGGTGAGCTTCACCAGCAGCGAGTCGAAGTGGGCGCTGATCTCGGTGCCGGAGAAGGCGGTGCCGCCGTCGAGCCGGATGCCCGAGCCGCCCGGCGAGCGGTAGGCGGAGATCATCCCGGTGTCCGGGCGGAAGCCGTTGGCCGGATCTTCGGTGGTGATGCGGCACTGCAGGGCGGCGCCGCGCAGGTAGATCTTGTCCTGGCTCAGGCCGAGGTCGTCGAGGGTCTCGCCGGAGGCGATCCGCAGCTGCGACTGCACGAGGTCGACGTCGGTGACCTCTTCGGTGACCGTGTGCTCGACCTGGATGCGCGGGTTCATCTCGATGAAGACGTGGTTGCCCTGCTTGTCGAGCAGGAACTCGACGGTGCCGGCGTTGCGGTAGCCGATCTGCTTCGCGAACTTGACGGCGTCCGCGCAGATCCGGTCGCGCAGCTCGGGGTCGAGGTTCGGCGCCGGGGCCAGCTCGACGACCTTCTGGTGGCGCCGCTGCACCGAGCAGTCGCGCTCGTAGAGGTGGATGATGTTGCCCGCGCCGTCGGCGAGGATCTGCACCTCGATGTGCCGCGGCTCGACGACGGCCTTCTCCAGGAAGACGGTCGGGTCGCCGAAGGCGGACTCGGCTTCGCGCGCGGCGGCCTCGATGGACTCGCGCAGCTGGGCGGGGTCCTCGACCCGGCGCATGCCGCGCCCGCCACCGCCGGCGACGGCCTTCACGAACACCGGGAAGCCCAGCTCCTCGGCCGCGGCGACCAACTGGTCGACGTCGCTGGAGGGCTCCGACGACCCGAGCACCGGCACGCCGGCCTCGCGCGCGGCCTTGACCGCGCGGGCCTTGTTGCCGGTGAGTTCGAGGATCTCGGCGCTGGGCCCGACGAAGGTGATCCCCGCTTCCTCGCAGGCGCGCGCGAGGTCGGGGTTCTCGGAGAGGAAGCCGTACCCGGGGTAGACGGCGTCGGCCTTCGCCTTCTTCGCGGCGGCGACGATCTCGTCGACCGAGAGGTACGCGCGCACGGGGTGACCGGGTTCGCCGATCTCGTACGCCTCGTCGGCCTTCAGCCGGTGCAGCGAGTTGCGGTCTTCGTGCGGGAACACGGCGACCGTCCCCGCGCCCAGTTCGTAGCCGGCGCGGAACGCTCGGATCGCGATCTCCCCGCGGTTGGCCACCAGCACCTTGCGGAACATGCCCGGTCCTTCCCATTTGGATCGGTAAGTCAACGCACGTTACCCGGTTCTTCCCGCTCTGCGGGAGTTCAGTCCCGGGTGATGGACATCATGCGCCGCGAAGGGTTGGCCGGGAGCGCGTCTGGGCAGCTTCTCAGGATCCAGGCGGGGCGTAAAGCAGCCGGTTGGCCGTGCCCTCCGGGACACCCTGCAGCACGTTCGGCGTCGCCGCCTGAACAAGCGCTTGGTCCACCTGGTCGGGCGTCGCTTCCGGGTGCTGGGCGCGGTAGATCGCCGCCACTCCCGCCGCGAACGCCGCCGCCACCGAGGTGCCGGATTCCGGGCCCGCGCCGGTGCCGCCCGCGATCGGGCTCGGGACGTCGACACCCGGTGCGTACAGGTCGACGTCCTGGCCGAAGTTCGACGCCTTGTCCGGGTGGTCCTGGGCGTCGGTCGCCCCGACGGTCAGCGCCTCGGGGACCCGGCCCGGGGAGAACCCGCTCGCGTCGGCCGTCTCGCTCCCGGCCGGGACGGCGATCGGGACCACCGCGGCCAGGCGCTTCACGGCCGCGTCGAGCTGGTCGTTGGGGACGCCGCCGATGCCCAGCACGGCGACCGCCGGCTGCTGGGCGTTCTGCGCGACCCAGTCGAGCCCGGCGATGATCTGGTCGGTGGCGCCGCCGCCGTCCTTGTCGAGCACGCGCACGGGCACGATCTGCGCCCCCTTCGCGACGCCGTAGTCCTTGCCCGCGGCGATCCCGGCGAGGCGGGTGCCGTGGCCGTTGGTGTCGGCGGTGTCCGAGCCGCCGGCGAGGAAGTCCCGGCCGGGCGCGACCCGGCCCTGGAAGTCGGGGTGCTTCGCGTCGACGCCGCTGTCGATGACGTAAATCGAGACGCCCGAGGCGTCGTTCGCGTAGTGGTAGGCGTGGTCCTGCCCGGTCCGCTGGTCGATCCGGTCGAGCCCCCAGCTGGGCGGATCGACCTGGACCCCGCCCGCCGCCGTCTGCCCGGCGAGCACGGTGGCCACGGCCGCGAGAAGCATCTTCATGATCGTCGTGGTACCCCGGGGGCCCGGCGGCGACAACTCAGGGCTGTCGCCCGTTCGGCTGATTCCGGATTCCCCAGACGACGACGAGCGCCCCGAGCAGCACGAGACCGACCGTCGCGATCACCTGCCCCGCGACGGTCAGCGAGGAGTCGTAGAACAGCGGCGCGAAGGTCGGCCCGAGCACGCCGGCCAGGCCGAGCGTCCCCGCGGCCAGCACGGCGACGGCGGCCCGCCGCGGACGCAGTGCGGCGGCGAAAACGGGCAGCGCGAGGGCGAGCAGCGCACCGAGGACGTAGTAGGCGGCCGCCCGTCCGGCATCGCTGTCGTCGTAGACGGCGAGTTCGGAGAGCTGGGTGATCCACCCGGCCGCGATCCCGGCTCCGAGCACGATCGCCGTCCAGGCTTCCCAGCGTCGCGGCTTGCCGAACGACGCGGCGGAACTCCGGCGCAGGGCGGCCAGCGCACACCCGCCGGCGACGAC
This sequence comes from Amycolatopsis sp. NPDC004378, assembly GCF_053602455.1. Classification (NCBI taxonomy): domain Bacteria; kingdom Bacillati; phylum Actinomycetota; class Actinomycetes; order Pseudonocardiales; family Pseudonocardiaceae; genus Amycolatopsis; species Amycolatopsis sp. NPDC004378. The sequence goes on from NZ_JBSGDR010000005.1 coordinate 390,344, forward strand.
CAGCCCGGTGTGGGCGATCAGTTCGAAGGCGAACCCGGCGTTCAGGTTGGTCGAGCTGTGCTGGGACAGGGTGACGAATTCGCCGAGGAACCGCAGGAAGCCGAACGACGCGGCGAAGCCGGTACCGAGCACGAGCGCGGGCCCGACGCGTCTCCGGGTGCGGGGAACGAGCGTGAGGATGCCGGCGAGGAGCGCACAGGCCGCGACGACCCCGACGTAGACGGGCATGCCGGGGCGGTAGGAGGCCAGGTTGTACTCGTCGTAGCGGTAGTTCAGGCCCATGCCGCTGACGGCGAAGACCGCACCCCCGATGGCCAGGATGGCGGCGGTCCCGGCAACGGGATCCGCTGCGGTTTCGCGGGCACCGGTCGCCGGTTTTTCGGCGGCTTCCGAGGCGGCCGGGGAATCCTCGGCCGGCTCAGGTGCGACGGCCGCGGGCTCACGGTGCCCGGCGACCGGCCCGGGCGACTTCACGACCGGACCGGACGCCCCGGACTCGGGCGGCTTCGGCCTGGGCTCCGGGACCAGCTCGGCCGCCGGAGCCGGTTCAGTCACCGCCTCCGGCGCGGTCGCCTGCTCCGGCCTGGGTTCGGGGATCAACTCGCCTGCCAGCTCCGGCCCAGCCGCGGCCTCGCCTGCCAGCTCCGGCCCAGCCGCAGCCTCGCCTCCCCGCTCCGCCGCAGCCGCAGCCTCGCCCGCCCGCTCCGGCCCAGACGCAGCCTCGCCCGCCCGCTCCGGTCCAGCCGCAGCCTCGCCTCCCCGCTCCACCCCAGCCGCAGCCTCGCCCGCCCGCTCCACCCCAGCCGCAGCTTCGCCCGCCCGCTCCACCCCAGCTACTGCCTCGCCCGCCCGCGCCGACCCAGCCATCGGCTCCGACTCGGCTGACTGCCCTTGCTCGGCCACCGGCTCCCGGTCCGATTCGGACTCGCCTGCCGACTCCCCATCCGGCTCCGGTGCGATGACCGGCTCCGGCTCGGCCTCGATCTCCACCTCCACCACCACGTCACCGGTCGGCCCGGTGACCACCACCTTCCCCCGCCGCACCCCTGCCGGCCCCGCCGCGACCGACAGCGAGGCTCCCGAAGCCGTCTCCGCCACCTCGATCCACGCGTGCGAGGCCTCGAACCGCACCTCCCGGGCCACCGGCGGCCCCACCGCCCGCAAAGCCGCCGAAGCCACCGAGCCCGCCGCCGCCGACAACCGCACCACCGACGGTTCCACCCGCACCACCGCGAAACCCATCGCCTCGGAAGCCGCCGCCGCGACGTGCTCGATGTCCGTCGCCGCCATCGAGCGAAGTGCCTCGAACGCGCCCATCGCCACCGGGAGGTTGCCGCTGGAGAGGCGACGGCGCAGTTCCGCCACCGCGCCCAGCCGGGTGAACGGGTTCTCCGCGCCGATCGCCGCCGCCAGATCGGGTGGGATCGGGGACGGCTTGATGCGGCGGCGCCGGCTCTTCGCCAGGTACAGCTCGCCCTGCATCTCGATGTCGCGGCTCGGCGTCTGCTTCGGGTTGCGTTCGCGGACGCGGTCGAACAGGTACTCGTACAACTCCCCCAGCGCAATCCAGCCGTCTTCGTCGCGGTCCGCCTCGCCCGTGCGCAGGCCCTCCACCAGCGCCGACGTGAACACCGACGGCCGCGCCGGGCCGTCCGAAGCCAGCGCTGCTCCCTCGAAGGCGTACTCGATCGAGTTCGACGCCGTGATGACCGCGCGGCCGCGGCCGCCGCGGAAGCTGTCCAGCACGTTCGCGTCGCCCGACGCACGCACCGCCACGCCCTGGCCGAACGCGCCGCCGTAACAACAGTCCAGCAGCAGGACGATGCTGCGCGAACGGCTTTGGCGGATGCACTGCTGCACGAAGTCCGCGGGCACCGCCGTGGACCGCAGGCGGTCCGGGCGGGTGTTGCGGGCCGCGAAGTACAGCCCGCCCGCGTCGTCCTTCAGGCCGTGGCAGGAAAAGTGCAGCAGCAGGACGTCGTCCGGGCGGCCCTCGGCGCACAGGTCTTCGATTTCGCCCTGCACGACGTGCGACGCTTCGTTGCGGACGACGCGCACCTCGAAGTCGCTGATCGTGCGGTCGGCGAGCACCCCGGCCAGGGCGTCCGCGTCCGCCGCGGGTGAGCCCAGCTGCTGCAACCCCGCGTTGTCGTACTCGCCGTTGGCAACGATCAGCGCCCGCCTCCGCCCGGCCATACCGGGTAGAAAACGCCCGGAATCGCGGTGCGGCAAGCAGCCGAATGGGCACACCTATTCAGCAGCGGAATGGTAAATCGTTTCCTGCCCTTTCAGGCAGACCACCGCGTCGAACGCGGCCGCGACGTCCACCGAGGGCGTCATGTGCGCGTGCCGGATGCTCGACGCCGCCGGGTGCGCGACCACGCACGGGGCCCGAGCGGCCAGCATCGCCTCGACGCTGCCGTCCGCGGGTGCCGCCAATGCCTGTTCGAACATGCGGAACCCGAGCGGGGCTTCCGCGTCGGGCGCGAGACCGGTGGTCGTCCCCGAAACCGCGGTCAAGGCGAGCGCGAAATAGCGGTCGCCCAGTTCGGCGGCCAGGTGCGTGCCCGCCGACGGCGCCGTCATCCCCGGCATCGGCGAGAACGGCACACGCTGGAGGTGTCCGTTGTGGAGCATCAGCACGATCTTCTCGCCCGGGTGGAGCCGCCGCAGCAGCCGGACCGTCGCCGCCATGTACGTGTCGCGCGACGAACTCTGCGGCTCCGGCGCGCGGCCGGCCATCAGCGCGTCCAGCTCCCGCAGGTACAGGTCGACGCGCAGCGCGCCCTCCGCGTGGTGCGCAGCCTCGGGCGCCAGCGACTCGACATGTCCTTTGAGGACGGTCAGCGCGACCGTCGCCGCATCACGCGCTTCCGCGCTCATCGCGCCGTACCGCCCCGGCGCTACAGCGCTGCTCACCGACGCGTACGGCTCACACGCCGCCAGTGCGGCGTCCACAAGGGACACATTGGCGGGATCCACCCGCGACAGGACTTCGCGGACCGCCTCCAGCGAAGGCACCGGCGACCCCGCCGAACTCGGCAGGTCGAGCCCGGAGAACCGGACGCCGCGCCCCCGCAGCCACGTCAGCATCGAGTGGACCTCGGCCGAGTCGCCGAGCCCGAACGTGAAGCCCTCCCGGGCGACGTCGGCGACTTCGCCCGGGCCGCCGGACAGCCACGCGTCGACCAGGTGCCCTTCGGGAAACCCGCCTTCGAACCCGAGAACGGTGAACCCGCGTTCGGTCACGAGGTGCCGCAGCAGGCGGTCGCGCAGCGCCCCGAACTCCCGGATGTGATGGTTGTTCTCACCGATGGCGACGACCTCGGCGTCGCCGATCAGCTCGGCGACGGACGCGACGATGGACTCGGTTTCTGACATACTGAGCACACTAACGCAACAGGAGTAGCAGTTGGCAACCGAGATTTCCGGCACGAGACGGCCGGGCGGCCGCACCGAGCGGACTCGCCTCGCCGCGCTGAACGCCACCCTCGAGCTGCTCGGCGAGCGCGGGTACGCCGAGCTGACGGTCGAGGCGGTCGCCGAACGCTCCGGCGTGCACAAGACGACGCTCTACCGCCGGTGGGAGTCCGCCGAAGGCCTGGTCGCGGCCGCTTTGCTGATGGGCACCGAGCAGCCGTGGACCGCGCCGGACACCGGGTCCCTGGAGGGCGACCTGCGCGAGGTCAACCTGGAGCTGGTGCACTACTTCACCTCGCCGGGCGAGCGCGAGCTGCCGACGGCGTCGATCTCGGCGGCCTTCCTCTCCGCGAGAGCGGCGGACGCCCTGCGCGAGTTCTACGTCGACCGCCACGCCCGCTCGGCCGCGATCGTGGAGCGGGCCGTCGAGCGCGGCGAAGTCCCGGCGGGCACCGACGCGGTCGAGGTCGTGCGCGTCGCGTGCGGGCCGATCTTCTACCGCCTGTTCGTTTCGCGGGAAGGCGTGACGCCGAAAGACGCGGGCTTGGCCGCGAAAGCCGCCGCGGCCGCCGCGAAAGCCGGCGTGTTCACGGCAGCGGACGCCGGAACCGCGTCTCCTCGAGCGTGACGCGGCCGTCGTCGACCGTTTCGGTCTGGGTGACGCCGTCGTCGACCCAGCCCTGCCGGACGTAGAAGGCCTTCGCGCGCTCGTTCGTCGAGAGCACCCACAGGACGGCGCTGTCGCCGGACATCTCCTCGACGACGCGGTCGTGCAGCGCCCGGCCGAGGCCGCGTCCCCAGTACTCCGGCAGCAGGTACAGCGCGAAGAGCCGGCCGGGACCGAACGCCGCGAAGCCCGCGATGACGCCGTCTTCCTCGGCGACCAGCACCGGGTTGCCCTCTCCGATGAGCCGGGCCCACGACGTCGCGCGCGCCTGCGCCGAGAGGCCGGCGAGGAAGTCCGCCGGGATCAGCCCGTCGTAGGCCGCCTGCCACGACCGCACGTGGACCTCGCCGATCGCCGCGGCGTCGGCGGCCGTCGCCGGGCGGATCAACTCTTCTCCAGGTACTCCGCGCGCTCGACGTCGACGACGTCGGCGACCATCTGCGCCAGCCCGCGGTACTTCTTCAGGTCCGGGTCCTTCTCGACGATCTCCTGGGCGCTGGCCCGCGACGCGGCGATGACGTCCTCGTCGCGCAGCAGCGACAGCAGCTTGAGCCCGGACCGCTTGCCGGACTGCGCGGCGCCGAGGATGTCGCCCTCGCGGCGCAGCTCCAGGTCGAGGCGGGACAGCTCGAAGCCGTCCGTGGTCGACTCGACCGCGGCCAGCCGTTCGCGGGTCGCCGTGCCGTCGAGGGCCTCGGTGACCAGCAGGCACAGCCCCGGCACGCTGCCCCGGCCGACGCGGCCGCGCAGCTGGTGCAGCTGGCTGACGCCGAACCGGTCGGCGTCCATGATCACCATCGCCGTGGCGTTCGGGACGTTGACGCCGACCTCGATCACCGTGGTCGCGACGAGGACGTCGAGCTTCCCCGCCGAGAACGCGCGCATCACCGCGTCCTTTTCGTCGGGCGGCATCCGGCCGTGCAGCACGCCGATCTTCAGCCCCTGCAGCGCACCGTGCTCCAGGTCGGGCGCGACGTCGAGCACCGCGAGCGGCGGCCGCTTGTCGCTCTTGTCCGACGGCGGCTCGTCGCCGATCCGCGGGCACACGACGTAGCCCTGGTGCCCCTTGCCGACCTCTTCGCGGACGCGCTGCCAGATCCGGTCGAACCAGGCGGGTTTCTCCGCGACCGGGACCACCGTCGTCGAGATCGGCGAGCGCCCGACCGGCATCTCGCGCAGCGCCGAGACCTCGAGGTCGCCGTACACGGTCATCGCGACCGTGCGCGGGATCGGCGTCGCCGTCATGACCAGCACGTGCGGGCTGGTGTCGCCGGCGCCGCGGGTGCGCAGCGCGTCCCGCTGCTCGACGCCGAAGCGGTGCTGCTCGTCGACGACGGCGAGGCCGAGGTCGGCGAACTCGACGTGGTCCTGGATCAGCGCGTGCGTGCCGACGACGATGCCGGCCTCGCCGCTGACGATCTCCAGCAGCGCCTTCTTGCGCTCCTTCGCGCCCATCGACCCGGTGAGCAGCGTGACGCGGGTGGCGTTGTCCGCCGCGCCCAGCTCGCCCGCCTGGCCGAGGTCGCCGAGCATTTCCCGCAGCGACCGGGCGTGCTGGGCGGCGAGGACCTCGGTCGGGGCCAGCATCGCGGTCTGCCGCCCGTTGTCGACGACCTGCAGCATCGCCCGCAGCGCGACGATCGTCTTGCCGGAGCCCACCTCGCCCTGCAGCAGCCGGTTCATCGGGTGTTCGGAGGCGAGGTCCGCGGCGATCTCGTCGCCGATCGCCTGCTGGCCCGCGGTCAGGTCGAAGGGCAGCCGCTTGTCGAAGGCGTCCATCAACCCGCCGCTGACGTGCGGGTTCGGCTTCGCCGGCCGCGAGATGGCCGAGTGGCGTCGCTGCGCGAAGATCAGCTGGACGGCCATGGCCTCGTCCCACTTGAGCCGCTTCTTCGACGCCTCGAGGTGCGCCCAGTTGCTCGGACGGTGGATGCCGTGCAGCGCGGTGTCGAGGTCGGACAGCTTGTGCAGCCGCCGCAGCTCGGCCGGCATCGGGTCTTCGTCGACTTCGAGGACGTCGAGCACCTGGCGCACGCACTTGGCGATCGACCAGGTCGGCATGCCCTGCGCCGCCGGGTAGACCGGGATGATCGCGGCGAGGAAGTCGTCCATCGCCTCGTCGGCGCGGTCGGCCTCGAACAGCTCGTACTCGGGGTTGGTCAGCTGCAGCGTGTCGCGGAAGGCGGACACCTTGCCGGCGAACAGGCCGGTCTTGCCGGGGACGAGGTCCTTCTCGCGCCAGGCCTGGTTGAAGAACGCGCAGGTGAGACGCCGTTTTCCGTCGGTGATCACCATGTCGAGGATGGTCCCGTTGCGGGACTTCATCCGCCGCTTGCTCACCTTCTCGATGCGCGCCAGCACGGTCGCGTGCTCGCCCAGCTCGAGGCCGGCGATGTCGGTGAGCTCGCCCCGCTCGGCGTAGCGGCGCGGGTAGTGGCGCAGCAGGTCGCTGACCGTCTCGATGTCCAGCGAGGTGGCGAGCGCCTTGGCTGTCTTGGCGCCCAGCAGCAGCGGCAGCTTGTCGCGCAGTCCGGCCATCGGCTATTCGACTCCCATCAGCAGCACGGCGTCCGCCTGGCCACTGGCGTAGCTGGTCAGCTCCACCTCCGGGTGCTCCAGCCGCAGCTGCTCCGCGAGCTCGCCGGTGACCCCGGGCGGGGCGGCGGCCCCGCTCAGCACCGTCACCAGCTCGCCGCCGAGCGCCAGCATCCGGTTCAGCACGTTCATCGCGGCCGCGACCAGGTTCGTCTCCGACGCCGGCGCCGGCTCGATCAGCACCACCTCGTCGTCGACCAGGCCGACCACGTCACCGGACTGGGCCCGGCCCACCCAGGTTAGCGACTCCTCCTGCGCGATCCGCAGTTCGCCACGCCTGGTCGCGGCGGCCGCTTCGGCCATCGCGACGACGTCGTCGTTGGTGCGGCGCCCGGCGTCGTGCACGGCGAGCGCGGCGAGCACCTGCACCGGCGAGACGCACGGGATGACGACCACGTCGCGGTCGCCGGCCATGGCGTGCCCGGCCGCCGTGTCGACCGCCGCGGTGAGCGCGACGCCGCCCGGAAGCACCGTGACGTGCCGCCCGGCGGCCTCGTTGAGCAGGCTGATCACGTCCTCGACGCTGGGGGTCTCGCCCTCGGGCACGGCCAGCACCGGGATGCTCTCGGCGCGCAGCAGCTCGGCCAGCGGGCCGCCGTGCACGACGGCGACGACCGTGCGGTCGATCCCGCCGCCGGGCTCGATCGGCGTCGGCGTGAGCAACGGCTCGACGCGGATCTTGCGCGGCCGGCCGAGCGCGAGCCCGGCCTCGATGGCGGCGCCGATGTCGGCGCAGTGGACGTGCACCGCGTGGCTGCCCGAGCCGTCACCGGCCACCGTGACGCTGTCTCCGAGGCCGCTCAGCTCCTTGCGCAGCGTCGGCAGGCCCTGCTCGTCGACGCCGTCGAGGAGGTACATGACCTCCCAGGCGTAGGCCTCGGCCTGCGGGATCGCGTGCACCTCGAGGGCGTGCTCCTGCTCGATCGCGGCCCCGGTGAGCACGCCGACCAGGGCGTCGAGCACGGCGACGAGCCCGCGGGCCCCGGCGTCGACGACTCCCGCCTTGGCCAGCGCGGGCAGCTGCAGGGGCGTCTTCTCGAGGGCGTGCGCGGCCTCGTGCGCCGCCTCCCGGGCGACTTCGCCGAGGCTTCGGGTGTCGCCGCGGACGGCCGTCGCGACGGCGTGCAGGACGGTGAGGATCGTCCCGGCGACCGGACGGCTCACGGCCCCGGTGGCGACCTCGTCGGCGTGGCCCAGCGCCGCGGCCAGCCACGGGCCGTCGAGGTCGCCTTCGGCCCGGTCGGCCAGCCCGCGCACGACCTGGGACAGGATCACCCCGGAGTTGCCCTTGGCGGACGCGACCGCGCCGCGCGCGAGGACCTTCAGCGCTTCGGCGGCGTCCTTCGGTTGCGCGGCTTCGAGTTCCTTCGCCGCGCCGGTCATCGTGAAGAGCATGTTGGAGCCGGTGTCGGAGTCCGCGACGGGGTACACGTTGATCTCGTCGATGGCCGGCCGCAGGCTCGCGAGACTGCGCACGCAGCCCGTCGCCCAGGCCGACACCGCCGCCGTGTCCAGCACCCGCACCCCGTAACCTCCTGACCGGTCCCCGGGCAGCGTATCGACCCGGTGCCGGGGCCCTCGATCGCAGTAGTTACTATGGTCGAGTTGCCCAGTGCATCTGGGCTCATTTCTATGACCCAGATCCAAAGGAGTTCGACGTGGCTGCCGTGTGCGACGTCTGTGGCAAGGGACCCGGCTTCGGCAAGTCGGTCTCGCACTCCCACCGCCGTACCAACCGCCGGTGGAACCCGAACATCCAGACCGTCCACGCCAAGGTGGGTGTGTCCCAGCGCAAGCGCCTGAACGTGTGCACCTCCTGCATCAAGGCGGGCAAGGTCGTTCGAGGCTGAGGCCGCGAAGTTGGGTGGCGGGTGCTCTCCGGAGCACCCGCCATTTTCATGCCCTACTTCAGGAAGCCGGTCAGCAGGTCCTTCAGCGTCTCCGGGAACTGGAGCACGCCGTGGTCCTGCCCGTCGAGGGTCTCGTGCCGGGCGCCGGGGATCGCCCCGGCGGCCGCGCGGGCGCCCGCCTGCAGGGTCTCCGGGCTCGCGCCGCCGCCGATCACCAACGCCGGGGCCGTGATCCGGGCCAGGTTTTCGCGGCGGATGCGGCCGCCGGGGCCGCAGATCTCCAGGTCGTACGGGAGCGTGTGCGCCAGGGCCGTGAACCAGCCCCACACCGGCGCCTGCTTCATCCCGTCGATCATCTCTTCCGGCGTGCCCGCGACCACCAGGAACGTCGCCACGGCGCCGTCCCGGTCGCCCGACGCCAGCTGGGCGCGCACCTTGTCCAGGACGTCGGGCCGCGGGTGCTCGTCGGTCGCGTACGGCGGCTCGTACGCGACCACGCGCTCGATCGCCAGGCCCGCGGCCGCGGCTTCCAGGGCCAGGATCGCGCCCGACGAGTGGCCGAACACCGACGCCGAGCCGCCCGCGTGCTCGATCAGGGCCGCGATGTCCTCGATCTCGCGGTCCATCGCGTACGAGGACGCGTCCGTGCTGTCGCCGCGGCCGCGCCGGTCGTAAGCGATCGTCGTGAAGTCGCCGGCCAGCACTTCGGCCAGGCCCGCGACGGTGGTCCGGTCGTTGAACGCGCCGCCCACCAGGATCACCGGCGCGCCCGCGCCGCGCTGCTCGAGGTGGATGGTCGTGCCGTCGGCCGAGGTGACGTCCATGGTTTCCTCCAAAGGGTTCACCCCCTGGTCGGAGCCGTCACGCCGATCCGGACACGCGACCTCAGGGAAGTTTCCAGTCGACCGGTGCCGCGCCCTGCTGCTCCAGCAGCTGGTTGGCCCGGCTGAACGGGCGGGACCCGAAGAAGCCGTTGTGCGCCGAGAGCGGGCTGGGGTGCGCCGACTCGATGCAGGGAACGTCGCCCAGCATCGGCCGGAGGTTACGCGCGTTGCGGCCCCAGAGGATCGCCACCATCGGCTCCGACCGGGCCGCGAGGGCCTTGATCGCCTGCTCGGTGACCTCTTCCCAGCCCTTGCCCTGGTGCGAGTTCGACTTCCCCGGCTGCACGGTCAGGGCCCTGTTGAGCAGCAGCACGCCCTGCTCGGCCCACGGCGTCAGGTCGCCGTTCGACGGCAGCGGGTGCCCGAGGTCGTCGGCGTACTCCTTGTAGATGTTGACCAGGCTCTTCGGGATCGGCCGGACGTCCGGCGCCACCGAAAAGCTCAGTCCCACCGCGTGCCCGGGCGTCGGGTACGGGTCCTGCCCCACGATCAGCACGCGCACGTCGTGGAACGGCTGCTTGAACGCCCGCAGCACGTGCTCACCCGCCGGCAGGTAGGTACGGCCCGCGGCGATCTCCGCGCGGAGGAACTCCCCCATCGCGGCGACCTGCGGCGCCACCGGTTCGAGGGCTCGCGCCCAGCCTGCCTCGACGATGTCCTGCAGCGGTCGTGCGGTCACGGCGCGCAAGCCTACCGGGCGTGGCCGACGTCACCCGCGCGGGTCGAGCCGCCTCAGCTCGGCCTTGAACCGGCGGCCGCGTTCGACGTAGGACTCCACCACCATCGCGATGTTTTCCGCGCTGAAGGACTTGTTTTCCCGCGTCTTCCCCGGCACGCCCAGCGCGATTTCGCCGGTCTTGACGAGCGAGCCGTACGAGAGCACCGCGCCCGCGCCGACCATGCCGCCGTCCTCGATCACCGAGCCGTTGAGCACGACCGAACCGGACGCGATCAGGCAGCCGGTGCCGATCTTCGCGCCCTCGACGTGCACGGCGTGGCCGATCGCCGACGACGGCCCGAGGATCGTCGGGTGCCGCTCGGTGCAGTGCAGGACGCAGCCGTCCTGGACGTTCGACCGCTCGCCGATCTCGATGTAGCCGTGGTCACCCCGCAGCACGGTCTGCGGCCACACCGACGCGTGCGCGCCGATCCGGACGTCGCCGATCACCGTGGCGTCCGGGTGGACGTAGGCGTCGGGGTGGATCGTCGGTTCGAGATCACCGAGTGCGTAGATCGGCATGCCGCCTCCGGGGTGACTGCGGTTTCACTTCCCGTGCGATTGGATCACGCCATCGCCGCGAAGCCGAAAACCAGCCCGCTCGTGCTCCTCCTCGTCGTGCTGACGTGGCTGCTCAGCCTGCCCACCGCGGCCCCGGCGCTGGCGAACGGCCTGGCCGAGACGCCGCCGATGGGCTGGAACAGCTGGAACCAGGTCCGCTGCTACGACCTCACCGAAGACGTCGTCAAGAAGGCGGCCGACGCGCTCGCGGACACCGGCCTGCGCGACGCCGGGTACAAGTACGTCGTCGTCGACGACTGCTGGCAGGCGCCGAAGCGCGCCGCCGACGGCTCGCTGCGGGCCGACCCGGCGCGGTTCCCGCACGGCATCGCCGACCTCGCCGACTACGTGCACTCCCGCGGCCTGCTGTTCGGCATCTACTCCGTCCCCGGCAGCCGGACCTGCGCGATGGCCAACGACGCCTACCCCGCGTCCGGCATCGGCTCGCTCGGCCACGAGCGCCAGGACGCCGAGACGTTCGACCGCTGGGGCGTCGACTACCTCAAGTACGACTGGTGCAACGCCGACACGGTCGACGGCCTCGACCGCAAGGCCGCCTTCGAGAAGATGCGCGACGAGCTGGCCGCGCTGCCGCGCCCGATCGTCTACGCGATCTCCGAATACGGCGTCTCCAGCCCGTGGACCTGGGCGCGGCCGGTCGCGAACCTGTGGCGGACGACCAACGACCTGGTCGCGACCTGGGACTCGGTGCTCGCGACGATCGACCAGCAGGCCGCCGTCGCGCCCCACAGCGGCACCCCCGGCGGCTGGAACGACCCGGACATGCTGCAGGTCGGCAACGGCACGCTGACCGCGGACGAGGCCCGCGCGCACTTCAGCGTCTGGGCCGTGCTGAACGCGCCCCTCTTCGCCGGCACCGATCCGGCGAAGCTCGGCGACACCGACCTCGCGACGCTCGGCAACCCCGAGGCGATCGCCGTCGACCAGGACTTCGCGGGCGGACAGGGCCGCCGGCTCGAAGCGGGTCCCGGCTACCAGGTGTGGGGGAAACCGTTGAGCGACGGCGGTTTCGCGGTGGTGCTGCTCAACACCGGCACCACCACCGCGACCGTCTCCGCGTCGATCCCGGGCACCTGGCGGGTCCGGGACCTGTGGACGCACCGGGACGCCGGAACCGCCGTGAGCGCGTCACTGCGGCCGCACGCAGCGGCCCTGCTGAAGCTCACACCGAGGTGAGCTCCTTGCCGAAGCAGCGGCTTTCCGGCTCGTTCTTGTAGACGCCGAAGTTGGGGATCTCGGTGTACCCCGACGACGTGTAGAGCGCGATGGCCTCGGGCTGCTTGGTGCCGGTCTCCAGGACCGCGCGCTTGCGGCCGCACAGCGCCGCCGTGCGCTCCAGCTCGGACAGGATCATCCGCGCGAACCCGCGGCCGCGGGCCGAGTCGGCGACGTACATCCGCTTGAACTCGGCGTCGCCGTCCCGGAAGTCCGGGGCGGGGCCGTCGTGCGCGCGCCACGCCCCGCAGGCGACGGCTTCTTCGCCTTGGTAGCCGACGAGGAAGACGCCCTGCGGCGGGTCGAAGTCCGCCGGGCTCATCGGGGTCACGTCCTCGTCGCCGTAGCGCTCGACGTACACCTGCTGCACCGCGGCCATGAGCTTGGCCGCGTCGGGGTGGTCGTAGGGGACCGGAACGATTCTCACGTCTGCCGACTTTAGTTCAGCGCCAATGCGTCCAGCCGCCTTCTCGCGCGAACGGCTTGCCGTCCACGGTGATCCCGGAGTCGGCCATCGTGACGACGCCGATCGTGCGCCAGCCCTCGGGCAGCTCGGTGAACGGCGGGAAGGTGGCCGCCAGGGCGTGGTCCTCGCCACCGGTCAGCACCCAGTCCAGGGGGTCGGCGCCCAGCGCGGCCCCGACTTCCTTGAGCCGGGCCGAGACGTCGAGGTCGGCGGTGCGGACGTCGATGCCGACGCCGGACGACTCCCCGATGTGGGCCAGGTCGGCCAGCAGGCCGTCGGAGACGTCGATCATGGCCGTGGCCCCCGCGAGCGCGGCACGAGGACCGGCTTCGTACGGCGGTTCGGGGCAGCGCTGCGCGTTGACGACGCCGACCGGCGAGCGGAAGCCGCGGCCGAGCACGGCCAGGCCGGCGGCCGCCCAGCCGAGCCGTCCGTGGACGGCGACGACGTCGCCGGGCCGGGCGCCCGAGCGCGTCACCGGCTCGCGGTCGCCGAGGTCACCGAGCGCCGTGACGCTGATCACGAGCTGGTCGGCGCGGACCATGTCGCCGCCGGAGACGCCGATGCCGGCGCGGTCGGCCTCGGCCCACATGCCGTCGGCGAGCGCGGTGACGACCTCGCGCGGGGTGTCGGGCGGGCAGGCCAGTCCGACCAGGACGGTGGTCGGGGTGGCGCCCATGGCGGCGATGTCGGCCAGGTTGACCGCGACGGCCTTGCGCCCGACCTGCTCGGGCGAGGACCAGTCGAGCCGGAAGTGGACGCCCTGCACGAGGACGTCGGTCGAGGCGACCACCCGGCCGTCGGGCGCGGCGACGACGGCCGCGTCGTCCCCCGGGCCGAGCAGCGTGCCCGGCGGCTGGCGCCGTCCTTCGGTGACGGCTGCGATGAGTGCGAACTCCCCGGTCTCGGCGACCGTTCCGTCGTTCGGTGACACCGGTCACCTCTGCTTTCTCTACCGGGACAAAGAGTCGATCACCGATAGTCGGATGCCCTATGTTTTTCCGTGAGCTGGCGATACGTTGCTGCTGACGTTCCTACCTTGAGCGACAAGATCCCGACGAAAGGGCGCGCCGTGGTCCACGCATACATCCTCATCCAGACCGAGGTCGGCAAGGCGGCCGCGGTGGCTGCCGAGATCTCCAGCATCCCGGGTGTGACCAGCTCGGAGGATGTCACCGGACCGTACGACGTGATCGTCCGCGCGGCCGCCGACAACGTCGACCAGCTGGGCCAGCTCGTGGTCGCCAAGGTGCAGAACGTGGACGGCATCACCCGGACCCTGACCTGCCCGGTCGTCCACCTCTGACCAGTGGTGTAGTGGTGCCGTGCCAGAATCGGAGACCGGCGCCCCGCCGAAAGTGGTCCTCGTCATAGCGGCGACACTCGCCGTGGCCCTGGCGGTCGCGGTCGCCGTGTTCGCCTTGACGAAGGGGTCCGAGCAACCCGTAGCCGGGCCCCTGCCGCTCGTCCCCGTCCCGGCGCCCGAGGCGAACGCGCCGGGCTGCACGACGCTGATGGGCGCGGTCCCGGCGGAGCTGACGTCCAACGGGACGCCGCTGAAGGTGCGCGAGCTGGCGAACCCGGCCCCGCCGGCGACGGTCGCGTGGGGCGACCAGGACCCGCTCGTGCTGCGCTGCGGGCTCACCCGGCCCCCGGAGCTGACCCCGACGGCGGCGTTGCGCCTGGTGAACGGCGTCCAGTGGCTGCAGGTTCCGGGTGACGGCGCGTCGACGTGGTACGTCGTGGACCGCGAGGTCTACGCAGCCCTGACCGTGCCGGACAGCGCGGGCACCGGGCCGCTGCAGCAGATCTCGGACACGGTCGCGGCGAAGCTGCCGGCCAAGCCGCTGCGCTTCTCCTGAACGTCAGCGCAGGCCCGTGCCCCGGGCGATCGCCGTCTCGACGAGCGTGGTCAGCAGGGTCGCGTAGTCGACGCCGGTGACCTCCCACATCTTCGGGTAGGCCGATTTCGTCGTGAAGCCGGGCATCGTGTTGACCTCGTTGATGGTCAGCTCGCCGTCCGCGCCGACGAAGAAGTCCACCCGGGCCAGGCCCTGGCAGTCGAGTGCGCGGAACGCCTCGACGGCCATCGCGCGGAGCCGGTCGGTCAGCGCGTCGTCGAGCTTGGCCGGGATGTCCAGCTCGGCGTCGTCGCCGAGGTACTTGGTTTCGAAGTCGTACCAGGCGTCTTCGTCCTCCGACAGGACGCGGATCTCGGCGGGCAGCGACGCCTCGACGCGGCCGTCCGGGAACTCGAGGACGCCGCATTCGACCTCGCGGCCGACGACCGCCGCCTCGACGAGGACCTTCGGGTCGGTGGCGCGGGCCAGCTCGATGGCCGCGTCCAGGTCGTCCCACGCGGCGACGCGCGTGATGCCGACCGACGAGCCCGCGCGCGACGGCTTGACGAACACCGGCAGGCCGAGCTTCGCGCGGTCCGCGTCGTCCAAAGTGGACTGATCGCGGCGCAGCGCGGTGTAGGTGCCGACCGGAAGTCCTTCGGCGGCAAGGAGCTTCTTCGCCGTCTCCTTGTCCATGGCGGCCGCGCTGGCCAGGACGCCGGGGCCGACGTACGGGATGCCGGCGAGCTCGAGGAGGCCCTGGATGGTGCCGTCCTCGCCGAAGGCGCCGTGCAGCACCGGGAAGACGACGTCCACCTGGGACAGCAGTTCGCTCTCGCGGCCGGGCTCGACCGCGACGAGCCCCTGGCTGGAGGGGTCGCCGGCGAGGACCAGGCCCTTGCCGTCGTCGACCGACGGCAGTTCGCGACCGCGGATGGCGAGCTGGGCGGAGTCGCCGGTGCCCAGCACCCAGCGGCCTTCCCGGGTGATGCCCACGGGGACGGCTTCGAAGCGCTCCGGATCGAGGTTGCCCAGGACGCTGCCCGCGGACAGGCAGGAGATGGTGTGCTCGCTGCTGCGCCCGCCGAACACGACCGCCACCCGGATCTTCTCGCTCATGGTGAGCCACCGTACCCGGTGACCTCGGCGAACAGCCGAGGCCGGTGCGCCGGGCGGCGCGGGCGGAGCGGCGAGCGCAACCTCGGCGGCGCCCGCGCGTCGCTTCCTACGAGAGGGACTGTCCGCGCAGCAACGACACGAGCGCCGGCAGCGCCGCCACCAGAGCCTCCCGCGCGCAACCCGCGTACCCGATGGCCACCCCGTGCGCCGACGGCTCGCCGGCGAAGTGGCGTGCCAGCCCGTCCAGGCGGATGCCTTGCCGCTCGGCCGACGAGATCACCGACGCCTCCACCGACGCGGACGGGAACGGCACCACCAGGTGCGCCCCCGCGTCGTCGCCGCGGACCTCGATCCCCGCGCCCGAAAGCGCCCCGGCCAGCAAGGTCCGCCGCTCCGCCATCTCGCGGCGGAGTTTGCGCAGGTGACGTCCGAGATCGCCGTTCCGCGCGAATTCGTACAGCACCCGTTGCCCGGCCGGAGACGGGCGCGTGCCGGTGAGGTCGCGGTAGGCCAGCACCGCCGACGTGATCGCTTCCGGCGCCACCATCCACCCCGCGCCCAGCGTCGGCGTGAGGATCTTCGACGTCGTCCCCAGGTGCGCCACCACGTCCGGCGCCAGGGCGGCCAGCATCGGCAGCGGCGCGACGTCGAAGCGCAGCTCGCCGTCGTAGTCGTCCTCGATGACCAGCATCGAAGACGCGCGCGCCCGCTCCACCAGCTCCACCCGCCGCGCCGCGCTCAGCCGGCTGCCCATCGGGTACTGGTGCGCTGGCGAGCAGTACACGGCCCGTGCGCCCGCCGGGATCGCGTCCGGCCGCAGCCCCTCGAAGTCCACCGGCACGCCGGCGACCCGCATGCCCGCCCGCCGGAACGCCTGCACGGCGCGCTGGTAGCCCGGTTCTTCGACGGCGACGACGTCCCCGCGCTCCAGCACCGCGGCCGCCAGCTCGACCACCGCCGCGGTCGTGCCGCCGGTGGCCAGGACCGAGCCCGCCGCCAGGCCGCGGTGGCGCAGGAGGTGCTCCGACACGGCCGCGCGGTACTCCGGCAGCCCCGCCCGGTGGGCCCGGATCAACGGGTCCGGGTCGGCCGCGGCGCGCCAGGCGCGGCGCCAGGCCGCGCGGTCCAGCCCGGCGGCCCAGGGCGTGCCGGGGCCGAGGTCGAGCAGTGACGGCGGTTCGGCCTCGGCGGCCGGGACCGCGCCCGGCGCCGGGACCTCCGAAGCCGAGAACGACGGCGGAGTCGTCACGTACGTGCCCGAGCCGTGCCGGCCGGCGATCCAGCCCTCGGCGTGGAGCTGCTCGTAGGCTGCCGACGTCACCGTGCGGCTGACGCCGAGGCGGCCGGCCAGAGCCCGGGTCGACGGGAGCCGGTCGCCGCCGCGCAGGTGCCCGGTCGCCGCCGCTTCGCGCAGGGCGTCGGCGAGCTGGACGGCCAGCGGGGTCGTCGCGTCCCGGTCGAGGCTGACCGGGAGCGCGGTGTCGGCGTGGGTCACGGGACCTCCTCAAGTGGACTTCCCAAGTGTACGAGAAGTGGACGTTCTCCGATGCCACTGTGCTGGGAGACGCTGGTCGCATGCTGTCCACCACGCCCCGCACCACGCTCGGCCGCAAGAAGCACCGCGCCGTCACCGACCGGTCCGTGCTGTACGACGTCCTGGACGAGGGCCTGATCTGCCACCTCGGGATCGTCCGCGACGGCGTGCCGCTGGTCCTGCCGACCGGCTACGGCCGTGACGGCGACACGCTCTACCTGCACGGTTCCACCGGCGCGGCGAGCCTGCGGACGGCGTCGGGCGACCTCGACGTCTGCGTCACCGTCACCCTGCTCGACGGCATCGTCTACGCGCGGTCGGTGAACAACCACTCGATGAACTACCGCAGCGCGGTGATCTTCGGGAAGGCGGCGCCGGTGGTCGAGGCCGAGGCTAAGCTGCACGGCCTCAAGGTGCTCACCGACCACCTCGCGCCGGGTTCGTGGGAGCACGCCCGCGAGGTCAACGCCAAGGAGTTCGCGTCGGTCAGCGTCCTGGCCCTGGACCTCGCCGAGGCGTCGGTGAAGATGCGCGCCGAGGGCCCGGACGACGAGCAGGAGGACCTCGACGCCGACAGCGCCTGGGCCGGGGTGCTGCCGGTGCGGACGGTCTTCGGCGCGCCCGAGCCGTCCGCCGACCTCTCCCCCGGCTGGTCGACGCCGGCCCACGTCACCGGTCGTGAGTGATCACGACCGGGCCAACGGGAGCCGCACGGTGAAGGTCGTGCGACCCGGCTCCGACTCCACCGAGACCGTGCCGCCGTGGGCCGTCACCAGGGACTGGACCACCGACAGCCCGAGCCCGGTGCCGCCGTGGCCGCGGGTGCGGGAATCGTCGACGCGGAAGAAGCGGTCGAAGATCCGCTCCTGGTCGGCGGGCGCGATCCCCGGCCCGGCGTCGGTCACCTGAACCACCGCATGCGGGCCGCCGGCCGTCACCGAGACGTGCACCGCGGTCCCCGGCGGGGTGTGCACGGCCGCGTTGGCCAGCAGGTTGTCGAGCACCTGCCGCAGCCGGAGCGGGTCCGCGTCCACCGGCGCCGCCGCGAGTGCGGACGTCAGCGGGTGGTCGGGGCGGCCGGCGGTGAACGCGTCCGCCGCGTCCCCGGCCAGCTCGGCGAGGTCGACGCGCTCGGGCCGCAGCGGCGTCTCGGCGGCCCGGGCGTCGAGCCGGGCCAGCAGCAGGAGGTCGTCGACGAGGACGGTCATCCGCGCCGTTTCCTCGCGGATCTTCGTGAGGTGCGCCTCGCGTTCCGCCGGCTCGTTCGCCGCCGCGTAGCGGAAAAGGTCGGCGTAGCCCCGGATCGACGTCAGCGGCGTCCGCAGCTCGTGGGACGCGTCCGCGACGAACCGGCGCAGCCGCTCGTTCGCCTCGGTCTTCGCGGAGAGGGAGGTGTCGATGTGGGCCAGCATCACGTTGAACGCCGTCCGCAGCTCCTCGACTTCGGCGCCGCCGCCCGAGCCCGCCGCCCGCACCGGCAGGTCCGCGTTCGCGGTGAGGTCGTGGGAGGCGATGTCGTGCGCGGTGCCGGCCATGTCGGCCAGCGGGCGCAGGCCGCGGCGCAGCACCAGCCGTCCGACGACCAGCAGCACGGCCAGGGCGAACGCGAAGGCGCCGACCTCGACCCAGACCAGCTGCTGGACGGTGGCGTCGAGGTCCTTCTGCGGGGCGGCACTCAGCAGCACCGAGCCGTTGTCCACCGGGCACGCCCGCACCCGGTACGGCCCGTCGTCGGCGAGGGTGATGGTGCGCGTGACGTCGCCGTCGACCGCGTCGGCGGCGATCTTCGCCAGCGGCTGCGCGTCCCCGGGCAGCCGGCCGCCGGGCTGGGGCGTCGCGACGCCCTCGCGCACCTTGTACAGCGCCGAGTACCAGGAGTAGATCGACTGCGGTGAGCCGTGCGTCTCCCGCAGCTGGGGCAGCTGCTGGTTCTGGCTCTTGGTCAGCTGCTCGTCGAGCCGCCGGTCGAGGTAGCCGTGCATGATCCCGACCATCGAGACGCCGACCACCGCGAACACGACCAGGGCCAGCGCGCCGAGGCCGAGCGTGATCCGGGTGCCCAGCCGCGTGCGCTGCCAAGCCCCGTACCAGCGGGCGAAGAAGCGTTTCACCGGCCGGCCCGGCGCACGACGTAGCCGACGCCGCGCACGGTGTGGATCAGCGGTTCGCCGTCGCCCGCGTCCACCTTGCGCCGCAGGTGCGAGATGACCAGTTCGACCACATTGGACCGGCCGCCGAAGTCGTACTCCCAGACGTGGTCGAGGATCTGGGCTTTCGTGAGCACCGCGGGCGACCGGCGCATGAGGTAGCGCAGCAGCTCGTACTCGGTGGGCGTCAGCTCGGCGAGCCGTTCGCCGCGGCGGACCTCGCGGGTGTCCTCGTCCAGCGTCAGGTCCCCGACGCGCAGGACCGCTCCGCGCGTCACCACCTGGTGCGTGACGCCCGTGCTGCGCCGCAGGACCGCGCGCAACCGGGCCATCAGCTCCTCGACCGAAAACGGTTTCACGAGGTAGTCGTCACCCCCGCGGGTGAGCCCGGCGATGCGGTCGGACGTCGCGTCCTTGGCCGTGAGGAACACCACGGGCACCGCGCTGCCGTGCTCGCGCAGGCGGTCCAGCACCGTGAAGCCGTCGAGGTCGGGCAACATCAGGTCGAGCACGACGATGTCCGGCCCGAACTCCGCGGCCCGGCTCAGCGCGGCCTTCCCCGACCCGGCCGTGACCGCCTGCCAGCCCTCGTACCGGGCGACGGTGGCGACGAGGTCGGCGATGTGCGGCTCGTCGTCGACGACGAGCAGGCGCACGGGTTCGGCGGGCTGCACCACCCCATCTTCTCCCGGCGGCCGCGTGGCGGGCGAGGCGGAACCGCGGGCCGACAGGAATCCGACAGGCGATACCCAGACTCGCCACAGATTCCGCCGCGAGGCTGATCTTCGTGAACCGAACCGAGCAGGAATCCGTGTGACCACCATGACGCAGACCGCCGAGGCCACGCGCCCGGCGATCCGCCCCCGGATCGCCGCGAAATCCGGCCTCTTCCTCCTCGTGGGCGCCAACGTGGCCGCCGTCACCGCCCTGTTCGCACAGGCCGGCCTCTCGGACAACGTGCTGATCAGCATCGGCAGGCTGGCCGGGATGTACGGCGCGCTGGCCATGGCGGTCCAGCTGCTGCTCGTGGCCCGGCTGCCGTGGCTGGACCGGCGGATCGGGATGGACCGGCTGACGTCGTGGCACCGCTGGACCGGCTTCACGATCCTGTGGACCCTGCTGGCGCACCTGGTGTTCATCGTGTTCGGCTACGCGGAGGTCTCGAGCAAGGGCGTCGTCGACGAGCTGGTCGACATGGCGAACCAGCTCGAAGGCATCCTGCGCGCGCTGGTCGCCTTCGCGGTGATCCTGATCGTCGGCGGGGCTTCGGCGAAGTTCGCACGCAAGCGGCTGGCGTACGAGACCTGGCACTTCATCCACCTCTACACCTACGCCGCGATCGTGCTGGCGTTCACCCACCAGATCGCGCTCGGCACGTCGTTCGCCGGTGCCCCGGTGGCGAAGGCCTACTGGTGGACGATGTGGCTCACGGCCGGCGCCGCCGTGCTCGCCGGACGCGTCGTGCTGCCGCTGTGGCGGAACCTGCGCCACCAGCTGCGCGTCACGGCCGTGGTTTCCGAAGCGCCGGACGTGGTTTCGGTGTACATGACCGGAAAGCACCTCGACAGGATGCCCGCGCGCGCCGGCCAGTTCTTCCTGTGGCGGTTCCTCACGAAGGACCGCTGGTGGCAGGCCAACCCCTTCTCGCTGTCGGCCGCACCCGACGGCCGCACGCTGCGCCTGACCGCGAAGGCGCTCGGAGACTCCAGCGCGTCGCTGCGCAGCCTGCGCGTCGGGACGCGCGTGTTCGCCGAAGGCCCGTACGGCGCGTTCACGACCATCCACCAGCAGCGGCCGAACGCGCTGCTCGTCGCGGGCGGCGTCGGCATCACGCCGATCCGCGCGCTGCTCGAGGACATCGACGGCCACGTCGTCGTGCTCTACCGGGTGCGCACCCAGGCCGACGCGGTGCTGCTGCCGGAGCTGAACGGGCTCGCCAAGGCGCGCGGCGCGGTCGTCAGCGTCCTCACCGGACCGGACCAGGCGGTCGGCCCGCGCGGCACGATGCTCGGCCCGGCCAACCTGCACATGATGGTGCCGGACGTGCACGAGCGGGACGTGTTCGTGTGCGGGCCGCCGGGGATGACGGCGGCCGTGCTGCGCAGCCTGCGCGAGCTGAAGGTGCCGAAGACCCAGGTGCACGCCGAACGTTTCAGCCTCGCGGCCTAGGGGGACGTGGTGAAGAGGACCATTTTCGTCGTCATGCTCTCGATCGCGGGGTTCATCGCGGTCTGGCGGTTCGAGCCGGGGCCGGTGCACAACACCGCCGCCACGGCCGCGCCGCCGCCGAGCGTCACGGCACCGTCCCCCTCGGCCACACCGCCTGCTTCGTCCACTCCGGACAGTCCCGATGCGACGGTCACGACCCGGGGTTCGGCGGAGTCGGGCAACTACGGGACCGTCCAGGTCCAGGTGACCTTCACGGGTTCACGCCTGTCGGTGATCACGCTGCTGCAGGCCCCGGACGACGGTCGCGCGCTCACGGCGTTGCCGCGTCTGCAGGAAGAGGCGATGAAGGCGCAGAGCGCGGACATCGACACGGTGACCGGCGCGACCGAGACGAGCGAGTCGTACAAGAAGTCGCTGCAGGCGGCCATCGACGCCCGGGGCAGCAGATGACCACTCGCGTCGAGCAGGTCATGGGCCTGCCGATCTCCCTGGACCTGCGGGACGACGGGGACTTCGCCGAGATCGTCGACGAGGTCTTCGTCTGGTTCCGCGAAGTCGACGCCCGGTTCAGCCCGTTCAAGGAGGACAGTGAGGTCAGCCGGTACGACCGCGGCGAGCTCACCGCCGCCGGGCTGAGCGACGACCTCATCGAAGTCCTCGAACTCTGCGCGTACTACGAACAGCTCTCCGGCGGCGCGTTCCGCGCGCGGCTGCCCGGCCGCGGCCTCGACCCGTGCGCCGTGGTGAAGGGCTGGGCCGTGCAGCGCGCCGCGGACATGCTCAGGGCCGAAGGCGCGACGACGTTCTGCCTCAACGCCGGCGGCGACGTCGTCACCGCGGGCGAGCCGGCACCCGGTCGGGCGTGGCGGGTCGGCGTGCGCCACCCCGAGCAGCCCCTGGCCGTGTGCGCGGTGCTGGAGTCGCGCGACGGCGCCATCGCGACGTCGGCGGCCTACGAGCGCGGCTCGCACATCCTCGACGGCCGCTCCGGCGCGCCGGCGACCGGGCTGATGAGCGTCACCGTCGTGGCCGGCGACCTCGTCACCGCCGACGCCCTGGCCACCGCGGCGTTCGCGATGGGCGCCGAAGGCATCACGTGGGCGGCCGACCGGCCGGACTGCGAGATCCTCATCGTCGACGACAGCCGCCGCGTGCACCGGACGGCGGGCCTCGCCCTGGCGTCCTAAATCGGTTCGCCCCTCGCCCGGGCGCTCCTCCACACTGGGGATCTTCCGACCTCGAGGAGCGCCATGCCGTCGTCCGTCCTGCACGTGTCCGTCGACTGTGCCGACCCCTATGCGCTGTGCCAGTTCTGGAGCCAGGTGCTCGGCAAGCCGATCCCCGACGGGGACCAGCCCGGCGACGACGAGGTCGGCATCGAGCTCGAAGGCGGGATCGACATGCTGTTCCTGCGGGTCCCGGAACCGAAGACGGTCAAGAACCGGCTCCACGTCTGCCTCCGCCCGGATGTCCCGCGCGACGAAGAGGTCGAGCGGCTCCTGGGGCTGGGCGCGACGCTGGTGAACGACCTGCGCAAGCCGGACGGCACGGGCTGGGCCGTCCTCGCCGACCCCGAAGGCAACGAGTTCTGCGTGCTGCGCAGCGCGGCCGAACGGGCGGCGACGTCGTGACCGACTCGTTCGCCGTCAACAAGGCCAACTGGGACGAACGCGCGACGCTGCACGCGGCGTCGCCGAACTACGCGTTCTCGCGGTTCGCCTCCGATCCGGCGCACCTGAGCGCCGTCGTGCGCTTCGACCGGCCGCGCCTGGGCGACGTCGCCGGGCTGCGCGGGGTCCACCTGCAGTGCCACATCGGCACGGACACGGTTTCGCTGGCCCGGCTGGGCGCGGCCATGAGCGGCCTGGACTTCTCGGGCGCGGCGCTGACGGAAGCACGGCGGCTCGCTTCGGCGGCGGGCGTCGAGGTCGATTTCCACGAAGCCAACGTCTACGACGCCGTCGAAGTCCTGGGGGCCGGGCGGTTCGACCTCGTCTACACCGGGATCGGCGCGTTGTGCTGGCTGCCTTCGGCGGCGCGCTGGGCGTCCGTGGTCGCCGGGCTGCTGCGGCCGGGCGGCCGGCTGTTCGTCCGCGAAGGGCACCCGATGCTGTGGGCGCTCGACGAGCGGGCGGACCCGGCGGTGCCGCGGTACCCGTACTTCGAGCACGCCGAGCCGCTGGTCTTCGACGAGCCCGAGACGTACGTCACCACCGACCGGCGCCTGGAGAACAGCGTCAGCCACTCGTGGAACCACTCGCTCGGCGAGATCATCACGGCGCTGCTGGACAACGGTCTGACGCTGACCGGGTTCACCGAGCACGACAGCGTCCCGTGGAACGCGATCCCCGGCCAGATGGCGCACGACGAAGACGCGGACGAATGGCGGATGAAGGACGAGCCGCGGCGGGTCGCGGCGAGCTACACGCTCCAGGCCGTCAAGGGCGGCTGAATAGGGTGGGCGCATGCCCTTGATCGCGGTCGCCACGCTCGGCGGCACCATTTCGATGGCCCCCGTCGCCGGCGAAGGCGGCGCCGTGCCCCGGCTGGGCGCGGCCGAGCTGCTCGGCGGCCTCGGCGACCTGCCGATGGACGTCCTGGCCGAGACGCTGGCCGGCGTCGGCAGCGCGTCGCTGGACTTCGCGACGCTGCTGCGCTGCCGCGACTGGGGGCTGGAGCAGGACGCGGACGGGTTCGTCGTCGTGCAGGGCACGGACACCCTGGAGGAGACGGCGTACTTCCTGGACCTGTGCTGGCCGTCGGAGCAGCCGGTGGTGGTCACCGGGGCGATGCGCAACGCGGGCCTGCTCAGCCCGGACGGCCCCGCGAACCTGCGCAACGCCCTGACGGTGGCGGCCGACCCGCGCAGCCGCGGCCGGGGCGCCCTGGTGACGTTGAACGACGACGTCCACGCGGCGCGCTGGGTCCGCAAAGCGCACACGAGCCACCTGGAGGCGTTTTCCTCGGCGCCGGCAGGGCCGCTCGGCATGGTCGTCGAGCAGGCGGTGCACTACTTCCACCCGTCGCCGCCGCGGCTGCCTTCCTTGGGGGGAACGGACTTCTCGGGGTTGGTCCCCGTGGTGGAGGCGGGTCTGGACGACTCGGGCGAGGTGCTCTCGTACCTGGCTTCGCAGCCGGGCGTGCGCGGGATCGTGGTGGCGGCGACGGGCGTCGGGCACGTCTCTTCCGGCACCGCCGACGTGGTGGCGCGGCTGGTGCCGTCGCTGCCGGTGGTCGTCGCGTCCCGGACGGGCGCGGGCCCGACGCTGCGCTCGACGTACGGCTTCCACGGCTCGGAGTCGAGCCTGATCGCGCTGGGCGCGACGATGGCCGGCTGGCTGGACGCGCGGAAGGCCCGGATCCTGCTGCACGCGCTGCTGGCGTCCGGTGCGGACCGATCGGCGATCGAGCGGGAGTTCCGCCTGCGCGGGGACCTGGACTGAGCGGTTCAGTCCAGGACCGGGCCGCCCAGCGGGTCGAGGTGGTACGAGCGCATCGTGCGCTCGGCGTCCCGGTAGACGTGGAGCGAGATCGCCGGGTCGGGGCCGTCGTTGCGGACCTCGTGCACGTACCCCGGCCCGAACACGCGCGACTGCCCCGCCGAGAGCGCGTGCAGCTCGGTGACCGCGCGGCCGTCCGGCGCGCGGCGGGCCACGGCTTCCGTCAGCCGGCCGGTGACCAGCGTGAACGCGCCGCTGGCGAACGCGTGGTCGTGCAGGTCGGTGCGCTGGCCGGGCAGCCAGCTCATCAGCCAGACCTCCTGCTGCTCGTCCTTCGCGACGAGCGCGGCGAAGCGCTGGTCGGGGTCGTAGCGCAGCAGGTGCTTCCAGCGGTCGCGGTCGGCGGCGAACTCCAGCGCGACGCGCACCGGGTGGCGCAGCGCGGGGTTCTCGGGACGCAGCAGGGTGTTGTCCGGAACGGCGAACATGAGGGTCCTCACGGAAGAAGAAGGGTGTCGAGCTGGGCCGGGGCGGGGTTCACCGACAACAGCGACACGCGCACATGACGGCGCGCAGGCCCGTGCGGCCCCGCAGCTCAGTCATCTCGTACGCGAACATGGCACCCAGCGTTCCGTACCGCCCGGGACCGGTCAAGCCGCTCCCAGCATCCGGGCGGTAGGTCACACCGTCAGGACCACTCGTGCTTCTGGGAGCGCCCGAGCAGCTCCGCGCCCGCCTGCCGCGGGTCGACGCCTTCGTGGCAGACGCGGTGCATCGCGTCGGTGATCGGCATGTCGACACCGACGCTCTGCGCCAGCGCACGGATCGACGAGCACGACATCACGCCCTCGGCGACCTGCCCGCCGGCCGCCGCCTGCGCCTGTTCGAGCGTCTCGCCGCGGCCGAGGCGCTCCCCGAAGGTCCGGTTGCGCGAAAGCGGCGACGAGCAGGTCGCGACCAGGTCGCCGACGCCGGCGAGCCCGGCGAACGTCAGCGGGTCCGCGCCCAGCTTGGCGCCGAGGCGGGCCATCTCGGCCAGGCCGCGGGTGATGAGCGTCGCCATGGTGTTGGTGCCGAGGCCGAGGCCGGCGGCCATCCCGGTGCTGAGCGCGATGACGTTCTTGCAGGCGCCGCCGAGCTCGCAGCCGACGACGTCGGTGTTGGTGTACGGGCGGAAGTAGGAGTTGGCGCAGGCGCGCTGGATCGCGACGGCGCGTTCGTGGTCCGCGCAGGCGAGCACCGACGCGGACGGCTGCCCGGCGGCGATCTCCTTGGCCAGGTTCGGCCCGGTGACCACGACGACGTCGCCGGCGTCGATCCCGACGATCTCGCCGATCACCTCGCTCATCCGCTTGAGCGTGCCGAGCTCGACGCCCTTGGCGAGGCTGACGAGGATCGCGTCCGGCGGCAGGAGGGGGCGCCACGCCGAGAGGTTCGCCCGCAGGCTCTGACTGGGCACCGCGAGGACGACGGCCTCCGCGCTTTCGAGGGCCTTCGCGGGGTCGCTGGTCGCGGTGATGTTCTCCGGGAGCACGACGCCGGGCAGGTAGGCGCTGTTGACGTGCCGCTCGCGGATGTCGTCGGCGACCTGCTCGCGGCGCGCCCACATCGTGACGTCGCGGCCGGCGTCGCCGAGCACCTTCGCGAAGGCGGTGCCCCACGAACCGGCCCCGAGGACGGTGACCCGCTGGACGTCGGCGCGCATCAGGCCGGGTCCTCCGGCTTCGCCGCCGGCGGTTCTTCGTGGCGGGTCTCGGCGAGCAGCCGGGTCACCTCGTCCATCATGACCTTGGTGACCTCGCGCAGCTTGGACGCGCTGCGCGCGCTGCCTTCGCGGTAGGCCGAGAGGTCGAGGGGGTCGCCGACGTTGTGGGTGATCGTCTTGCGCGGGAACGGCTTGAACTTCTTGGTGTAGCCGTTGAAGAGCTGGCTGGTGCCCCAGCGGGCGATCGGGATCACGGGGACGTCGTTCTGCAGCGCGAGCCGCGCGGCGCCGGTGAAGGACTCCTTCGGCCAGCCGGCCGGGTCCTTGGTGATGGTGCCCTCGGGGTAGATGACGACGATCTTCCCCTCCTGGAGGGCCTGGTGGGCGGCCTTGAGACTGTCCCCGGCGGCGGCCGACCCGCGCGAGACGGGAATCTGCCCGGACCCGACGAAGACCTTCCCGAAGATCGGCGTCCGGGTCAGGCTTTCCTTCCCGAGGAAGCGCGGAACCCGCTTCTGCCGGTGCACGAACACGGCGTCGACGACGGGGTCGAGGTGCGAGATGTGGTTGAGCACGAGCAGCGCGGGCCCCTGCCGCGGAACCTTCTCGTTCCCGACGTAAACCCGCCGCGCGATACCGGTGAGCGGGTAGAACACGGCGGCGGCCAACCCCACCCAGAAGCCGCCCTTCTCACGCCGGGCCACGATCTCCTCCTCCACGGTTCAGGTCCCCAGATCCTGCCGCGCCGGGGTCGGGCCAGTCCAGGGAGGGTGGGTTCAGCCACGACCCGGCCCCTCGACCGGGGCGGCCGGGGCAGCCGTGGGCCCGGCTCGGCGATCCGGCCGGGGGTTGCGTCGGTGTGGCTTGCCATGAGTGTCAGAACCGCCCCGAACACTCACGACAAGCCACGGAAGACCTGCTCGCGGCCGGTCAAGTGCTCGGGATTGGCCGCCGGCGCCCGGCCAGGCTGCGCCCAGCCCAATCCGGCCGGCCACGCCACTCGGCCCACCCCAGCGGTGCCCCCTTCAGGCCCGCGGCGCCCCACCTCGTCCCGGCCTGGCCCGGCGCCCGGCGCCCGGCGCCCGGCCAGGCTGCGCCCAGCCCAATCCGGCTGGCCACGCCACTCGGCGCCCACCCCCAGCGGTGCCCCCCTCAGGCCCGCGGCGCCCCACCCGGCCCGGCCAGGCCCGGTGCCCAGCGGTGCCCCTCACGCCCGGCGGCACCCCACCCGGCCCGGCCAGGTTCAGCGCACAGCACCACTCCCGGCGGCTCGGCGGCCACGCCACCCGCCCCACCCCAGCGGCGCCCCTCACGCCCGGCGGCACCCCACCCGGCCCGGCCAGGTTCGACGCCCAGCGCCACTCCCGGCCGGCTCGGCGGCCACGCCACCAGCACCCCGGCCCGGCGACCCACCCAGCCTGCGACCAGGCCCGGTCCACCCGCGCGTCGCCGCGGTTCGTGCTCCGGCCGGCCCCCGCCCCACACAACGCAAGCCCACCCTCCCTGGGGGCCACCCCGTCTCGAGCGTATCGACCCCCACCGACGGAAACCCCGGCTCGAACACCCCGCACCCCGAGTTGTCCACAACCCGGACCACCTGTGGACAACTCGCCCGTCCGCCGACGCGCCTGCGCCGTTTCGGGTAAAGATGGACACGTGGACGTGGACCTGGTCGTGCCGATGAAACACCCCCGTGACGGCAAGTCGCGGCTGCGTGGTGCCGTCGACCCCGGACTGCACCCCGGGCTCGTCCTGGCCTTGGCCGCCGACACCCTCGCCGCCGTGACGTCGAGTGCGCACGTCCGGCGCGTGCTGCTCGTCGCGTCCGATCCCGACGCCGTCGCCGAGCTGGGCGAGCTCGGGGTCGAGATCGTCGCCGAGCCGGCCGAGAAGACCCTCAACGCCGCCTTTCGCCACGGTGAGGCCCTGCTCCGCGCCGATGACCCCCACGGCGTCGTCGGGGCGCTGCAAGCCGACCTCCCCGCCCTGCGCGCGGGCGATCTCTCGGCCGCGCTGAAAGAGGCCGACCACCGCCGGGCCTTCGTCGCCGACCGGCAGGGCACCGGCACCACCCTCTTGCTGTCCGCGCCCGGCGCGCCCCTCGACCCACGCTTCGGCCCCGGCTCGGCGGGCGCGCACCGCGGCTCCGGAGCCGTCGCGCTCGGCGGCGCTTTCCCGTCCCTGCGCAGCGATGTCGACACGCCCGGGGACCTCGCCCACGCGCGCGGCCTGGGTGTCGGGAAACACACCGCCGCACGCCTCGGCGAAACCTCCGCTGAGCTGTTCACCTGACCTTCACCGCGGTCTGCGCAATTCGGCGCGGCTTAGTGAAGAATGGGTGCGGTGAGCACAGCAGACGGCAGCACGCCCGCACCGCGGAGGCGACGGAACCCGGCGAACGGATCTTCGGAGACGGCCAAGAAGACCACGC
The DNA here is from genome assembly GCF_053602455.1 of Amycolatopsis sp. NPDC004378. Taxonomy (NCBI): domain Bacteria; kingdom Bacillati; phylum Actinomycetota; class Actinomycetes; order Pseudonocardiales; family Pseudonocardiaceae; genus Amycolatopsis; species Amycolatopsis sp. NPDC004378. The sequence goes on from NZ_JBSGDR010000005.1 coordinate 419,127, forward strand.
CGGCGAAGCGCGAGCCGGCGAAGTCCAGCGCGCGTGACGTCGCGGCCCGCACCACCGCCGCGAAGGCCCGGCCCCGCAAGACCACCGCGGCCGCTGCCCAGCCCACGACGAGCAAGACCACCAGAACCGGCAAGGCGCCCCGCGCGGCCGAGCGCCCCGCCGAGGAGTTCCGCGCCGTCCCGTCGGCGCCGCCCGCGGTCACCAGCGCGCCGACCGCCGTCGAGACGCTGCCGGACGACCGGTACTTCAACCGCGAGCTCTCCTGGCAGGACTTCAACGCCCGCGTGCTCGCGCTGGCCGAGGACGAGTCGCAGCCGCTGCTCGAACGGACGAAGTTCCTCGCGATCTTCGCGTCCAATCTGGACGAGTTCTACATGGTCCGCGTCGCCGGCCTGAAGCGCCGCGACGAGACGGGCCTGCTGGTGCGCAGCGCGGACGGGCTCACCCCGCGCGAGCAGCTCGACTACATCGCCAAGCGCAACCAGGACCTGGTCGAGCGGCAGACCGGCGCGTTCGAGAAGCACCTGCGCCCGCAGCTGGCCGAGTACGACATCCGGATCGTCGGCTGGGCCGACCTGTCCGGCGCCGACCAGCTCCGGCTCTCCAGCTACTTCTCCGAGCAGATCTTCCCGGTGCTGACGCCGCTGGCGGTCGACCCGGCGCACCCGTTCCCGTACATTTCGGGCCTTTCGCTCAACCTCGCGGTGACGGTCCGCGACCCCGAGGGCGGCACCGAGCGCTTCGCCCGGGTGAAGGTGCCGAGCAACGTGCCGCGCCTGATGCGCGTCGAGAACGAGCGCACCAGCCGCACCGCGACGTTCCTGCCCCTCGAAGAGCTCATCGCCGCGCACCTGGGCGAGCTGTTCACCGGGATGGACGTCACCGAGCACCACGTCTTCCGCGTCACCCGCAACGCCGACTTCGAGGTCGACGAAGACCGTGACGAAGACCTGCTGCAGGCCCTCGAGCGCGAGCTGGCGCAGCGCCGGTTCGGCCCGCCGGTGCGCCTCGAGGTCGCCCAGGACATGAGCGAGCACATGCTCGAGCTGCTGCTGCGCGAGCTGGACGTCGACCCGGCGGACGTCGTCGAGGTGCCCGGCCTGCTCGACCTGACCTGCCTGCACCAGCTGTCCAGTGTGGACCGCAAGGAGCTGAAGGACCGGCCGTTCGTGCCGGCGACGCACCCGGCGTTCGGCGAGCGCGAGACGCCGAAGAGCGTCTTCGCGACGCTGCGCGAGGGCGACGTGCTCGTGCACCACCCGTACGACTCGTTCTCCACGAGCGTGCAGCGGTTCATAGAGCAGGCAGCGGCCGACTCGAAGGTCCTCGCGATCAAGCAGACGCTGTACCGGACGTCGGGCGACTCGCCGATCGTCGACGCGCTGATCGACGCCGCCGAGGCGGGCAAGCAGGTCGTCGCGCTGGTAGAGATCAAGGCGCGGTTCGACGAGCAGGCGAACATCACCTGGGCGCGCACGCTGGAGCGCGCGGGCGTGCACGTCGTGTACGGCCTGGTCGGGCTGAAGACGCACTGCAAGGTGTCGATGGTGGTGCGCCAGGAGGGCTCGACCATCCGCCGCTACTGCCACATCGGCACCGGCAACTACAACCCGAAGACCGCGCGGCTGTACGAGGACCTCGGCCTGCTCACGGCCGACCCGAGCATCGGCGCGGACATCACGGACCTGTTCAACGTGCTGACCGGCTACTCGCGGCAGGACACCTACCGGACGATCCTGACGTCGCCGCACGGCATCCGCCGCGGCATCGTGCGCGCGATCGGCGAGGAGATCGAGCTGGCGCGGGCCGGGCAGCGGGCCGGGATCCGGATCAAGTGCAACTCGCTGGTCGACGAGCAGGTGATCGACGCGCTGTACCACGCGTCGCAGGCCGGGGTGCCGGTCGACATCGTCGTCCGCGGGATCTGCGCGCTGAAGCCGGGCGTCGAGGGGTTGTCGGAAAACATCCACGTCCGGTCGATCCTCGGCCGGTTCCTGGAGCACTCGCGGGTCTTCCACTTCCGGGCAGGCGGGACGCACTGGATCGGCAGCGCGGACATGATGCACCGCAACCTGGACCGGCGGATCGAGGCGCTGGTGCGCGTCAAGGACCCGAAGCTGACGCGGCAGCTCGACGACATCTTCGACTCGGCGCTCGACCCCGAGACGCGGTGCTGGGTGCTGACCGCCAGCGGCGAGTGGTCGCCGTTCCCGGCGGAAGGCTCGCGCGTCCGCGACCACCAGCTGGAACTCGCGAAGCTGCACGGGGCCGCCGGATGACCCAGGAGGTACGGGCGGCCGGCGCGGTGCTGTGGCGCGCCGCCGGGCGGGAGACGGAAGTCGCCCTGGTGCACCGCCCGCGGTACGACGACTGGTCGTTGCCGAAGGGAAAGCTCGACCCCGGCGAGACGATCGCCGAGGCCGCCGTCCGCGAAGTGCGGGAGGAGACCGGGTTCGACGGGATCCTGGGCCGCTACCTGACCCGGACGGAGTATTCGGTGCCCACGCGCAACGGGTCCGGCACTGTCCCGAAGAAGGTCGACTACTTCAGCGCCGAAGCCGTTTCCGGCGAGTTCGAGGTCAACCACGAGGTCGACGAGTTGCGCTGGCTCGCCCCGACGGCGGCGGAGAAGCTGCTGACGCGCCCGGAAGACGTGCGGGTGCTGCGGTCTTTTTGCGAGCTGCCGGTCGACGTCACGACGGTCGTCCTGGTGCGGCACGCGAAGGCGGGCAAGCGCGACGACTGGTCCGGCGACGACGACCTGAGGCCGTTGTCGGACGCCGGACAACGGCAGGCGTCGGCGCTGCGGCGAGTGCTGGCGCTGTTCGGGCCGGACCGCGTGCTGTCGGCGCCGCGGCTGCGGTGCGTGCAGACGGTGGGCGGGGTCGCGGAGGACCTGGGGGCCGACGTGCGGCACGAGCCGCTGTTGTCGGAGGAGGGCTACTGGCCGGACCCGGTGCTGGGCGTCGCGCGGCTGCTGGCGGTGGCCGGCGACGGCGGCACCCCGGTGGTGTGCAGCCAGGGCGGCGTGATCCCGGACCTGGTCAGCGCACTGGCGGACCGCGACGGCGTCGAGCTGGCCGCCGCCCGAGGCGGCGTGGTGCCGAGCAAGAAGGGCTCGTTCTGGGTGCTGTCGTTCCGCGCCCCGACCACGGACGAGGGCCCGGTCCTGCTGGCGGCGGACTACTACCCGAGCGCGCTGCCGACACCCTCGCCCAGCCACCGCTGAGCGCTTGTCCACAAGCCGTCCGTGATGTGGGCAATCGGCCGCGGCTGCGGGCTTTCCCCGGCTTTTCGTCGGCGGCCCCCGATACGCTGGACAAGGGCACGCCCCCCAGGGAGGGCGGGGGTCTGCCAGCGCGGGGGTCTGCCAGCCAGCGCGACGGCCTGGCCGTGGGCGACGGCCTGTCAGCGCGACCACCAGGCAGCGCGGGCCAGCCAGCTTCAGCGGCAAGTCCGCCACTGCGCGATCTGCCAGCGCGACCACCTGCCGTGGGCGACAGCCTGACACCGCGACCGCCACGCAGCACGAGCCAGCTACCGCGGCAATCCACCAGCGCGAGGCTGCCAGCGCGACGACCTGCCCGTGTGCGCACGCCACCGGCAGAAGACAGTGCCGTGACAGTCGATCTTGGTGTACTGGCTCCGGGTCCCGCTGGGCTGCGCCGGGCTAGGGGTACGGCGCATCCCGGGTCTGGGGCCCGCCCGACGGCACTGTCGCCAGCAGGGTGCGGATCTCCGGGATGCGGGGATCGCCGAGGCGCCGGCAGACCGTCAGCGCCTCGGCCCAGTGCCCTCGTGCCTCTTCGTTCCGGCCCGTGCGCAGCTTGAGCCGGCCGAGCGTGATGCGGACGTCGATCGTGCCGTATTCCGCGTTCAGTTCCTTCAGCTCGGCCAGTGCTTCCAGTCCCGACTTCTCCGCTTCGTCGTAGCGGCCGGCTCCTTCGAGCGCTTCGGCGACGTTTCCCAGCGCCAGCGCCGCGTGGTAGCGGTCGCCGAGTTCGGCGAAGGCTTCGTGTGCGGCCTGGGCCGCTTCGGCGGCGTTGTCGTAGTCGCGCAGGCCGATGCGGCTGGCGCTGACGTTGAGGAGTGCGTGCGGGACGAACGTCCGCTGGCCTTGGTCGCGGGCGATGCCGACTGCTTTCAGCGCGTGGCGCTCGGCTTTCGCGTACTCGGCTTGGACGTAGTACGCGCCCGAGAGGTTGGACAGGATCGCCACCGTCAGGGCGCTCCCGGCGCCGGACTCGGACGCGGCACGCGCCTCCTCCAGTGCTTCGAGTGCCTTGTCGGGCTGGAGGGTGCGCAGGTAGGCCGAGCCGAGGTTGTTCGCGCTGTACTGGAGACCGGTGCTGTCGCCGGCTTCCCGGGTCGCCGTGACGGCCGTGCGCGCCGTCGTGATCCAGTCGTCGCGGTCGTGGCGTTCGGCGAAAAACCCGCGAAGCAGCCACGCGAGCTTCCACGAGTGGGCGGTGAAGCCGTTGTCGGCGGCGACGCCGACGAGCGCCGTGAGGGCCGTGCGTTCCGTCGTGTACCAGGCGATCGCCTGCTCGTGCTGGGTGAACGGCACGGCGGGCACCGGCGCGGGGTCGAGGGTGAGGTCGTCGGTGAGCAGGTCGGGCCGGACGAGCGTGGTCGCTTCGGCGACGCTTGCCAGGTACCAGTCGAGGAGCCGCCGCAGCGCGGCCACGCGTTCGTCCGCGGCGGACTCGGTTTCGACGAGCTCGGCCGCGTAGACGCGCAACAGGTCGTGGAACTGGTAGCGATCCGTGCTGGGCTGGTTGAGCAGGTGCGCGGCGGCGAGCTGATCGGCCAGCTCCCGCGCCTCCCGCAGGTCGGTCCCGGCCAGCGCGGCGGCCGACGACAGGCTGAAGCCGTGGCCGGGATGCAGGCCCAGCAGCCGGAAGAACCGCGCGGCCGCCGGGCGCAACGCCTTGTACGACCACGAGAACGCCGCCCGCAGGTCGGTCCCGGCGTCCTGCGGGTCGCGCAGGGTGTCGAGCCGCAGCCGCTGGTCGCGCAGTTCCTCGACGATCCCCGCGAGCGAGACGCCCGAAAAGCGCGACGCGCGTTCGCCCGCCAGCGCCAGCGCCAGCGGGAGACGGCCGCAGAGCTGGACGAGCTCGGCGACCGCGGCGGGTTCGGCGGCGAGCCGCTGCGGTCCGACGCTGCCGGCGAGCAGCGCGGCCGCGTCCCGGTCGTCGAAGGAGCGCAGGGCGATCCGGCGGGCGCCGTCGCGCGCGACGAGGCCGCGCAGCTGGTTGCGGCTGGTCACGACGACGAGGTTGCCGGTGCCGGGCAGCAGCGGCCGGACCTGGTCGGCGTCGCGGGCGTTGTCGAGCAGCATGAGCGTGCGGCTGCCGGCCAGGCGGCTGCGCAGGAGCGCGGAGCGTTCCTCCACTGTGGAAGGCACGGTCTCGGCCGGGACGCCGAGGGCGCGCAGGAACCCGGCGAGCGCGGCGTCCGGGGCGACGGGCGTGTCCGCCGAGTGCCCGCGCAGGTCGAGGAACAGCTGGCCGCCGGGGAAGCGGTCGCGGACGCGGTGCGACCAGTGCACGGCCAGCGACGTCTTCCCGACACCCGCGGTGCCTTCGATGACGACGATGCCGGACGCGCCACCCGGCGGCAGGCGGTCGAGTTCGGCGAGCTCGGGGCCGCGCCCGGTGAAGCCGGCGACGTCGAAGGGCAGCTGCCGCGGGACGGTGTGGACGGCCGGCCCGGCGTCGGCGGCGAGCAGTTCGGCGTGCAGGCGGCGCAGGTCCTCCCCCGGCTCGACGCCCAGCTCGTCGGCCAGCAGCGCGCGAAGACCGGCGTAGCGGGACAGCGCTTCGGCGCGGCGCCCGGAGCGGGCGAGGACGCGCACCAGCCGTTCCCACAACGATTCCCGCAGCGGGTGCTGGGCGACGAGGTCGGTGAGCTCGGCGACGAGCCGGGCGTCGGGGACGAGCCCGGCGTCGAGGTCGATGCGCTGTTCGACGGCGAAGAGGTACCGCTCGGTCAGCAGCGGCCCCCACTCGGCGGCCAGCGCGGGCGAGCCGACGCCTTCCAGGGGCGAGCCGCCCCAGGTGGCGAGCGCGGCGGTGAGCAGGCCGCGGCGGCGCGCGGGTTCCGTCGCGGCGGCGGCTTGGTCGAGGGTGCGGAGGAAGCGGAGGGCGTCCACCCGGGACGGGTCGACGACCAGCCGGTACCCGTCCGGTTCGGTGACGACGGTTTCCTCGCCGCAGAGCCGGCGCAGGCGCATCACGTAGGTCTGGAGGCTGCCGCGGATGTGCGCGGGCGGATCTTCGCCCCACACCCCGCGGGCGAGGGCGTCGATCGACACGAGCCGGCCCGCGGACAACGCCAGTGTCGCGAGCAGCGCCCGCTGCCGGGAACTGGTCAGCACGACCGGCGAACCGCCGACGAGCGCCTGGAACGGGCCGAGCAGCCGGATGTCGATGGTGGTCGCCCCCAGGGTTCGCCTCGCGTGCGGGCGGGCACCGCCGGACGCGGGCCCCGAGGTGGCAGCGTGGCATCACTCGGCCGGGCGCTCAAGCAACTTTGCGAAATTGGGCGGAACCGGTCCCGCGACGGCGGTCTGCTCCGAGCGAGTGGTGCCCGAGTCCCGTTCGGACTGTGGATCTTGGCAGTGGGTAACACCGAGTGGGCACGCCCGAACGGTCGGTCGGCACGCTCCCCCGTCGGTCGCGCCCGCCCGTGTAGCGGATCGGTCGCCGGGAGAAGTCGGTTGGCACGTCTGGAGAGTCGGCCGGGCCCGGGGACTGACCGACCACGCGAGCCGACTTTTGCTGAGCACGCGGGCGACCACATGGTCCGCAAGGCCGACCGCCCTGGGCACTCCAGCCGACTTGCTTGAGCGCGAGCTGATCGTGCTACCCCGGAACGTGAGTCACCTTCACACGCTTCCGCCGCACCGGCCCGGAATGCACAGCGGGGCCCCGCGCACGTCTGCGCGAGGCCCCGCCGAAAGCCCAGCAGAGGTCACCCCCTGGGGGTCCCCCTGATTTCACGTTACCGCAGGGGTCCGACAGTTTCGGGTGGTCAGCTCTTCTTCGCCGCCGTCGTGCGCTTGGCCGGGGTCTTGGCGGCCGCGGTCTTCGGGGCCGCCTTGGCCCGCGATGTCGTCGCCCGGGTCGTGGTCTTCGCCGCGGTCGTCTTCGCCGCCGCGGGCTTCGCGGCCGTCGTCTTGGCCGCGGCCGCCTTCGGAGCCGCCGCAGCCCTCGGGGCCGCTGCCTTCGGGGCCGGCTTGGCCCGCGTCGTCGCCGGCTTCGCCGCGGCCGCCTTCGTCGCCGTCGCGCGGGTTGTCGTCGCCGCCTTCGTCGCCGTCGCGCGGGTTGTCGTCGCCGGCTTTGCCGCCGTTGTGCGGGTGCGCGTGGTCGTCGACCGCGTGGTGGCCGGCTTGGCCGCGACCGTCCGGGAGGTCGTCGCCGCCGCGGTGCGGGTGCCCGCCGCCGCGCGGCGGACCGGGGTGGCCTTCGGCAGCTTCTTCGCGCCGGAGATGACGTCCTTGAACGTGGTGCCGGCGCGGAACGCGGGCACGTTCGTCTTCTTCACGCGCACGGCCTCACCGGTGCGCGGGTTGCGCGCGGTGCGGGCCGCACGAGCACGCTTCTCGAACACCCCGAAGCCGGTGATGTTGACCTTTTCGCCCTTGTTGACCGTCCGGATGATGATGTCGACCAGACCGTCGACCGCCTCGGAAGCGGCCTTCTTGTCGCCCAGGCGCTCCGTCAGCGCCTCGATCAGCTGGGCCTTGTTGGCCATTCCAGTCCTCCAAGAAGGAAGTGCTCGTCCACGGCCGCGCAGGGCCGACTAGCGACACGGTATTACCAAGGCAGCACAAATTCCAAACGGCACGCGGAATCTTTCCCTTGCCCCGGGACGGGTTCCGCCTCGCGGGAGATCCCGCGAGGGCCGTTCGGCGTGGTGTCGCAGCCGGCCGCACGAGGGGCGGAATCCCCGGCACCGCAAGGGATTCCGCCCTCGAAAACGCTACGAAGCGGCGATCGGCGTGGTCGTCGGCTTCCAGGACGGGCGGCCCGACTCGAAGCTGTCGATCTCACCGGCATGGCGCAACGTGAGAGCGATGTCGTCGAGGCCTTCCAGCAGCCGCCAGCGGACGTAGTCGTCGATCTGGAAGGGCGCGGTGAAGTCCTTGGCCCGCACGGTCTTGGTCTCGAGGTCGACCGTGACCTCGGTGCCGGGCTCGTTCTCGAGCAGCTTCCAGAGCAGTTCGACGTCGTGCTGCTCGCACTGCGCGGCCACCAGGCCGCCCTTGCCGGAGTTGCCGCGGAAGATGTCGGCGAACCGGGCGGAGATGACGGCCCGGAAGCCGTAGTCCATCAGGGCCCAGACGGCGTGCTCGCGCGACGACCCGGTGCCGAAGTCCGGGCCCGCGACCAGCACGCTGCCACTCTTGAACGGTTCCTGATTGAGGATGAAGTCCTGGTCACCGCGCCAGGCGGCGAACAGCCCGTCCTCGAACCCGGTCCGGGTCACCCGCTTGAGGTAGACCGCCGGGATGATCTGGTCGGTGTCCACGTTGGACCGGCGCAGCGGGACGCCGACGCCGGTGTGCTGGGTGAACGGTTCCATGGTGGGAGCTCCTCGGGGTGGGTCAGCGGGCGGCGGTCTGCAGGTCTTCCGGCGACGACAGCGTGCCCCGCACGGCCGTGGCGGCGGCCACGAGCGGCGAGACCAGGTGCGTCCGGCCGCCCTTGCCCTGCCGGCCCTCGAAGTTGCGGTTCGACGTCGACGCGCTGCGCTCGCCCGGCTTCAGCTGGTCCGGGTTCATGCCCAGGCACATCGAGCAGCCGGCCTGGCGCCACTCGGCGCCGGCCGCGGTGAAGACCTCGTCGAGCCCTTCGGCCTCGGCGGCCTTGCGGACCCGCATGGAGCCGGGAACCACCAGCATCCGGACGGAGTCCGCCACTTTCCGACCGCGCAGCACCTCGGCCGCGGCGCGCAGGTCCTCGATCCGGCCGTTGGTGCAGGAGCCGAGGAAGACGGTGTCCACGGCGATCTCGCGCAGCGGCGTGCCCGGCTTCAAGTCCATATAGGACAGGGCTTTTTCAGCGGCGATGCGGTCGTTCTCGTCCGGGATCAGCTCCGGGTCGGGCACGTCGGCACCCAGCGGGAGCCCCTGGCCGGGGTTGGTGCCCCAGGTCACGAACGGCGTCAGCTCGCCCGCGTCGAGGTGCACCTCGGCGTCGAACTCGGCACCTTCGTCGGTGCGCAGCTGCCGCCAGTTCTCGAGCGCCGCGTCCCAGTCGGCGCCCTGCGGCGCGTGCGGGCGGCCCTTCAGGTACGCGAAGGTCGTCTCGTCCGGGGCGATCATCCCGGCGCGGGCGCCGGCCTCGATCGACATGTTGCACACGGTCATCCGCGCCTCCATCGAGAGCGCTTCGATGGCCGAGCCGCGGTACTCCAGGACGTAGCCCTGCCCGCCGCCGGTGCCGATCTTGGCGATCACCGCGAGGATGATGTCCTTCGCCGTGACGCCGGGGCGCAGCTCGCCGTCGACCGTGATCGCCATCGTCTTGAACGGACGCAGCGGCAGCGTCTGCGTGGCGAGCACGTGCTCGACCTCGGACGTGCCGATGCCGAAGGCGATGGCGCCGAACGCGCCGTGCGTGGAGGTGTGGCTGTCACCGCAGACCACGGTCATCCCGGGCTGCGTCAGGCCGAGCTGCGGGCCGATGACGTGCACGATGCCCTGCTCGGCGTCACCCATCGGGTGCAGCCGGACCCCGAACTCCTTGCAGTTGCGGCGAAGGGTGTCGACCTGGGTGCGCGAGACCGGATCGGCGATGGGGAGCTCGATGTCGACGGTCGGGACGTTGTGGTCCTCGGTCGCGATGGTGAGGTCGGGGCGGCGCACCGGCCGCCCGGCCAGGCGGAGGCCGTCGAAGGCCTGCGGGCTGGTCACTTCGTGCAGCAGGTGGAGGTCGATGTAGAGCAGGTCCGGCTCGGCGCCTTCACCTCGGCGCACGAGGTGGCTTTCCCACACCTTCTCCGCCAGCGTGCGGGCCTTGCCGGTCGGGCTGGTCATCTCCGGCTCCTTCCACGGTTCGACGTCGGAACTCGGGCGCGCACCTGCGGAACGGATGCGAGCCGCGAAGGAGGAGCGCAGCTCGAGTTCAGGGTTTTCCCAGATGCTGGACTTCCCAAAGTGCGGGACGCTAGTATCGGGTCGTGGGACAGCATAGCGGTATCGGAGTACTGGACAAAGCAGTGGCCGTCCTGCAGGCGGTCGCGGACGACCCCTGCGGCCTCGCGGAACTGTGCACGCGGACGGGCCTGCCCCGGGCCACCGCGCACCGGCTCGCGGTCGGCCTCGAGGTGCACCGGCTGCTGCGCCGCGGTCCGGACGGCCGCTGGCGTCCCGGTACGGCACTGGCCGAACTGGCGGGCGGCTCGACCGACCCGCTGCTCGACGCGGCGGGCGTGGTGCTGCCGAAGCTGCGGGACGTCACGGGCGAAAGCGTGCAGCTGTACCGGCGCGACGGTGTCCAGCGCGTGTGCGTCGCCACCGCGGAACCGCCGTCCGGGCTGCGGGACACCGTCCCGGTGGGCTCCCGGCTGCCGATGACGGCGGGCTCGGGCGCGAAGGTGCTGGCGGCGTGGGCGGACCCGCACACGCAGCGCACGATCCTGGCCGACGCGGTCTTCGGCGAGCGCACGCTGCTGGAGGTCCGGCGCCGCGGCTGGGCGCAGAGCGTCGCCGAGCGCGAGCCGGGTGTGGCCAGCATTTCGGCGCCGGTCCGCGACTCCGCGGGCACGGTCGTCGCGGCGGTTTCGGTGTCCGGCCCGATCGAGCGGATCGGCCGCAAGCCCGGCGCGCGCTGGGCCGCGGACCTCCTCGCGGCGGCGGACGCGTTGCAGGAACGCCTGTAACTCCCGCCCCAGGAGTCACACCCGTTGTCAGGCTTGGCCGGTTTCGAAGCGCGCCACCTTGCCGTCGCGAACCGTGAACGCCCACCGCGTCCGCATCGCGCCCCACGTCGAGTTCGAGTAGTTCGCGACGAACCGCCTCCCCTCGTCTTCCGCGGTTTCGACCTCGAGGTGGCCCTGACTGGAGAAGATCTCCTTCTCCGTCCATTCCGCGAGGTCGCGGTCCGTGCCGTCGTCGGACATGGTCGCGTCCGGGGTCAGCGCGGCCCGGAACGCCGTGCGGTCGCCCGCGTTCAGCGCGTCGACGAACGCGCGCACAGCCGGGTCGCCGATCGAGTGCGTCATGCGGTCATCGTGCACCGTTCGGGGGAACCTCGCGAAACCTGCGTATTCGGTGACCGCGGTCACGTCTCTTCAGGGACAGCACCGAAGAGGGGGACCGACCATGCTGAACCGAAGGGCACTGGCGATGCTCCGGGCCGTCGACGCCGGGCGGGCCGAGCTGACCTGCAGCTGCGAGCCGGACCTGCGGGTCGACGGGCTGCCGTGCTGCGACCAGGCGACGGCGCACGAGCTGGCGCGGGCCGGGCTGATCCGGCCGGCGCGAGGACCGGTGCGGGCGATCGGGCAGTGGACGCGCGCGGAACTGACCGACGACGGCCGGCTCGCGCTGGGCGGGACGCTCGCCGCCGCCTGATGCAACCGCCCGGCCGCTTCGCGCGTGTATCCGCCGAGGAACACCGCGAGGGGGACCGATGAAGATCGCCGCGGGACTGCTGGGCGCCGGACTGCTGCTGAGCGCGTGCTCGGGACCCACCCCGACCGCGCCGACCGTGACCGTGACGGCGCCGAGCACGCTGCCGGCACCGCCGAGCGTCGACCCGGCGACGCGGGACTGGATGGACGGCTTCTGCTCGGCGATCCACGGCTACCGCGAGCGCACCAACGACGAAGCCGTCCCGGGTTCGCCCGAACCGGGCACGGTCGAGGAAGCGCAGCGAGCGCTCAGCGAAGAGCTGGGCGGGATCGCGGACCGCACGGGAGAAGTGGTCGACAAGCTGACGGCGCTGCCGCCGGCGCCGGTCCCGCTCGCCGAAACGGTCCGGCAGGGCTTCGTCACGAAGTACACGACGGCCCGGGACCGCGCCCGCGACGCGAAGACGGCACTCGACGGTGCGAAGCCGGGTGACGCCGCCTCGCAGGACCCGGCGATGAAGGCCCTGCAGCAGGCCCAGCAGGACGTCGACGGCATGTACGACCCGGTCGCCCCGATGATCGCGTCCCGGGAGCTGATGACGGCCGCCGCGCTCGCCCCGGGCTGCAAGGCCTGACGGGTCAGCGCTTCAGCGGCGCCTGCAGCGGCAGCGAGCGGGACGAGTCGCCCACCTGGACCGTGAAGCCGCCCTTCACCGGACGCCACGCGTGGCTGGCGGCGTCCCACGTCGAGAAGTCGCGCGCGTCCAGCCGGATCGTCACGCGCTGGGACTGGCCCGGCGCCAGCTCGACGCGCGAGAAGCCCTTCAGCTGCCTCGGCGGTTCGCCCGCCGCCGCCGGGAAGCCCAGGTACAGCTGCGCGACCTCGGCGCCCGCGCGGTGCCCGGTGTTCCGCACCGTGAACGTCGCCGTCGCGCCGTCGCCGGTGTTCCGCACCGACAGGCCGGAGAAGGCGAACGTCGTGTACGACAGGCCGTAGCCGAACGGGAACAGCGGCGTCTTGCCCTGCGCGTCGAACCAGCGGTAGCCGACCTGCAGGCCTTCCGAGTACGTCGCGACGCCGTTGACGCCGGGGAACTGCGCCGTGGTGTTCGCCGGGGTGTCCGCGTCGGCCGCCGGGAACGTGATCGGCAGCTTCGCCGACGGGTTGACGTCGCCGAAGAGCACGCCCGCCACGGCGGCGCCGTCCTGCTGGCCCGGGTACCAGGCCTGCAGGATCGCGGGCACCGAAGCGGCCCACGGCATGAGCACCGGCCCTCCGCTCTTCACCACGACCACGGTGTGCGGGTTCGCCGCGGCGACAGCGGACACCAGCGCGTCCTGGGTGCCGTCCAGCGCCAGGCTCGCCCGGTCCTTGCCCTCGGCTTCGGTGTCGCCGACCATCACGACCGCGACCTGGGAACCGGCGGCCAGGGCGGCCGCGCGGGCGGGGTCGCTGCCGTCGTCGAGCGTCACCGCGGCCCCGGGGACCCGGGCCCGCAGCCCCGGCAACGGGTCCACTGTGGACGTCGGGATGACGGCCGAGCTGCCCCCGCCGCCGGTCTTGGCCTTGGTCGCGAACGGCCCGATCAGCGCGATCGACTTCACCGCGCGGTCGTCGAGCGGGAGCTGGGCGTGGTCGTTGCGCAACAGGACCATGCCGCGTTCGGCGAACTGCTTCGCCGCGGCGTCGTGCTGCGCGGTCGGCAGGGGCGCCGGCGTCGGCGGGTGGTCGAACTGCCCGAACGCGAACATCGTGCGGAACCGCGGGATCAGCAGCTGGTCGACGCGCTGTTCGCTGACCTGCCCGGCGAGCACCGCCTGCTTCAGCTTGTCGCCGTACCAGGTGCCGTCGATCATCTCGAGGTTCATGCCCGCGTTCGCCGACCCGACCGTGCTGTGCGCGGCACCCCAGTCGGACTGCACGAACCCCTTGAACCCCCAGTCGTCGCGCAGCTTGCCCTGCAGCAGCGCCGGGTTCTCGCACGTGAAGACGCCGTTGATCTTCGGGTAGGCGCACATCACCGAGCCGGCGTGGCCTTCGGTCACCGCCTGCTCGAAGTGCGGCAGGTAGATCTCGTTGAGGGTGCGCTCGTCGATGTGCTCGTCGATGCTCTGGCGCTGGGTCTCCTGGTTGTTCGCCGCGTAGTGCTTGACCTCGGCGATGGTGCCGTTCTCCTGGATGCCGCGGATGTCGGCGGCGCCCAGGGCGCCGGCGAGCACCGGGTCCTCCCCCATGCCCTCGAACGTCCGGCCGTTGCGCGGCACGCGGGCGATGTTGATGTCGGGGCCCTCGGACACGTTGTGGGCGAGCGCGCGGGTTTCGTCGCCGATCAGGCGGCCGTACTGGCGCGCGAGCCCGGTGTCGAACGTCGACGCCAGGGCCATCGTGGCGGGCAGCGCGGTCGCCGGCTTCTGCGGCTTGTCGTCGGCCGGGCCCATGCCGGCCGGGCCGTTGGCGATCCGGAAGCCGGGGACGCCGAGGCGCGGGATGGGCGGCACGAACCGCTGGTGCTCGGCGTCGGGCTGCAGGTGCAGCTGGGAGATCTTCTCGTCGAGGGTCATCGCGGCGACGAGCTCGGCGGCCCGCTGCTCGGGCGACTGGCGGCCGTTGCGCCACGGTTGCGCGTCCGCCACCGCCGTCGCCGGCACGGCCAGCGACAACCCCAGAACCGCGGCAAGAACCAGCCGGCCGTTGCGCATCGCAGTCTCCCTCGCCACTGAACGGGATCAACGGCGGACAAGCTAACCCATACGTGACCGAGAAACATAGACTCGATAGTTGTTCATGTACATGAACAGAACGAGGGCTCAACCGTTTCCCCGGCTCAAGCGTGGAAGGAGCGCCCACGGGAGGGGCCGGGCCGCGGCGAGAAAGCACTGATCGGCCTAACGCCGCCGCGCCGTTCACCACCTTGAACGGCCGCGGCCGGCTCCCTCCACAAAGGACACCCCGGGGCGGGCGCGGGCCCCCAGGCCACCGCCCCGGGGACCGCCCACCCCAGAGGGCGGTGCCGGCCCGGGGCGCGCACCCGCGCCCCGGGCCGGTCTCAGCGCGGCGGCCGGCCAGCCGGAAAGATCGACGTGCCCCTCCTGCTCGCGGACGGTGTGCGCCCGGTGCGGTCCCCGGCTCCGCCTTGCCACGTCACCGGGCCGCGGCCAGGCGCAAAGCCCGGTACACGAACTGCTGATCCCCCAGCCGGTGCCGCAGGTCGCGCTCCAGGCCCGCGATCGGATACAGGTTCTGCGGTGCCCGCGAGTCCTTGTACGGCACCGACGCGAACCGGCCCAGTACCGACTGGGTCAGGTTCGCCAGGCCGGCCACCTCGTCGCGGTCCAGGTGCGATGCCGCCTCCACGCGCACCACGCCCGACCACGGTGGGCCGCCCGTCGACGGCAGCCGCAGGTACCACGAGTGCCGGACCCACGTCGTCCCCATCAGGAACACCGGCGTGCGCTGGTGCGGGCCGAGCCGGCCGACCATCGCGTTGAGCTCGCCCGGCAGGTACGTCGTCTGGTGGCTCTTGATGAACCCGACCGCCCGCTCGAGGTGGGCCCGGCCGCGCAACGGGCCGTCCACCACCAGCAGGTCGCGGCCGACGTGCCCGGCGATCGCCGTGCGGGCCGCGATCGCCGTGTCGAGCTCGGTTTCCGCCAGCTGGTCCTGCAGGGCCGTCGAAAGCACCACGGGCAGCGGCTTGTCCTCCTTGGCCGCGGCCCGGAACGCCTGGTACGTCCCGGCCGACGTCGGGATGTCGGCCGCCTCCGGGGCGACCGTGAACAGCCCGCGCCGCACGTCGGTCCCGACCACGTGCGCCCGTCCCTCGCAGCAGCACACGACGCCCGCCGCGTACGACGCGCACAGCCCGATCGACGCCGAGTTCGTCCCGTCCGGGTCGTCGATCCAGACGCGGGCGTCGATCCGCCGGACGCCGTCGACGAACAACACGGCCTCCGGCGCGGAAACCGGCGACGGGTCGATCGGCGCCCACTCGGCCGCCGGGACCTCGACGTCCAGCTCGACCTCCGCGCCCGACCTGGCGAGCTCTTCGGCCTCCATCGAGCTGCCGTAGCCCGGGTCCCAGCTGTCGATGCTGAAGTTCATCCCGGCGACCGCCGTCATGCGCCCTCCCTGCTGATGTGCGAGCCGGTGCCGTCGCGCGTGACCAGGAAGCGCACCGGCACGCGCTCGGCGAGCGCCGGCACGTGCGTGATCACCCCGACCATCCGGGAGCCGGTGGCGGCGAGGTTCTCCAAAGTGGACGCCACGACGTCGAGGGTCGCCTCGTCGAGGGTGCCGAACCCTTCGTCGAGGAAGATCGACTCGAGCTTGGTCGCGCCCTCCGCGGCCATCGCGCCGAGCTGGGACGAAAGCGCCAGGGCGAGCGAAAGCGACGCCTGGAACGTCTCCCCGCCCGACAGCGTCTTCACCGGGCGGCGGGCGTCGGCCTCGTTGTGGTCCACCACCAGGAAGTCGCCCTTGTCGTGGGTCAGTTCGAACTGGCCGCCGGACAGTTCGAGCAGGGACGCGGACGCCTCGGCGACGAGCGTGTCGAGCGCCCCGGCGATCAGCCAGCGCGGGAACTTGTCCGAGCGCAGCAGATCCGCGAGCAGCCGCGCGACCTGCGCTTCGGACTCGGCGGCCGCGATGTCGCCGTGCAGCCCGGCCACGCGCGCCACGCGCCGCTTCATCTCCGTGTGGTCGGCTTCGGCTCGTGCCCGGGCGGTCGCGAGGGCCACCGGCACGCGGTCCCGCACCGGCCCCTCCGGCAGTTCGACGCCGAGCGCGGTCACGTCCTCCACCACGGCGCGCTCGGCCGCTCGCAACGCTTCGGCGGCTTCAGCCTCGGCAGTCGTCGCGACGGCCAGCCGCTCGCGACGCTCTTTCGCCTGCCCAGCCGCCCAATCGGTCAACGCGGCCCAGGCGCCGAGGAGGCTGTCGCCGTCGATCGGCGGCGCACCGAGTCCGACCAGCGGGTCGCGCGCCTGGGACAGCCGCTGCCGCGCGGCGTCCGTTTCCTTCGCGACGCTCGCCTGCCGGTCGGCTGCCTCCTTCGCGGCGGCGCGCGCCTTTCGCAGCTCGGCGTCCGCGGCCTTCGCGGCCTGCTCGAGTTCGGCGACGCGCGCGAGCTGCTCGGCGACGACTTCGGCCGACGGCGCTCCGGCGAGCGTCTCGGCCAGTTCGCCGCGACGGCGCCGGGCGGTTTCGAGCCGGGTGCCCGCCGCCTGCTCGGCCAGTCCCGCGTCGACGGCCCGCGTGCGCCGCTGCTCGGCGTCGCGCTCGGCGGCCTTGAAGTCGTCCGCCGCGACGACGGCTTCCTTGCCCGCGGCTTCGGCGGCCGCTTCGAGGGAGGCCAGCGTCGTCCGTCGTTCTTCCAGCGCCGAAGCGGCCCACGTCGTGAGGAGCCGCCAGCCCGCCGGGACGTCGTCGCCGTCGATCGCGGGCGCGCCCAGCTCCACCAGCGGATCCCGCGCCGCGCGCAACGCCTCCCGCGCCGCCGCGAAGGACTTCGCCACGACGTCGGCGTCGTGCTGCGCCGCGGTGCGCTCGGCGCGAGCCGCCGCCAGTTCGGTGTCCGCGGCACGCGCCGCTTCGGCGATCCGGGACCGGCCGTCGATCGTCGTGGACAGCCATTCGCCGCGTTCACGCACGGCGGCGACGAGGTCCGCGAAGTCCTGTTCGGTGAAGGACGCCTCGACCGGGCGCCGCAGCACCGCCGACTCCGGCGGCCCGTCGACCTCGGCGAGGACCACGCGCAGTTCTTCCGCCTGCGCGGCCGCGGACGCGGCGGAGTCGGCGTCGCGATCGGCGGCCCGCTCCAGCTTGCGCACCGCGGTCTCGGCCGTCGCGCGCTCGCGTTCGGCGCGCTCGACGCGTTCGCGGGCCTCGGCGAGGTGGGCGTGCCCGACGGCATCGGGCAGCGCCGTGACTTCCTGCTCGCACACCGGGCACGCGTGCCCGACGGCCAGGCCCGCCCGCAGCACCAGGGCCTGGCCGGTCCGTTCGGCGTCGGCCAGCGCGGTCTTCGCCGCCGTGAGTTCGGCGTCGGCGCTCTTGAACGCGGTTCGCGCGGTTTCGAGTTCCTTGCGGCGGGCGGCCTGTTCGGGTGCGGCCTTCCGTTGCGCGTCGCACAACGTGTAGAGGGTGCGGGCGTCGGACCGGGCCGAAGCGAGCGGCGCGACGTCCGGCTGGGCAGCCAGCGCCTTGCGGGCTTCGGCGTCCGTGGCCTCGGCGGCACGCAGGCGCGCGTCGGCGTCCGCCGTGCGCTTCGCGACCCGCGCCGAATCCTTCGCCAGGTCCCCGAGATCCGCCGGCGGCCGGAGCCCGGCCAGCCGGTCACGGTCCTGACGGGCCCGCGCGGCTTCGGCGGCGGCGTCCTCCGCGGCCCGCGCGGTGAGGTCCCGGTTCTTCCGGGCCGCCTCGACGACGGACACCGCCTCGGTCGCCGAAACAGCGGCGGCGTCTTTGGCCTGGGACGCCTTCTTCGCGTCTTCTTCCAGCCGCGGGAGCGCCTTTTCGATCTCGCCGAGCTCGGTGCGGGCGGCGCGGATCCGCTCCAGCTCGCCGCGGCCGGGCGCGGCCGCGAGCGCGGCGCGGGCGGTTTCGTCCGCCTTCTCCGTGTTCTCCAGCTCCGCTTGCGCCGTCGTCACGGCGTCCGCCGCGGCCTGGCGCCGGGCCTCGAGATCCTCGACGCCCTCAGGACGTTCCAGCGCGTCGAGGACGCCCAGTTCCCGCGTCACCGTCGCGACCAGCTGCCGGGCTTCGTCGTGGACGCGGGTGGCGTCGGACAGTCCCGGCATCGCCGCGGTGACCCGCGCGTCGAGGTCGGCGAGCGCAGTCCTCCGCGCGGAAAGCTCTTCGACGGCTTCTTCCGTCGCGTCGGCGTAGCTGCCGAGCTGTTCGGTGAGGACGGCGGCGCGCTGCTTCTGCTGCTCGGCCGTGACCCCGGCGCGGCGGCCGATCCGCTCGTAGACCTCCAGGCCCAGCAGCTTGATGAGGATCTTCTGCCGGTCGGCGGCCTTGGCGTGCAGGAACTCCGCGAAGTCGCCCTGGGGCAGCGCGACGCAGGTGCAGAAGTGCTTGAACGTCAACCCGAGCAGGCGTTCGACGGCCGGGGTGACCTCGGAGTCGGCGGCGACCGGGTCGGCGTCGTCCTCCGCGCCGCCGAGCGCGGTGGGGTCGGCGAGCCGTTCCAGGCGGACGTTCTTGACGCTGACCGTGGGTTTCTTCCCGCCGCTGCGCCGGACTTCCCGCACGACGTGGTAGCGCGCGCCGCCCGCGTCGAACACCAGCCGCACGGTCGCGCGGTTCACCGTCGGGGCGAGCGCGGGCGCGACCAGGCCTTCGTGGTCCCAGCGCGCGACCGAGCCGTAGAGGGCGAAGGTGAGCGCGTCGATCACCGTGCTCTTGCCCGCGCCCGTCGGCCCGACGAGCGCGAAGTAGTCCGTGTCCTCGAAGCTGACTTCGGTCTTGTCGCGGAAGGACGCGAAGCCGGTCATCTCCAGCAGCACAGGCCGCATGTCACACCCCGCTCGTCTCTTCGTCGTGCAGCCGCGCGAAGAGCGACTGGACGCGCTTGTCGTCCACCGTCCGCTCCTCGCAGTAGGACGCGAACAGCTCACCCGGTGACCGGTCGGCCACCGCGCGTTCGCCGCCCGACGTCGTCACCGGAGCCGCGAACTCCGGGTCGATGCGGATTTCCAGGGCGTTGGGCAGGGCTTCCTGGATCTCTTCGCGCAGCCCGGCCCTGGTCGCTTCCCGGACGTAGACGCGGAGGTAGTCCTCACCGAACTCCTCGGCCCGGCCGACGAGCTCGGCCACCGAGCCGTGGACGGTCCGCAGCCGCCGCCCCGCGGTCAGCGGGATTTCGGTGATCTTCGCGGGGGTCGTAGGCGTGACCTCGACGCTCAGCACCACGCTCTTGTTGTCCTGCTCGCCGAAGTCCACCGCGAACGGCGAGCCGCTGTAGTGCACCGGGCACGCGGCGGGCAGCGACTGGCGCCGGTGCAGGTGGCCGAGCGCGACGTAGTGCGGGTCGGCGCCGAACGCCGTGGCCGGCACGTGGTACTCGAAGATGGACTGCGCCGCGCGTTCCCCGCCGCCCATCGCGCCGCCGGTCACCGTCAGGTGCGCCATGACGAGGTTCACCGCGCCGGGCGTGAACCCGGACTTGAGGCGCTCCAGGATGTCCCGCACGCGCTGGTCGTACTGGCCGACGTTGTCCGCCGGCGTCCCGGCGAGCAGCTCGGCGGCGCGGACCGCGTAGCGCTGGGAAAGGAAGGGCAGCACGGCGACGTTCACGCGTTCGCCGGTGGACCGGGCGTCGAAGGAGACGACCCCGCCGTCCGCGGCCGGGCGCGGGTTCCCGGTGAGGTGGATGCCCGCCGCCCTGAGCAGCGGCCGGTACGCCTCGAACGTCGCGGCGTGGTCGTGGTTCCCCGCGATCGCGATGACCTCGGCGCCGGTGTCCCGCAGCGCCATCAGCGCCTGCACCACGAGTTCCTGCGCGGCCGCCGAAGGCGCCGACGTCTCGTACAGGTCGCCCGCGACGAGGACCGCGTCGAACGTCTCTTTCCGCGCGATCCGGACGATCTCGCCGAGCACCGCGCGCTGCTCGTCCAGGCGGTTGCGGCCCTTGAGCGTCTTGCCGACGTGCCAGTCGGAGGTGTGCAGGAACTTCACCCTTCGTCCTTCCGTTCAGGTGACGGGCAGCGGGCTCAGAACGGCGGCGGGTCGTCGCCGAACGGGTCGGCGCTCCCGGTCGGCAGCCCCGCGAAGGGGTCGGACTTCTTCGACGCCGCCGTGGTCGTCGGCACCTGCCCGGCCTCGGAAAGCCGCGTGGCCCAGGCCGGGAACGGGAAGCCGACCGCGATCGGCACCGGGATCTCCGGCTGGCTCACGAACATCGTGCCGGGTGTCGCGAGCGTCGCGCGGACCCGCTGGCTCTGCGGCAGGAAGCCGTACTCCGGGCGCGAGGCCTCGGCGGCGTCGAGGCGCCCGACGATCCGCACCGAGCTGTTGCTGACGATCCGGCGCTCCACCTCGGAAGCCGTCTGCTGCGCACCGATGAGGATGACGCCGAGGGAGCGGCCGCGCTCGGCGATGTCCAGCAGCACCTCCTTGATCGGGCTGCTGCCTTCGCGCGGCGCGTACTTGTTCAGCTCGTCCAGCATGGTGAACAGCAGCCCGCCGGGGCCGGCCGCCTCCTTGCGCGCGGTCTCCGCGGCGAGCGTGACACCGACGACGAACCGCTGCGCGCGCTCGACGAGGTTGTGGATGTCCACGACCGTGACTTGCTGGTTCTCCGTGGACAGCTTGCGGGCGGCGTGGTCGGCGAGGTCGCCGCGGATGAGGCCGCTGAGCGCGCGCTGGCTCGAGCGCAGGCGGCGGATGAAGGCGTTGACCGTGCCCGCGCCGGTGACCGCACCGGCCCAGCCGGCGCGGGTTTCCTCGTCGGT
Organism: Amycolatopsis sp. NPDC004378; assembly: GCF_053602455.1. Lineage (NCBI taxonomy): Bacteria > Bacillati > Actinomycetota > Actinomycetes > Pseudonocardiales > Pseudonocardiaceae > Amycolatopsis > Amycolatopsis sp. NPDC004378. The sequence goes on from NZ_JBSGDR010000005.1 coordinate 440,169, forward strand.
CACGCGCTCGCAGATGACGTCGACGAGCTCGGCGTAGGTGCGGCACAGGACGCCGTCGACCGTGGCCGCGCCGTCCTTCCCCGCCGGGGTGCTGTCCAGCCGCAACCGGTTCGCGACCTGGTGGATGACCATCGTGTACTGGTTGCGCTCGTCTTCGGCGTCGGCGAAGACGTAGGGCAGTAGGTCGTTCGCGCAGAACTCCGCGATGGTCCACCAGAACGCGCCGACGCCCGACGTCCGCCCGGTGACGTAAGGCTTCCCCGTGGTGTCCGACGGCGTCGGCGGCGCGTAGAACCCGACCGAGGCGAAGGGCTCCGCGGGCAGGCCCAGCTTGGCGTACTCGGCCTTGAGGTTCTCGTCGAGCCGGACGTTCGGGGTGTCGAGGAACAGCAGGTCCTCGCCCTTGACCGAGAAGACGAGGGCCTTGGCGTTGTGCGCGTTGGACAGGGCGCCGCCGCGGAAGATCGAGTGCAGCAGGAACAACGCGAACGACGTCTTGGTGGCCACGCCGGAGACGCCGCTGATGCTGACGTGCGCGCCCCGCGTGCCGTCGAGGAAGTCCATGTTGAGGTAGACGGGTTCGCCGTCCCGGCCCAGGCCGACCGCCACCTGGCGGGTCATGTTGTCGAAGTACAGCGCCTGCGCGCGATCCTCCCCCACCGCGCGGGAGACGACGGATCCCGGCCGCGGCGGCACGTAGCACTCCGGCTCGACGCGGGTGGTGGCGATCTCGGCGATCTCCTGCACCTGCGCGGGCAGGACGCCGTCGGAGATCAGGAAGACGTCGCTGCCGAAGCTCGCGCCCTCGTGCCGCGCGTTCACCTGCGTGACGACCCCGTACGACGTGACTTCGCCGAGACCGGGGAGTTCCCGCCTGGTCACGACGACGTCGTCGAGCTGCAGATAGGCTTCCGGGTCGATCGCCACGTGGAACTGCAGCGGCGTCGAGTCCTCGGTCCCGGCCACCCGGCCGACCACGGTGGTGAGCGTCTCCTGGTCCACGGTTCTCCCTGTCGCACCCGGGTCTTCCTCCCGCGGCAGACTAGCTCGCCGGACCGACAGTCCCGCGCCCAACACGGCCTTCCGCGCCGCGCCCGTGGCTGGGCCGAACGAGTGAGTTCACCCTACGGGGAAGATCCTTTCGGCCCCACGGCGTTCGCCGCCGTTGCGCCGCAACGACCTCGCCGCGTCCCCGGGAGGGTCGCTCCGGGCGGGCGCCGCGTTACCGCGTTGACCCCACGGCGATCCCACCCCGGCGGCCCTTCGCCGGGCCTCCCGGCGGGCCCGCGATCCCCCGCCGCTGCGCGGGATCGGGCCCGGGGTGGCATCGACCACACGCCGGGAGGGCCGCTCCCGGCGTGTCGCGGAAAAAGTCTCCCGACGGGCCCCGGGTCCTATATGGACGACCACTGTGGACGGCCCGGGCACACGGTTTTGCCTGCTCAGGGCCTTGGTCGAGGTCCGGCTTCCGATTCGGGACCCCGCCGGCCGGGGTCTCCGGAGGGGCGGAACCAGCGCCCTCACAAGGAAATATTTCGACCCCCGGTTGGATTTTGTGCGGTATTGGTAATACCGTGTGCAGTGTCGGCCGAGATGGGCCGTGTACGAGTAGTTCCACTATGGAGGACTGGAATGACGAACAAGGCCCAGCTGATCGAGGCGCTGTCGGAGCGTCTGGGCGACAAGAAGGTGGCTTCGCAGGCCGTTGACGGTCTGGTCGACATCATCATCCGGACGGTCAACAAGGGCGAAAAGGTCAACATCACCGGCTTCGGTGTCTTCGAGAAGCGCGCCCGCGCCGCTCGCACCGCGCGCAACCCGCGCACCGGTGAGGCCGTGCGCGTGAAGAAGACCAACGTGCCCGCCTTCCGCGCCGGCACCACCTTCAAGGACGTCATCTCCGGCTCCAAGAAGCTGCCGAAGGCCACCCCGGTCAAGCGCGCCACCGCCACCACGGCGACCCGCGCGACGGCCACCAAGGCCGCCGCCGCCCCGGCGAAGGCCACCACGACCCGCACCACGCGGGCCGCGGCCGCCAAGCCGGCCACCACGCGCGCGACGACCACGCGGACCCGCGCCACCGCGGCGAAGCCGGCCGCGAAGGCCACCGCCACCAAGGCGGCCCCGAAGACCGCGGCCAAGGCTCCCGCCAAGGCGACCGCGGCCAAGGCCACCACCACCACGCGGGCGAAGGCCGCCGCCAAGCCGGCCGCCAAGACCGCCGCGGCGAAGAAGACGACCGCCGCCAAGGCCCCGGCCAAGCGCACGTCGGCTGCCAAGAAGAAGTAACTCGCTTCCTCGTCGAAGGGCCCCGCACCAGCCTGGTGCGGGGCCCTTCGGCGTTCCCGGGGGCAAAACGGCGTTCAACGGCGTTCTGCCGGGGCGTGTCCGCAGTGCGGGCCGGGGAACCCGGAACCGGTCCCGACGCGGCTCCCACGGCCTGCTGGGCGGCACGACCGGGACCGGACCACCGCGCCCGGTGGGCCACTCGTTGGGGTGACCGACGCGGTGCGCCACCGGCCACCCGCGTCGCCCGACAACTGCGGGCGGCATTCTTTCCCGGCCTCGTTTTGCGCCGGAGCGGTGATTCACGCCGTTTCCGGAATCCCCGGGCCGGGTAGCCGGGGACAACAGGTCCATCAAGCGACCGGAGGAGCCGCAATGACAGAGAATGACAAGCGCGAGGATCCCGAAGCGGAACTCGCCCGGTCCCGGCGGTACATCGAGGAGGCGAAGGACGCGGCCGCGGACGCGGACATCGTCGATCCCGCAGCGGAAGGACCGGAGACGGACCAAGGGGATTTGGCGCCTTCCGGGACGCCGTAGTCCTCCACAGTGGATCTCGGCGCGCCTCCATTCCGGCCCGCCGAACCGGGAAAAACCCCGGGAAATTGCCGAACCGATCGCCGGGTGGATACACTCCACGGGAGAACGTCGGTCATTGTGCACCTTGTCACACGTCACGTTCCCCGGACGCACATCCAGCTTGAGGAGCATTCCCGTGGCCCAGAAAGTCCTCGTCGAGATCCTGGACGACATCGACGGCAGCACCGCCGCCCAGACCGTTCAGTTCGGCCTCGACGGCGTCACCTATGAAATCGACCTTTCGGACGAGAACGCCGCTGCCCTGCGCGACGAGCTCGCCCGCTTCATCGCGGCCGGCCGGCGCATCGGCGGCCGCAAGGTCCGCGTCGCGACGGGCCAGTCGACCACGACGAGCACCACCGACCGCGAGCGCAACCAGCAGATCCGCGCCTGGGCGAACGCGAACGGCTACGAGGTCTCCGAGCGCGGCCGCCTCTCGTCCGAGGTGATCTCGGCGTACGAGCAGGCCCAGGTGGCGGAGTCCGAGGCCCCCGCCGCCGCCCCGCGCAAGCGCGCCCCGCGCAAGAAGGTCGCCGCCGCCAAGAAGTGACGGCGGTGCCCCGCCAGAGAACTGGGGGAAACACCGAAGGCCCGTCGGCGGTAAGGACTGACGTCCCCGCCGCCGGCGGAGGCCCTTTCTCCACCACCGCGCGGCAGTTCCCGGCTGAACCCGACGTCAGCCGCGCGAGAGCCGAATTCCTGCGAGCACCCATCCTTCACTGCCGCCGTCGACCGTCTTTCGACCGTCCGTCGACACCCGGGTCGAGGTTGTGCGCCTTGCGGAAGTCCCCGATCCGCTGCCACGCCAGCTGCGGGTGCGCCGGCAGCTGCCGGCGGGCCAGCGCGAGCTGGTGCAGCTCTTCCGTGAGGGCCCCGTGCTCGAGCGAATCGGTGAAGACGTCGAGCAACGTCGCGCAGAACAAGGTGAAGCAGCCCGCGTTCCAGCGGACGACGTCGGCCGGCTGCACCGACGTCTCCACCGTCTCCCCCACCAGGTCGGCCGCCATCCGCGCGAGTTCCAGCGGGTTCACCGCGTCGCGGATCGCGAGCAGCCGCGCGGTGAGCGCGACGTGCTCGGGTTCGGCGTCGAACGTGCCCAGCAGCCCGACGAGCGCGTGGATCTTGCCGGCCAGGTCCCGCCGGACCAGCGCGAGCGTGACCGCGGCCAGCGTCGGCTCGTACTCCCGCGCGGCCACGTCGAGCATCTCGACCGTGTAGCGCCGCAGCTCCCGGGGGAGGCCACCCGACAGGCAGTGGTTGAGGTAGCAGAACTGCTCGGTGACCCCGGCGACCCGCGACGCGACCCACTGCCGGCTTTCGTCGAGGGTGAAGTGCTCCAGGCGCACCATTTCCGAGAAGGCGCTGTCGAACGCGTCGCGGATGCCCAGCCCGCGCTGCTCGAAGTTGAGCACGGCGTCGTCCGACACCGAGACGAAGAACAGGCAGCCCGGGACCCCGAAGACTCCTTTGACGTCATTGACGAACTGGTGGGCCTTCTCGGGTTCGCCGATCTTGTCCAGCTCATCGATGGCGATGACCAGCCTGCCGATCACCCCGTTGTCCCGCAGGGTCCGCGCGCTCTTGCCGGCGAACGAGCGCAGCTCCTCGACGACTTCCGGGTGCGTGAGCTGCTGTTCGGCCCGCTGCGTCGACCACGTCCGGCCGGCCTCGCCCTTCAGCGGCAGGGTCAGCTTGCCCGACCAGCCGGTGGTGTGTGTCTGCAGGAACCGCGTGCGCGTCAGCTGGTGGACAGCCGACCGGCGCAGCTCGAAGAGGGCGCGGTGCCGGCGGCGGAACCCGAAGACCACCAGCGCGCTCAACGGCGTCAGGACCGCGAACGAGACGAGCCGCCAGGCGGCGAGGACGATCAGGCCGGCGGCGATGACGTGCGTAACGGGCTGGCCGCTCCACAGGACTTGGGCGGACATCGGGAGGTCCCGGACGGCCGCGGCCGCCAGCCCGCCGATCTCGGCGGGGAACCGGGCCACCGGGACGCCCCACAGGAGGAGCGCGCCGCCGAGGCAGACGAGCGTGAAACCCAAGACCCGCACCAGCTTGACGAGCCCGCGGCGCACCGCGGCCCGGCGTTCGCCCTGGGTCCGCGGCAATCCCGGCGCGAGCGCCTGCGACGTCCGCTCGATGACGGTCTGGCAGATCAGCGCGTGCAGGTGCAGCACGAAGTCGCGGGCGTCGTAGTTCGCCGGCGCGGAGGCGAGGACGACCAGCGGCGGCAGGCCGGCGGTGCTCAGCTTGCCCTGCCGGATGGCCTCGATCGCGGTCGTCTTGCCGACCCCGCGCGAGCCGGCGAGGGCCACCGCGCCGGAGTCGGCTCGTTCGATGATGCGCCGCAGCCGTTCCGCTCCGGCGGTCATGACGACTTCGCCGCCGTCGCTCTCGCCGAGCCCCGATTCGCCGGTGTGGGCGAGCTTCGTCCCGTAGCGGACGGACCGGTGGGCGCGGGCGAACTCGTGGATCGCCGGCCGGACCAGCTCGGCGACCAGGGCCTCGCGCCGGTCGCCGAGACGCAGGAGCTCGGGATGCGGCCGCGGTTCGCCTTGCCCGCCGGCCATCCCGGTGAGGTCCGGCGCCCGTCGCACGACGAGCCCGGCCGACAGCCCGCCCACCCCGATCAGCCCGGCCATCCCGACCACGCGCCACGGGAACGGCAGGCGCGGCCAGGCGGCGCTCAAGAGGACGAGGTAACCGATCCCGGCCACCGCGATCGCCAGCAGCAGGAAGAACTCGCCGGCGCGCGGGACGCGCCGGCGCGGCACCGGCGTGCTCTCGATGCCTTCGCGGACCAGCCGGTCCTGCTCGATGCGGATCCGGGCGACGAGCGAGTCGTCGGCGAACAGGCTCGTCCGGACGTCGTCCTGGCCCAGCCCCTCGCCGGCGAGTGCCGCGACGACGTCCGGCTCGGTGAGGGCGTCCTCGACGAGGACGCGCAGGGCGAGCCGCGCGGACCAGGCGTCGAAGTCCTCGAACTCGGGACTGCGGAGGTATTCGGTGACCGGATCGGCTCGCTCCCGCGGCCGCGCCGGAGCGGTCCGCTCGATGGCTCTCCGGTCTTCCGCGCGCAGCATCACGATGAACAGGTAGCCGACGCCGCCGCACGCGAGGCCAACGCACAGCGACGCAACCGCTTTGGCATCCAACGTGTCACTGAACGCCGCGTAGCCGACGAGAACGGCCCCGAACAGCGTGAGGATGGCGAGTCTCCGCCGTGTGCGGGTCGGTGCTGGCGTGGACGGTCCGGCGGGCGTGGGCACCCGCGGATTGTGTCAGCCGGGGCGGTGGGTCACCGGCGCCACGACCTTCTCGCTTGGTGCGGCAGGGCGGGACCCGGGTACAGCGCCGCGGAGCCATCCCCCGCACCCCGGGCACGACGCCGAGCGAGGTCGGCGTGAGCGCGGGAAGCAACCGGTTCGGACGACCTCGTCCGCGCGAGGGACCACAGCAAAAAGTCCGCCTGACCTGGGTCAGACGGACTTCGCGGTAAGTACCCCCGATCGGGTACGGACAGCATCCACGCACTCCCGCAGTACCTCTGACCTGCAGATCTCTGCAACTCTGACCCTCGTCGAGTTCGGTCGCCGTCGCCGGGAGCGGTCATGAGGAAACCGTCCCGCGACGACCTTGCTCTGGGCGTCCAGTGCTTCTTCACCGGCCTCGTCGCTCTGGGTGCTGGTTTCGCATCCTACCGGCACGGCCTCCACTTCGCCCTGCGCTTCGGCGCGGACGAGGCGACAGCCTGGATCTGGCCCCTGATCGTTGACGGGCTGCTCACCATCGCGACCGTCGAGCTCTGGAAGCCGGCAAACGGCAGCCGGTGGCAGGCATGGCTCTCCTTCGTGTTCGGCATCTCCCTCTCGCTCTGCGCCAACATTGCCTCGGCCTCGGCGTTGAACGCGTTCGGCATCATGGTCGCGGCTTGCCCACCCCTGGCTCTGCTCCTCGCGGTCGAGCTGCTCAACCGAGCGCTGAAGCGACGCCGCGCGACACCAGCAATGGCAGCGTCCCACGTCGAGGAAGGGACGTCGGACGAGTTATCCACAGGTTCACCGGTACCTGTGGAGCAAACTGCCGAGCAGCGCATGTGGGCGTTTTACGAGGCGGAATGCCGCGAGGGCCGTATCCCCTCCGGCGCAGAACTGGACCGGGTAGCCGGCACACACAACTACGGCCGCCGGATCCTGCGCAAGTGGCGTGCAGCCGGACAGCTCGGCTCGGCCGTAGACGCCGCCGAGCCACCGATAGGAGCGAGCTCGTCCGAACAGGCGAACCGGATGGTTCTGACTCGCCCTCCGGCAAGGACCGAACGCGATCACGGGACGTCTGGGAGCGCCGGGCGAACCAGGACGTGAATTGATGCGTCCGGTGGAGGTTTGGTGGGTCTGCATCCGACGGCTCTGCAGGTCCGGGCCGGGGCTGATGTGCGGGCGGTCGGACCGGTCGGACATAGCGGTTTCGCTGCGGTTGCCCACCTGCAGGGCCGACTTGAAATCGACGATGCAGCGGGGCCAGGCGCAGTTCGCCCCGGTTCGGGCCACGTGTCGCCACGATCCCAACCTCCCCGGACAGAACACGTAGCGCTCCGCGACTTGGCACTCAAGCCGCGGAGCACCCGTCGGCACGGTTGGGTCAAGGTCGCGCGGGTACCCGGGGACGAGTCGTCGAAGGGAGCGATTGTGCCTGGCCAGGCCGAAACCCTGCGCCGCTACCGGCGAGCGTGCGACTACCTCGCCGCCGCGATGATCTACCTGAAGGACAACGTCCTGCTCGCCGAGCCTCTCCGCCGTGAGCATCTGAAGCCGCGGCCGCTCGGGCACTGGGGTACCTGCCCGGGCCTGACGCTGATCTACGCCGGGTTGAACCGGCTGGTCGCCGCGACCGGGCAGCGGACGCTGCTGGTGACCGGACCCGGCCATGGTGCACCCGCGATCCACGCCAATCTCTGGCTGGAAGGCACCCACGCCGAGTACGACGACAAGCTCGCCCTGGACGGGCACGGCCTCGCCGAGCTGGTCCGCCGCTTCTCCTGGCCCGGAGGGTTCCCCAGTCACCTCTCTCCGGAGGTACCCGGCGTCATCCACGAAGGCGGTGAACTCGGCTACGCCCTCGCCACGGCGTTCGGCGCCGCGTTGGACGACCCCGGGCTGCTGGTCGCCTGCATCATCGGTGACGGAGAAGCCGAGACCGGCCCCACCGCGGCCGCGTGGCACTCGCCGAAGTTCACCAGCCGCGGCGACGGCCGGGTGCTGCCGATCCTGCACCTCAACGGCTACAAGATCGCGTCACCGACGATCTTCGAAGCGATGTCCGACGACGAGATCGTCGCCTACTTCACCGGCTGCGGCTGGCGCCCGCTGCTGGTCGACGTCCGCGACACCGACGACCCCGACACCCCGCTCGCGGAGGCGCTGGCGCAGGCGAACGAACAGGTGACCGGCCCACCTCCGATGATCGTGCTGCGCAGCACCAAGGGCCTCGGGCTGCCGGAGACCACGCCGGACGGAACGCCGCTCGCCGGGACGTTCCACGCCCACCAGGTCCCGCTGCCCGACGCGGAGGAGGACCCGGAGCAACTCGCCGCCCTCGAGCGGTGGATGCGGTCCTACCGGCCCGAGGAGCTGTTCGGCTCCGCCGGTGCACCCGTGCCGGACCTCCTCGAGGTGCTGCCCGAGCCCGCCCTGCGGCTGGGCCGGGTCCCGCAGGCCAACGGCGGCCTCCTGCGTCGTGACCTGCCGCTACCCGACGTCGGGAAGTACGCCGTCGCCGTCGAGGCACCTGGTGGCTCGGACGCGAGCGCTCCCGAGGTGCTGGCCGGCTGGCTGGCCGAGCTGGTCGAACGCGCGCCGACGACGTTCCGCGTCGTCTGCCCGGACGAGCTGGAGTCCAACAAGCTGGGCCCGCTGCTGGAGGCCACGTCGCGGCAGTTCGACCGGACGGTGCCCGGCTACACCGAGCACCTGGCCTCTCGGGGGCGCGTGCAGGAGGTGCTTTCGGAACACCTGTGTCAGGGCTGGCTGCAGGGCTACCTGCTCACCGGCCGCCACGGCCTGTTCCCCTGCTACGAGGCCTTCGTGTCCATTGTGGACAGCATGGTGAATCAGTACGCCAAGTTCCTCAAGATGTCGGGCGAGGTGCCGTGGCGGGCGCCGGTGGCGAGCCTGAACTACCTGCTCTCCAGCGACGGCTGGCGCCAGGAGCACAACGGCTACAGCCACCAAGGTCCCGGGTTCATCAACCAGATGCTCACCAAGAAGGCCACCACCGCGCGGATCTACCTGCCGCCGGACGCCAACACGCTGCTGGAGGTCATGGACCGCTGCCTGGCTTCGACCGACCTGATCAACGTTGTGGTCGCGGGCAAGCAGAGCGGGCCCCAGTGGCTCTCGCCTGAGCAGGCTCGCGCGCATTGCCGGGCCGGGGCGGCGGTCTGGTCGTGGGCCGGCAGTACCGACGGTGCCGCGGACGTCGTGCTCGCCTGCGCCGGCACCACTCCGACCGTCGAAACCCTCGCCGCCGTCGAGCTGCTGCGTGATGTCGCACCCGAACTGCGCGTTCAGGTGGTCAACGTGGTCGACCTCCTGTCGCTGTCCCCGGCGCAACGGCATCCGCACGGACTGTCCGACGAGGCGTTCGCGGACTGTTTCGGCGAGGATCTGCCGGTGGTGTTCGCCTTCCACGGCTACCCGTCCGCCGTCCATGAGGTGCTGCACGGCCGGCCCGCCACGACCCGGTTCCACGTGCACGGCTACCGGGAAGAAGGCACCACGACGACGCCGTTCGACCTGCTGGCGAGCAACCGGATGACCCGCCACGACCTCGCTGCCGACGCCGTCACCCGCGCACCCGGCTGGGCGTCGGCCGGGGGTGACATCGCCCGTGATCTGATCAGGCGGCGGGATACGCTGCTCGTCCGGTCCTATCAGGACGGTCAAGATCCCGGCGAGATCACCGGCTGGCGGTGGCGCGGATGAAGGTCCTCACGGTCAACCCCGGATCGGGTAGCCTGCGCCTGCACGTGGTCGAGGACGGCGACGTCGTCGACTCGGCGGAGATCGGCAGGCCACCCGCCGAGGCCACCGACGACGTCAAGTCCTTCGTGGACGGCCTGGCGGTCGACGCGGTCGCGCACCGGCTCGTGCACGGCGGCCCGGACTTGATCGCGCCCTCGGTCGTCGACGACAGTGTGCGCGCCGGGGTCGCTGCGGCGAAATCCCTTGCTCCCGAGCACGTGCCGAACACCGAGTTGCTGCTGGACCGGCTGACGGAGCTGCTGCCGGACAAGCCGCACGTCGTTTGCCCGGACACGGCGTTCCACCACGGCCTGCCCGAGATCGCCCGCACCTACCCGGTGCCCGCGCGCTGGCGAGCCCGCTGGGACCTGCGTCGGTTCGGTTTCCACGGCCTGTCTTTCGACTGGGCTGTCGGCCGAGCTGCCGAGCTGCTCGACCGGCCAGTCGGCGAGCTGAAGCTGCTGGTGGCGCACCTGTCCGGCGGGTGCTCGGTATGCGCGGTCGCCAGCGGGCGCAGCGTCGACACCTCCATGGGGTTCACGCCGCTGGAGGGGACGATGATGGCGAAACGCTCCGGCACCGTCGATCCGGGCATGCTGTTGTGGCTGCTGCGTGAAGGGCACGTCTCGGTGGAGGAGCTGGAAGACGTTCTCTACCACCATTCCGGGCTGCTTGGCCTGTCCGGCACGTCGGACGACACCTGCGACCTGGTCCGCGACAGCCGCGCCGGCGACGTCAAGGCCCGGTTCGCGATGGCGGTGTTCGAGCACCGCACCCGCCGCGAGCTGGCGGCGGTCGCGGCGAGCCTGGACCGGGTCGACGCGCTTGTTGCGTGATCGGGCTCGCGGTTCCCGCAGGCCCGACCGGTGCGCAGACACGTAACCAGCTTCATGGCGCTGTCCCACATCCACGTGGCGGCCGAGGAGTCCGCCCTGCACGCGCAGTCGGAGATTGTCACGGACTCCTACCGCCGGTACACCAATCACGCAGCCAGCCTTCATACCCAGGAACAGATCCACGCGCTCTTCGGCGACCTGGAACTGGTCGAACCCGGTCTGGTATGGCTGCATCAGTGGCGTCCCAAGGACGACGCAGCGCGAGGCGAGGACCCGTGGAGTCCTGCGGTTTGGCTACCGTCGCCAGCAAGCACCGACAAGGTTCCACGGTGGGGAGCTGATGTCTCGCTGCCGCAGCCTCACGCCAACGCGGCCCACTTTTCCCTCAGGCGACGGCACGCGTCAACGAGTTCCGCGGGCTCCACTTCGGACAGTTCGGCGTCGAAAGTGGCGAGGATTCCAGCGATGCCGGCCCACGACCACGCGCTGACCGTCAGCCGGGAATGCTCGGGGCCCAGCTGTTCCACGACCGATCCACCCGGCGCCCACCGCGCAACGGTGGCGGCCGGAACCCTCAGGCGCGCACGACCGATACATCCCCACTCGGCCGGTGTATCACCTCGGTCGTGGGACTTCATGACGAACTGGGCGACGTCGTCACCGGGCAACTCTCGGCGGGAAAAGCCGGTACCGATCGACGCCGAGATCCTGATCCGGTCGACGCGGATCACGCTCCAGCGGTCGAGGCCGAGGTCGTAGCCGACGACGTACCAGCGCCCGGCCCAGACCACGAGGTGGTGTGGCTCCAGCCGCTGCGGTGGCGCGAAGTCGTCGTCGCGTGGCTGCGGGCGAGTTCCGTCCGGACGCAGGATGTCGATGACGAGCAGTTGCCGCTGCCGCACTGCGTTGCCGACGGCCTTCAGCGGCTCCGGAGTGATGGGCGGCGCGGCGAATTCCCAGTAGTTGTGCACCTTGGTCAGGCGCAGCTCGTCCATGGCCGACCGCAGCTTCGCCGGCATCACCTGTTTCAGGACGTCCAGAGCGCGGGCTGCGTCGTCACCGAGACCGAAGACCGTGCTGGGCGCGGTCTGCAGGGCGACCGCGATCGCCAGTGCCTGCTCGTCGTCGAAGAGCAGCGGCGGCAACGCCAGTCCGGTGCCGAGCCGGTAGCCGCCGGAAGGTCCGCGAAGCGGGTCGATCGCGTAGCCGAGCTGGCGCAGAGTCTCCACATCGCGGCGAACCGTGCGTTCACTGACCTCAAGTCGAGCGGCGAGCTCGCTCAACGACCACTGGCGGCGCGTCGCCAAGAGGGACAACAAATGCAAGGCGCGTCGCGAGGTGTCGGCCATGGCGAAATCTTACGCCAGTAGTGGACATCCCGTGTCCACTACTGCAGGCATCGTCTGCGACCGAAGCCCCTCTCTTCGATCAACCAGGAAGGCGACACCGGAATGCGCATCATCATCGTCGGCGGCGGTATCGGCGGCTTGGCACTGGCGGCCGGCCTGCGCCGTCACGAGTTCGACGTCGCCGTGTTCGACCGCGACACCGACGTCACCGCGACAGCGGGATACCACATCACGCTCGACCACGCCACGCAGACAGCGCTCGGGGAGCTCGTCGAACCGGCGATCTTCACCCGGCTGCTGGCTTCGTCCTCAGCACTGCGATTGCGGGCGCCGGACGCGTTCTGGGACCGGCGCGGACGTTTGCTGGGCCACGGACCGAACCTCGAAGACGATGCCGGGATCGACGTCGATCGGGTGACCTTGCGGGTCTTGCTCGCCGAGGCCGCCGGGGAAAGCCTCCACCTCGGGCACACGGTCACCGACATCGATCACGCACCGCGAGCGAAGTTCGCCGACGGCACCTCCGCGACAGGCGAGTTGCTCGTCGGCGCGGACGGGACGCACTCGCTGGTGGCAAACACCTTGCCGGTCGACCCACCAACCGCCCTGCCGGCATCATCGGCGTTTCCGGCCGGACTGCAGCCACCGACCTCGGCTCCGCGGAAGGCGAGCGCCTCGGTCCCAGATCCGGACTCGCGGTCGGTCCTCGAGGAACTGCGCTCTACACGGGGTACCTCGATCCGGTGGGCAACTGTGCCCTGGACGCACCACACCTGCGTGCGGCGATTACGCCCGGCCCGACCTACATCTGGGGAGCGATGTTCCCGGATTCCCCCGAGACCGCATCCGTCCGCGAGCTGACGGGCGCGGTGCTTCGAGAGGCGGTGCTTGACCGTTTCCGCCAGCACGACTGGAGCGAGCGCATCCTGGAAGTGGTGGCGAAGGCCGGCGCCGGGAGTGTGGCCGCATTCCGGTTCAACGCGGCCCCGACCCGTGCGCGAGACCTGGCGCCATGGTCAGCCGGATCGGTCACCGCCCTCGGCGATGCTGTCCACGCGACACCGCCGACCGCGGGAATGGGCGCGGGTGCCGCGATCCAGGACGCGGCGAGCCTGGTGAGGCATCTCCTCGAAGTGCGAAGCGGTGCCACCACACTCGTGGACGCTGTGGGCGGCTTCGAAGCCGGGATGCGCATTCGAGGCGGCGCAGTGCTGACAGCGGCGATGAAGCCGGTGCGCTGGATACTGGCCACGAACACCCGCGTCGGCGCACCTGCCACGGCCGTCGGTCTTCCGGTGCTGGCGTTCATGAACAAATTCAGGCGCACGTCTTGAAGGCACGCAAACAAGGGCTGCTCTGACTCACCCATCACCAGCCCTCGGTACCGGTCGAGGTCGAGACTCCTCGCTTTGCCCGCAAGCGGGCGCGATCGTGGCCACGCAGTCACGCACACTTTTGCCGGCCCGGCTCGACTGCCCTGTTCATCCGGTCGTCCGCCCCAATCCGGTAGAGCTGCTGCCACCGGCCGATCAACCTCTACCACCCGACGTCGGATCACTCAAAAACATGAGAAGTATTCGTAATATGCACTGCGGTGTGGCACAGTGTGCGCGGCTCACTACTCGCCTGCCTTCCCAGCAGCAGAAGGGCCAGTCATGCGCAGAACGCTCCCCGTCCTGGCGGCCGCCACGATCGCGATGGCCGGTCCCGCACCCAGTGCCCAAGCCACGTCCGATGCCACCGGCACCTTCTCCGTCTTGTCCTACAACGTCGCCGGCCTGCCCGACGGCATCTCCAGCGCGCCGACTCCGCGCGCCCCCGCGACCACCGCCATCGGACAACGGCTGGCGCCATACGACGTCGTCCACGTCCAGGAAAATTTCAACTACCACGCCAACCTCTACGCCGCGGACAGCCATTCGTTCCGGACGCCCACCAGCGGCGGAGCCGGGATCGGCAGCGGGTTGAACACACTGTCGTCGCTTCCCTACGACAGTGACGACTTCGAACGCGTCCGGTGGAACTCGTGCCAGTTCGACTCGGGCGACTGCCTGACTCCCAAGGGCTTCACCTTCATGCGGCTCCGGCTGGCTGAAGGCCTGTACGTCGACACGTACAACCTGCACACCAACGCGGGCACCTCGGCAGGCGACCTGTCCTCACGAGCCGACAACCTCGAGCAGCTGTCGTCGTTCATCGCCTCCCACTCGGCAGGCAATGCGGTGATCGTCATGGGCGACACCAACACCCGCTACACGCGCGCCGCCGACACCATCCGGACCTTCGCCACGCGAACCGGCTTGACCGACGCCTGGGTCCAGGTGCAGCGGGGCGGCACGCCGCCGGTGGCCGGCAGCGACGCCCTCGTGTGCGACGAACAAGCAGTCACCAACGACTGCGAGGTGGTGGACAAGATCCTCTACCGGGGCAACAAGCTCGTGAACTTGACCGCCACGTCGTACAACAACGAACATGCCGGGTTCCTGAACTCCGCGGGCGTGATGCTGTCCGACCACGACCCGATCGCCGTCCGGTTCGCGTGGACGCACAGCTCCGCTTACCGACTCAGCGACCAGTTCGGCGGACCACACGGCGACTACTTCACCGACCTGGACCGGACTCCCGAGAGCGGGCGGGTGACCGTGCTCGGGATCCGCGCAGGTTCTCGCGTCGACCAGGTGAGCATGACGAGGGCTGATGGTGTCACCATCAGCCACGGCGGTAACGGCGGCACCGCGAAAGCATTGACACTGGCGATCGGCGAGTATCCCGTCTCCGCGTATCTGTGCCGGGGCAACTACCAGGGGCACACCAGGATCTTCTTCGCGCGGTTCACCACGAACACCGGCAACTCGCTCGGCGGCGGAACGACGACCTCCGACTGCACCACCTACACCGCGCCACCCGCCTGGCAGATCGCGGGGCTCCACGGCCGTTCCAGCGACGAGGTGGACAAGCTGGGACTCATCTTCACCGCACGCTGAACCCGACTGCCGCGCGGACGAGTGCCGGGACCAGCACGCCGCCGGCGAGCCATCGGATGATGCGTGGGCAACCGTCGTGGCCGTTGGGCCTATTCCGGCGAATAACCGTTTTCCGGTGCTCAACGAACCTCCGGTTCGCCCGCCGACAGGGCGTCCAGCACCCGGCCGATCACCTCGTCGATGTCGGCACCACGCGGCAGCCGAGGTGCTTCACCGGCGACTGCCCGATCGGCGAGCCCGGTGTCCATGTGCGGCAGACGGGCGTCGACGACGTGAACGCCACGCTTGCGGTTCTCGACGCGAGTTGCGGTGAGCCAGGCCGACAGGGCCGTTTTCGACGCCGAGTACGCCGCCATACCCGGTACCGGCCGGTCGCTCACGACACCGGTGATCGCACCGATCGCGCCACCGCGATCAAGCAACGGCAAAGCGGCCCGCAGGAAGGCGATCGGAGCGAGCGCGTTGACGGCGAACAAATGCTCGGTGACGGCGTCCGCTGTCCGGTCGGCCGGGCCGAACGCCACGACCCCGAACGCCACCAGCGCCACGTCCAACCCGCCGAGCGCATCAGCGGAACGTCGTACGACACTGCTCGCATTGTCGACATCGTAGGCTTCGAAGACCTCCGCATGCGCACCCACCTCATCGGCGAGGCTCGCCAACCGGGCATGATCCCGGCCGGTCACCGCGAGACGCGCACCTCGCGCGGCAAGTTCTCGGACGATCGCCTTCCCCAGAACGCCGGTAGCGCCGGCGACCAGCACACGGGTCCCCTTCACACGGCACCACCCCGCGACTCAGGGACGGACATGGCCCAGCGCACACCGCTGACGAGCGCATGACCGGAGATCCGGACTGCGATGGCTTCGACCAGTGGTAGGCAAGGCAACCGCAGGCGCGGCCGGGTCCACCGAGCAAGGAGTCCGGCTGCAGACGCGGCCAAGACGGCATAGGGCGCACGGGCCGCGAGCGGGATCAGCGGCTGCACCAGGAGGAACCGAGCCGCGCTACGAGCCTCGCGCGTGCTCCGCAGTTCCGATCGGTAGCTCGTTCGCTGCCGGTCCCGCTCCGCCCGCGTTCGCAGCGGCTCGATGACACCGCGCCGGCTCGCGACCAACGCGGTCTCGGCCACGTGCTGGTCGCAGTCTGACGCATCGAGAGGCGCGGCTCCGTAACGCTGGTGAGCGCGAAGGAAACTGTCGATCGCCGCGATGTAGACCCAGTTGAGCAGGTACGGAACGCTCGCCCGGAAAGGCTCGCCGCCGGGTCCCGTGCCCACCATCCAGCCGTGCACGGCGCGAACGGCCTCGATAGCGCCTTCGGCGTCGGTGATCGAGCCGAACGTGGTCACGGCGAGGAACGTGCTGCCGGCCCCAAGGATCGCCGCGAAAACTCGAATGCGCGGCCGCGGCGGCCATCGCCTGCGGGTGCAGCGACTGCAGAAGCAGTGCTCGCAGCCCGCCCACGAACATCGCCGAGTCCGCGTGGACCCGGTTGATGGCGCTGTCGGGGGCGAACCAGCGGGGACCGGGGCCGTGGATGCGCATCCGGTTTTCCGGACCGTCGGGGCCGGCCACGCGGCTGAACAGGGCATCCCGGAGACGAGCACGGACCTGCCCCGAGTTGTCATCCCCGGATCCCGGTCACCGCGAGGAACTCCTCCCGGGTTTTGCGATCGTCGCGGATCAGTCCGTGCAGGGCGGAGGTGACAGTGCTGGAACCGCCGGCCTGGACGCCACGCAAGGACATGCAAAGATGCTCTGCCTCGATGACCACCCCCACACCACGCGGCGCGAGGTTCTCCTGAAGCCAGTCCGCGACCTGCTTGGTCAGCCGTTCCTGGACCTGGAGGTCCCGGGCGAACAACTCAACCACCCTGGCCAACTTCGACAGCCCGAGAATTCGCGCACCCGGCAGGTAACCGACGTGGGCGAAGCCCTGGAAGGGCAGCATGTGGTGCTCGCACAGCGACCGGACCGGAATCCGCCGCGCCACGACCAGTTCGTCGTAGGCTTCCTCATTGGGAAAGGTCGTGAGCGTGAAGTCACGCGGGGTGATCAACTCGGCGTACGAACGGGCGACGCGCTTCGGTGTATCCCGAAGGTGCTCGGAGGACGGGTCCTTGCCGAGCGAGATCAGCAGCTCGGCGACGGCCTTTTCGGCTCGCGCCAAGTCAATGCCGTCACGGAGCGGAAGAGCGGCCGGCGCCGTGTCCCCCAGCTCGACCGCGGGCATGGAATCGGACATGAGTTCTCCTGGTCCGCACAGTAGACCAAACGAATCGATGCGGCAACGATGCAACCGAGTCTAGATCGTCCGGACCCATGACGCACTGCCGAAGGGCCCCGTCTCGAACCTCCCTGCTATCCGCGGGTCTTGAGCTTCGCGACCGCCTCGGAAAGATCCACGACGTCGGCGTACTTGGCGTCGAGGTCGGCTAGGTTGTTCTCGTGCAACGCCCGTCTCCGGTCCGCACACGCCTGCCGGACGACCATCGGGCGGAAGCCGTGGCCGATCGCGTCAGTGGCGGACGCGCGCACACAACCGGAGGTGGACACTCCGGCGATGACCGCCGTATCGACACCAACCGCGTGCAGACCGCCGGCCAGCGCAGTGCCGAAGAAAGCCGAGGCGTACTGCTTGGTGACGACGAGGTCGCCGTCGTGCGGCTTCAGCGGCGGCGAAATCTCGCCCCACACGCCGCCGGCGCCTTCGGCGAACGCCGCCAGGGCCGGTACCTTGCGCACGAACAGGCCACCGTCGAGCAAGTTCGCCGCGTACACCACAACGGTCCAGACAACCGGATGGCCGCCCACTCGTGCCGCGGAAACCAGTTCGGCGGTCGCGTCCACGGCCGGCCGCGGAACGGGGAGTTCGAAGGGACCGCCGGGCTCGGTGTACGCGCGCACCAAGTCGACGACCACGACGGCCGGTCGGATTCCCCAGCCGAGACGTCCCGAGAAAGCCGACCCGTGCGGCCCGGTCACGAGGAGCTCCAATGCGGTCGTTTTGGCGCAGGGAGTCCCGTTTCGGCTTCGCAGCGCTCAAGCAGGACGTCGATCGGTGGCCCCATGTCGAAGATCGGCAGTTCGGCCGGACGAGCGGCGCGCATTTCGCTCCGCAGCGCTTCGGTGGCGGATTCTTCGACCGAGCCGTCATCGCCGAGGACCACGCCGTACCGTCGCGCGCCCGGCCGGCTCACCAGCCCGCGCTCGACCTCGAGCGCGACCAGCGACGGCTCGCGCGCGAGCGGGTCTCCCCACCCGCCACCGCCCCAGGTCACGAAGTGCAGGACGTCCCCTCGCGCCACCGGAACGTCGTGGCACTTGCTCGGCAGCACCTGACGCGACCCGTCGGCGCGCTCGAGCCACTTGGTGCCGCGCGCACCCGGGGCGCCACCGTTGACGCCCCATGGGTAGGTCAGCCAGCGGTCGTCGTGGATAGCGATGGTACCCGGTTCCTCGAAAACGTAGGAAACGTCGACTCCGTTGCCGCCGCGATGCTTGCCGGCACCGCCCGAGTCGGCCACCGTCTCCCACCGTTCGATCCACAGTGGATAGTATGATTCCAGGTATTCGCAGGGGATGTTGACAAAGCTCGGCCAGAGCGAATGCCCGTCGGGGCCGTCGCCCAGCGGCCGGCCCGGGATGCCCCCGAAGCCGATCGAGTAGAGCTGGAACCATTCCCCCGCGCGATCGCCCGTCGTGTAATGACCGGAGAACATGAAGTGCGGGCTGGAAGAGAACCCGGCGGCGTTCAGCAACGCCGGGTTGGTCTGCCCGAGCAGGCCACCGAACAGGTCGAACACCCGGCCGATGCCGTGGTTGCGGCCGTTGAGCGACGCCGGGTGCCTCGGCTTCCAATACGCCCCGTCCGGGATGGTCACGTCCACGAGCGGGTAGAAGCCGTCGTTCCAGAGGATCTGCGGGTCGGCGACGGTGATCATGTAGATCCCGAAGAACATCCGGGTCAGGTTCTCGTTGATGTAGTAGTTGACCGGCCCGGCCGCTTGCGGCGAGCTGCCGGTGAAGTCGAGGTGGACCTTCTCGCCGTGGCGGGTGAGCGAAAGCTTGAGCTCGTAGGGTCCGTTGCCGACGCCGTCGTCACAGATGTAGTCGGTGAAGCTGATCGTCTTGCCGTCTTCGAAGACCGTGGCCAGCAGGACCTTCATGGCGTCGTAGTTGCGCCGGAGCAGGTGATCGAGTGCCGAAAGATAGGTCGCCGTCCCGAACCGCTCGCACATCTCGACGACCCGGCGCGCGGCCGTGCGGCAGGCCGCGACCAGCCCGTTGACGTCGGCGCGGTTCCAGTCCGGCATGCGGACCTGGTTGAGGATGATGCGCAGGGCGTCGGCGTTGAGCTCACCGCGGCGGTAGAGCTTGAACGGCGGGATGACGACGCCCTCTTCGTAGATCGTGCGGGCGTCCGTGGGCATCGAGCACGGCGTCTTGCCGCCGACGTCGGACATGTGCCCGAACATCGACGCCCAGCCCACCAGCCGTCCCTCATGGAAGATCGGCAGCACCAGCAGCCAGTCGTTGGCGTGGCTGATGGCCGCACCGCACGCGTACGGATCCGAGGTCAGGAGGACGTCGCCCTCCTCGACCGTGTCGTCGAACCCGTCCAGGAAGTCCGGGATGGACAGGCCGAACTGGCCCACGACCATCCGGCCGAGCGGGTCGCCGATCAGCGGGAACTCGTCGTGCTGTTCGCGGATCCCCGGCGATAGCGCCGTCCGGAACAGGACTTCGTCCATTTCGTACCTGGCGTTGCGCAGGCCGTTCTCGATCAGATCCAGCGTCACCGGGTCCACCTCGGCGGCGTCGAGCGCTCCGGTGACCGTTTCGATGATCCGTGCCATGGTTCAGCCCTCCGCAGGGGTGATGAGGAGGCTGCCGGACCGGTGCACGGTCGCCACGTGTCCGGCCAGCACGAGCGTGGTCGAGTCCACTTCGGTGATGATCGCCGGCCCGGTCACCACGTCGTCGGCGCGGAGCTTCGCGCGGTCGTACACGGCTGCGTCCACCTCACCACCGGACAAGTGAACGGACCGCGTCTGCAGGAGTGCCGGAGCCGGATCACCGTCACCCCGCTCCAGAGTCGTCAGCGCCACTGACGGACGTGGCCCCGACGCGGTCGCGCGAGCGTTGACCAGCTCGTGGTCGACCTGCAGGAGGAAGGAGAACATGCGGTCGTGTTCGGCGTCGAACGTCTTCGCCAGGACGTCGAGTGCGGTGTCCGGCGTCTCCAGCCAGCCGGGCTCGATGCCGACGGGGATTTCGAAGCCCTGGCCGTGGTAGCGGACGTCGACCTCGAAGGACACGGACTGGGTGTCCCGTCCGATGCCCTGCACAGCCAGTCTTTCCGCTGCCTCCTCCCCCAGCTCGCGGAGGATGGCGACCAGCTGGGCACCGGTGAGATCGGCGAAGCGCCGCAACACGGTCCGTGCGGCGGCGTCCCGCATGCCGGTCGTGGCATCGCCAAGGGCGCAGAGGACGCCGGGTGACGGCGGGACGATCACCGGCCACGCGCAGGTGAGCTTGCCCAAGGCGTTGGCGTGCAACGGTCCTGCTCCCCCGAACGCGACGAGCGCGAAGTCGCGGGGGTCGAATCCCTGCTGAACGGAGACCAGGCGCAGGCCGCCGAGCATGTTTTCGTTGACGATGTCCACGATCCCGGCCGCCGCGGCCTCGGCGTCGGGCAACCCCATCGCTAAGGCGATGCTGCCTACCGCGTGCCGAGCGGCGTCGCGGTCGAGGGCGATCTCGCCTCCGGCGAGCGATTCGGGCAGGTAGCCGAGCACCACGTTGGCGTCGGTGACCGTGGGTTCGGCGCCGCCGCGGCCGTAAGCCGCCGGTCCGGGGGCCGCGCCCGCGGACTGCGGACCCACCCGCAGTGCCTTCGTCAGTGGCGGGACGTGCGCGATCGAGCCGCCGCCGGCGCCCACAGTCCGCACATCGACGCTCGAGGCCCGGACAGTGAGGTCGCCGACTTTCGTCTCCCGGCCGATGCGCGGGCTGAGGTCCTGCACGAGGGCCACGTCGGTCGACGTTCCCCCCATGTCGAAGGTGATGAGATCGCGGTATCCGCACTGCTCGGCCACCCAGACCGCTCCGGTCACCCCGCCTGCCGGTCCGGACAACAACATGGTCACCGGCGCCGAAGCCGCCGCGTCGGCGGCGGAGAGGCCACCGTCGCTGCGGAGAATGGCGAGCTCGCCGGGAACGCCACCGGCCGACAGCTGGCGCGCGAGTGTGGTGACGTATCGGTTGACCTGGGGCTGGACGTAGCCGTTGGCGACCGTGGTGATCGTGCGCTCGTACTCGCGCAGCTCCGGCAGCACGTCGGAGGACAGCGAGATCGGCACCCCGGGAAGAATTTCCGCCGCGATCCGGGCGACCGCGCGTTCGTGTGCGGGGTCGGCGAACGAGTTGATGAGCGAGATCGCCAGCGCCTCGATTCCCCGGCCCTGCAGCTTGGCGAGCTGGGTCCGGACGTCCTGCTCGTCCAGGTCGCGCAGGACTCGCCCGTCGCTGGTCAGCCGTTCGTCGACCTCGACGGTGTTTTCCAGCGCGGCCAACGGCTCCGGTTTGGGCCAGATGATCCAGCCGGCGAGCCCGCCGGGCACGTACGATCGGGCGATCTGCAGCACCTGCCGGAACCCCCGGGTGGTGACGAGGCCGACGCGGGCTCCCTTGCCCTCGAGGATCGCGTTGGTCGCCACTGTGGTGCCGTGCAGCACTTGCGTGACCTCGGCGAGCTCGACGCCGGCGGCTCCGCAGGCCTTCGCGATCCCGGAGAGCACCCCGGCGGACTGGTCGTCCGGAGTGGAGGGAACTTTCGCGCGCCAAGTGGCGCCGCTCTGTTCGTCGACGAGCAGGACGTCGGTGAAGGTCCCGCCGACGTCGACTCCGAGCCGGTAGTTCATGTCCGCGCCTGCTCTCCGAAGGCCCGCACCATCACGGTCCGGGCGTTGCGTATGTGAGCGGTCATCACGGCCTGGGCCCAGGCGGGGTCGCAGGCCTGCATCGCCGCAACCAGCTCCCCGTGGTGAGCCAGGCTGCGGCGCAACGACACTTCGTCATAGGTGTGGAAGTTGCGCAGCACGATCGGCGCCCGGATCGCGCCGGCGAGAGCGACGGCCATCGCCGGGCGGTCGGCCAGCGCGACGATCTTCGCGTGGAACGCGCGGTTCAAGGTGACGAGCGTGTCCAGGTCCTGCCGCGGCCCCGGGCTCCCCACCTCGACCATCCGCCGGGCCAAGGCGTCGAGCTCCGCGATGTCACGGGCGTCCGCCAGTACGGTGGCGAGCGCGGCCAGCTCGGGTTCGAGAACCGTGCGCAGGTCGAACACGCTGTCGAGTTCGGCCCGGGTCCAGGTGCTGACCCGGGCTCCGCGGTTGGGAACCAGCTCGACGAGGCCCTCAGCGGCCAGCCGGGTCAGCGCCTCTCGAACCGGGGTCCGGCTGACTCCCAGCCGGGCTCCGAGCTCGGACTCGCCGAGCCGTGAACCGGGCGCCAGATCGCCGTTGAGGATCAATTCGCGCAACGTGCCGAGTGCACGCGCGGAGGTAGTCGCCGTTTGGGTCAAGATCACCTCACACACCGCGGATTGTGTGCAATCTAGGCCGATGGTCGCCGAATGGCAAGCTCTGAGGCATACTTTCCTCGGTATTGTATGCAAGGAGGCTGGATGGGGACCTTGATGAGCGCGAATCGTCCCGCCGGCCGCAGGCTCAGGACATTGCTGGGCGAGGGCCTGCTGGTCGCTCCCGGCGCTTACGACGCGCTCAGCGCCGTGTTGATCGAGCAAGCCGGGTTTGATGCGGTCTACATGACCGGGTTCGGCACCACCGCGTCGCTGATAGGCCGGCCGGACGTCGGTCTGCTGTCGATGACCGAGATGGTCGGCAACGCCGCGCGGCTGGTCTCCGCGGTCGACGTGCCGGTCATCGCCGACGCAGACACGGGTTACGGCAACGCGGTCAATGTGATGCGGACGGTGCGGGCCTACGAGCAGGCGGGCGTGTCGGCGATCCACCTCGAAGACCAGGTGATGCCCAAGAAATGCGGGCATCTCCGCGGCAAGGAGGTCATTCCGCGGGCGGAGATGGCCGGCAAGATCCGGGCGGCGGTGGCGGCTCGGCACGACCCGGACTTCCTGCTCATCGCCCGGACAGACGCTGCCGCAACCCACGGCCTCGAGGACGCGATCGACAGGGCGAAAGCCTACGCCGACGCCGGCGCCGATCTTCTCTTCGTCGAAGCGCCCACGTCGGAAGGCGATATCGAGCGCGTCGCCGAACAGCTGGCCGGCACCGTGCCACTGGTGTTCAACTGGGCCGAGGGCGGCCGCACTCCCCCGCTGTCGCTGGCTCGCATACGCGAACTGGGTTTCTCCCTGGTGCTGTTCCCCATCGGAACACTGTTGGCCGCAACCGCCGGTATGCGCCGCCTCCTCGATGCACTTCGGCGCGGCGGCACGCCGGAAGCGCTACTGGGCAAGCTCCCGACGTTCGACGAATTCACGACATTGGCGGGCCTACCCGAAATCGAGCAACTCGAACGACAGTTCGGGAACGGCTGAGCTCGGTTAAGCCCGGCGGGACTGGTACGCGACCCAAAAGCCCGACCACGCTCTCGACCCGCCACTCCGTGCACCTTGGGCCGCTCCGCCTCGGTGTCCGCATCACTCGCACCCGCCGCCTGCGGCCTACCGCTGCGGGTCGCCGTCATCGCCTGGACAAACGGGCGCGGCGTGCGGTTCGGCTGCCCGGTCCGGAACCTGGCAGCCGAACCGCGACAACTGCTCAGTACGCCGTGCCGTAGAGGTCGGGATCCGCGCTGCCGTCGATCACGTCGCGGAGGTAGTAGCCCGTCGTCGGCCGGGTGCGGAAGTCGAACGTCGAGCCCGGCCTGAGGTGCCAGATCTTGAATCCGCGGTAGGTCAGCGGCCGCCCGGCGACGGCTTGCTCCGGCTGGTGATCGGCCAAGACGATGTACGCGTCCTGGCCGGACAGAGTCGCTGTTCCGTTGGGCCCCAGGAAGAGCGATCCGCCTTCCTCCACGCCGGCCCCCCAGACCGCACCGCTCGTCGCCAGCCGATCCGCGACCGCTCGCGCGGTGAACGCCATCAGGCGGCCCATGCGATCACGGGTGACGAAGTGCGAGTCGTTGATGGTGTCGCCGTAGTTCGGCCAGGAGAACATGCCGGTGGTGAAGCTGATGTCCGGATCGTAGGGGTTCTGGAGCGCAGCTCGGCTGTCCACGCTGCCGGAGCAGGCGTCATAGACGATCGAGCTGTTGATGTGTGTTCCCGCGCTTCCGCCACCCGAGCCGCCGCCTTTGGCCACGACCGACTGGACCGAAGCCTGCAGGGACGTGCCTTTCCAGGCCGCGTACCGGCACTGGTCGCCGCCGGCGAAGTAGACGAATTCCGCGTTGCGGACGTCCGAGTTGACCCGGCTGTCGTTGCCGTCGCTCGCCCGGGTCAGCACCCAGGTCGTGCACGAGTTTACCCCGGCGAGCCCCATGACGGTGTCGCACTCGGGCGTCCGGCTGCCACTGGAGGGCGTCGAGCCCGCGAGCACCACGATATCCAGGGTGCCGGTGCCGCCGCGGATGGTGTCGATCGCTTTGCGCATCGTTTCCGCCACCACGGATCCCGAGCCGTTCATCGTGTAGGCGGGCCCGGACCAGCTGGATCGCGTGACGTCGGCGGTGTTGCCCGCCCGGGTTCTGGTCGCCGAAGCATCAGCGACGGGGTTTGCCAGTCCGGTCAAAGCCACGCAAGCAGCCAAGACGGTGAGCCAGCGACGCTGCATGGGCCCTCCTCAAGGATTGCGTGAAACACATATTACATCTAGTGTTCTCAATCCAGAAGATGTAAGTTGCGTTCCACCCTCGGGCGTCCGTCGCAGAGCGTCGTCCGGATACCAGGGAAGGGCTTCCGCCGTGCACCTGACCACTCCCCTCCCCCGCGGCCTGCTCGCGACGGCTCTGGCTGCCGGACTCGCCACGACCTTGACGGCGTGCAGCCAGAGCACGTCCCCGGCCACCGCCGAGCAGCGCGTCGTCGTGGCCGGCGCGGTCGTCCAGACCGATGCCGCGCTGCATTCCGCGCTACCGGCGGCGATCCGCGACGCCGGCACTGTCCGCGTCGCCTCCGACGTGCCGTACGCCCCGTTCGAGATGTTCGTCAAAGAGGGCCAGCCCGAGCTCACGGGTCTCGACTACGACCTCGGCCAGGCTCTGGGCGGCAAACTCGGCGTGCGGTTCGTCTTCACGCCTCAGAAGTTCGACGGCATCGTGCCCGCTATCCAAGCAGGCAAGTTCGACGTCGTGATGTCCGCGATCACCGACACCAAGAAGCGGCAGCAGGTCCTGGACTTCGTGGACTACTCGGTGTCCGGCTCAGGGATCCTCGTCGCCAAGGGCAATCCGGCGAAGATCACTTCGTTGCAGGACCTGTGCGGCAAGACGGTCGCCGTCCAGGCGGCCACCCACCAGGCCGACCTCCTCACCGCCCAGCAGCCGAAGTGCCAGGCCGCCGGGGCGGGGCCGATCAATGTCCAGACCTTCCCCAAGGACTCGGACGCCCAGCTTGCACTGCGATCACAGAAGGTGGTCGCCGAAGTGCTGACCAAACCGGCGGCCGGCTGGACGGCCAAGACCGCGGACGGCGGTTCGGCTTTCGAGTCGGTCGAGGATCCCGCCGCCGGCGGCGGTTACGACGCGACGCCGAACGGCATCGGAGTGTCGAAGCGCCTGCCCGAGCTGACCGACGCCGTCCAGAAGGCATTGCAGGCCCTCATCGACGACGGCACAGTGAAGAAGATCTGCGCGGCCTACGGCGTCGAATCCATCGCCGTGCCCAAGGCGACCCGCAACGCCGGGGAGGCCTGAGGATGTCCTTGCAAACAGAGTCCGAACCCATCGCGGACCGGGCCCGTCCAAGTGATCTGGTGACCGTCCCCTTGCGCCACTGGGGACGCTGGGCGACCGCGGTGATCGCGATCGTCGCCCTGGCCGGCCTGATCGGCTCCCTCGCCAAGAACGCGAACCTCCACTGGGAGATCGTCGGCGAGTACCTGTTCGCCGACCTGGTCTTCCGCGGGCTGGCGACGACGCTCTGGCTGACTGCGGCCGCAATGGCGCTGGGTCTGGTGCTCGGCACGGTCATCGCGGTGCTGCGCCTTTCGGCCAACCCCGTGCTCTCGGCGCTCGGCGGCCTGTTCGTCTGGTTCTTCCGCGGCACGCCGCTGCTCGTCCAGATCATCTTCTGGGGCTATGCGGGCGCTCTGTACCAGAAGATCATGATCGGTGTCCCGTTCACGCACATCACGTTCTTCAGCGCGGACACCAACGCGGTGCTCACGCCGGCGATCGCCGCCCTGCTGGCGCTCGGGCTGAACGAGGCCGCTTACTGCAGCGAGATCGTGCGTGCCGGAATTCAGTCCGTCGACGTCGGCCAGACCGAAGCCGCACACTCCCTCGGGATGCCGCCGACGCTGACCCTGCGCCGGATCGTGCTGCCCCAGGCGATGCGCGTGATCATCCCGCCGATGGGGAACGAGGTGATCAACATGCTCAAGATGACGGCCCTGGTCTCGATCATCTCCGCGCACGACCTGATGTCCAACATCCAGGACGTCTACGCGCAGAACTACCAGGTCATCCCCATGCTCGTCGTCGCGGGCGCCTGGTACCTGGTCCTGGTCACCCTGCTGGCCGCGCCTCAGGCCTGGCTCGAACGCCGTTACGGCCGGGGCACCCGGACCGGCAACGCCGGGCCACTCGGCCGGCTGCTCGCTGGTGGCCTGGTCCGCCGCCCGTCCCGGAAGGAAGACCGATGAGCTCGGTGATGGTCAGCGCGCGCGGGGTGCGCAAGCGGTTCGGCCACCTCGAGGTGCTGCGCGGAATCGATCTCGAAGTGGCCCGCGGTCAGGTGTGCTGCCTGCTGGGCCCGTCGGGCTCCGGCAAGTCGACCCTGCTGCGCTGCATGAACCACTTGGAGAAGATCGATGGCGGCGAGCTGTCGATCGACGGCGACTTCGTCGGCTACCGGCAGCAGGGGAACAAGCTGCTCGAACTGCGGGAACGCGATGTGGCCCGGCGCCGCCGCCAGATCGGCATGGTCTTCCAGCGGTTCAACCTGTTCGGGCACATGACCGCGCTGGAGAATGTCGTGGAGGCGCCGGTCCGCGTGTCCGGCCTGGGCAAGGCAGCGGCTCGCGAGACCGCGCTCGAACTGCTTGACCGCGTGGGGTTGAGCGATCGGGCCGGCCACTACCCGGCCCAGCTCTCCGGCGGCCAGCAACAGCGAGTAGCGATCGCCCGTGCGCTGGCCATGCGGCCCAAGCTCATGCTGTTCGACGAGCCGACGTCCGCTTTGGACCCGGAACTGGTGGGTGACGTGCTGGATGTCATGCGCGGACTGGCCTCGGACGGCATGACGATGGTGGTGGTGACGCACGAGATCGGGTTCGCCCGCGAAGTGGCCGATACCGCGGTGTTCATGGACGAGGGCATCGTCGTCGAGGCCGGCGACCCCCGGCAGGTCCTGGAGGCACCGACGCAGAAACGCACGCGCGAGTTCCTGGCGAAGGTGCTGTGATCAGCATTCCGGACGCCGACCTGATCGCGCTCCTGCACGCCGGGGCACACGACGCCCTCCCCGGCTACCTGGAGGACTTGGCGGAGCTGGTGGCCATCGACTCCGGCTCCGACGATCCCGAAGGAGTCAACGAGGTTGCCACGTGGGTGGCAGGCCGCCTGAGCGATCTCGGGTTCCGGCTCGCGAGGACTCCGCTGGCCGGACGCGGTGACGCCGTCGTCGGCAGGCGGACCGGCCGGGCGGTTCGTGCTTGCAGGATCCTGCTCGTCGGGCATCTCGACACCGTCTTCGACCGCGGCACGGCCGCCGCACGGCCGTTCTCGGTTGTGGGCAACCGCGCACACGGTCCGGGTGTCAGCGACGACAAGGGCGGTGTGCTCGCCGGGCTGGCCGCCGTGAAACTCCTGCTGGACAACGGTTTCGACGAGTTCGGTGAACTCGTTTTCCTCGCGACTCCCGACGAGGAGGTCGGTTCGCCGGCGAGCCGGAAAGTCACCGAAGCTGTCGCCGCAGGAGCGGATGTCGCGCTGGCCCTCGAGTGCGCCAGGGAAAACGGCGACCTGGTGATCGCCCGCAAAGGCGTCGCGGACTTCCACATCCGCGTCACCGGCCGGGCTGCGCACGCCGGGATCGAACCCGAACGCGGTGCCAACGCGGCACTCGCCGCGGCGAACCTCCTCCTCGAGCTGCAGGCGCTGAACGGCCGACGGGCGGGCGTCACGGTCAACGTCGGGGTGCTGCGCGCCGGTCAGCGGACGAACATCGTGTGCGCGGAAGCGGACCTGAACCTCGAAGTGCGCTCGGTGACCAGGGACGGCATGGAATGGGCCGCGAAAGCGATCCACGAACGGGCCGGTCAGCTCCTCGTCGAAGGCACCAGCGCGGTCGTCACCCAGATCGACGACTGCCCGGTCATGGAAGACGGCCCCGCGGCCCGAGCGCTGTTCGAGCGAGCCCGCTCCCTCGGCAGGCACCTCGGGCTCGAACTCGGCGCCGCGGCCACCGGCGGGGTCGGGGACGCCAACCTCATCGCCGGCCTGGGTGTGCCCGTCCTCGACGGACTAGGCCCGGTTGGCGGCGCCGACCACACGCCGGAGGAATGGCTGGACGTCGCTTCCGTGCCCGGCCGGATCGCCCTGCTCGCTGCCCTCATCGCCACGAACCGTCGAGAGGATGACCGATGAGAAGACCACGATGGACACGACCTGCGCTGTGCACCGCAGCCACGGCGTTGCTGCTCACCTCACTCGCCACGCCGACATCCGCGTCACCCGGATCGGGGCCGCGCGGTTCCCTGGTGCTCGTCGGCGGTGCCCTCGCCGAAAACAACGATGCCGTCTACCGGGAGATCCTGACCCGTGCCGGGGGTCCCCGTGCACGCATCGGGGTGATCACCGCGGCCTCGATCCCGGCAAGCCAGGACCCCGATGCCGCCGACCCCGAGCGCTGCGCCAACTCCGAATGCAACGGCGCCTACTACGCGAAGCTCTTCCAGCAACACGGCGCGGCAAGTGCCGAGTGGATCCCGATCGACCTCGACCACCTCGGCAACGCCGAATCCGACGCCGTGACCGCTCAAGTCGAGCAGATGACCGGCTTTTTCTTCGGCGGCGGCGACCAATACCGTTACGTCACGACTCTCCTCAGGGGGACGAGTCACACCGACAGCAAGGTGATGGCCGCGATCCGGGCACGGTTCACCGATGGCGCGGTCGTCGCCGGCTCCAGCGCAGGGGCGCAGATCGCGGCAGGTCCGGACATGGTGACCGGCGGCGACTCGTACGAGGGGCTCCGTGACGGCAGCAAACCCGGGTACTTCGACGATCCGTCCGTCCTCGGCTACTTGCCTTCCGGCGGCTTCGGTCTGCTGACCTCAGGACTGATCGACACCCACACCGGGGTCAACGGCCGCGAAGGGCGTTCGCTCCGGCTCGCCGCCGACACAGGCCACGACCGGGTCTACGCCCTGGACGAGAACACCGCTCTCGTCGTGGACCACCCCTCGGCTGCTCGGGAAAGCATGCACGTCGTCGGAGAACACGGCGTGACGATCCTGGACCTCCGCGGCAGTCATGTGTCCACCCTGGGGTGTGGTTGGTCGATCACCGGAGCCGGCTACAACTACCTCACCAACGGAGACAGCTACCTCCCTGGGCCCCGCCGGTTCGAGCCGGCCGCAGGCGCACACACCGTCCGGCCCGCGGACCGCACTCCGATTCCCGCTAACGACGACGTCTTCTCGTCGATCCGCAACCCTGTGGGGAACTCGTACTCCCTGCTGAGGACGGCGTCGAGTCTCGGCGCGAACGCGGTGGCCCGGACCGCGGTCGCGCGGACGTTCGAGGTCTCGCCCAGGTTCGACGTCCGGCTCCGGCGCGACCACGGCGCGGTTCTGTGGGCGAATCCGGACCCTCGGCTGCACAGCGTCATCGGGCTTCGGCTCGCCATCGCACCCACTGCGTGCGGCAACGGATGAGCAGCCACGGTAGGTTCTGACCGACCACGGCCCCGAGCGCCTGAGGAGACAGCCTTGCCTTCCGACACCGTCGCCGAACAGATCCGGCGGCGGCTGGGCGAGCTGAGCCCTGCCGAGACGAAGGTCGCTCGGGTCCTGCTGGCGAACTACCCGGCCGCGGGCTTCGAGACTCTCGCGGTGCTGGCCAAGCGCGCCAAGGTGAGTGCTCCCACCGTGCTCCGCTTGGCCACCCGTCTGGGCTATCCCGGTTTCCCGGGCTTCCAAGCGGCCTTGCGCGCCGAGCTGGACGATCGCGAAGCTTCGCCGCTGACCCTCTACCCGGATGTCAACGAACCGACGGGCACGATGTCGCTGCTCGACCGGGCAGCCCGCCAGTTCGGCCAGGCCATCACCAGGACCTTCGCGGAGACGAGCGAGCACGATCTAGAGCGGACAGTCGACCTGCTCACCGACCCGAAACGTCGGATCCTGCTCGCCGGCGGCAGGTTCAGCCGTCTGTTCGCGCACTACCTGGCTCTTCACCTGATGCAGCTGCGCGACGGCGTCGGGCTGGTGCCCGAGCATCCGGTCGAACGGGCAGCTGCGGCTGCCTCGCTCGGCACTCGCGACGTCCTGGTGTTGTTCGACTATCGCAGATACGAACCCGAGCAGGAGGGCATGGCAGCGCTGGCCGCCGAACGCAAGACGACCGTCGTACTCTTCACCGACCCGTGGCTCTCGCCGATCAGCCACCACGCAGAGGTCGTGCTGGCTCAACAAGTCACGGCACCTTCGCCCTACGACAGCCTGGTTCCAACCGTGGCCTCGATCGAGGCCTTGGTGGCTCTGCTGGTGAGCAGACAAGGCGAAGGCGCGAGGACGACGATGACCAGCCGTGAAGAGACGGCTACGCGGCTCGGCTTGTACTGAATGCAGTGAATCCCCGTAGCACCGCCCTGCTCCGCGTGGTGGAGTATCTGAAAGACTTCGCCAATGCCGAAGCGCAGGGTCCCGGAGCGGTCTCCTGCGTCAGGATCGGGACTGAACGGTCACGTTCGGTACACCGTGGCGCACCGTTGTCACGTGGGGGCTCGGGACAATTAGGTGACGGATTGTTCTCGAAATGATGGCGCTCTCTGAATAGGGCTCTGGCGCGGGTTTCGTGGTCCGGTGACTCGGAGTGAGTTTCGTTGAGTCATGCCAGGATGACTCGTTTGCGGAGGAGGTCGAGCTTCGCTCGGCCGTACATCTGGCGCTTGATGGCCTTGATCCGGTTGACGTTTCCTTCGACCTTGCCGGAGCTGTAGGGCAGGGTGAGCCCGGCGGTGACGGTGGCGTGGTCGCGGCGGATCCCGATGGCGAATGATTGCAGTTCGGGCTGGTCATCGGATTCCACTGTGGACAGCCAGGTGCCGAGGTTTTCGCCTTCTCACAGGACCATCATGGTGGCGAATGCCTTGACGTGCTCGGTGAGGCGATCCAGGTGTGGACAGCGGGACCGTATGTCGGCGAGTTGACGCTTCTCGTCATCGTCGAGATCGTCCGGACGGCGCAGCAGCCAGCCGGTGACCTGGCGGACCTTGGGCACGACCGACGGTGCCGGCGGCGGGGTCAGCATCTCGCGGAAAGGGTGCAGGTAGCGGCGGACGGTCTGCTCGCTGCCCGCGAACCCCTGAGCGGAGATCTCTTTGGTCAGCTGAGCGGCCTCGATGACGCCCTCAGCCCAGCGCTGGTGCAGGTACGGCTTGAACGGGTCGAGGAGGTTGCTGCGGCCGACCGCCTTGCCGAGCAGCTCCTCAACCGTGGCGGCGCGAGCGAAACGCCGGACGGTCTTGCGATCCAACGAGAGGATCCGGCAGATTGCCGACAAGGATTCGCCCCGGCGACACAGGTCTTGGACCGCGGCATAGCGTTCCCGTGTGCGGGTTACCAACCGCGACTCCGCGGGCTCGGATACGGTGACGGCAGGGTCGCCCTCGGCCGCGTCGGCCGGTGGGGTGCTGTCGTCGGGCGGCTCGGGTTTGAAGCAGCCACGGTGGCGCGCAACGGCTTTTTCCACGTGGTCGCCCAGGTTGCGCCACAGGTGGAACCGATCGGCCACTTGGATAGCCTCCGGAGCGCCGGTATTCGCGCCTTCGGCGTACGCGCCGGCACGGTCGCGGCAGATGCGGGAATCATGGTGTCGGCAGTAGAGGCCGAGCACGGCGTCTGCGGCCGGGTGCGCACAGATCTCGTCGACGGGTACCGGCTCGACCACAGGTTCCAGATCCTCAATCCGGCTCACCCGGCGATACGCCGGCTGATCGATCTGGACGCCCTTCGACCTCGGCTCGTTCTGGCGCGCTGTCCGCGTGTCGCCGAGGACGGCGGCACCGCTTTCTGCACCATTCTCCGGAACGATGATCAAGGCCACCTTCGGTCATCCGTGACAGACATGCGCGTTCAAACACGCGTGGAGGCGGACACGAACTCCAGTGCGGCGGCCATGTCGTTGACCTTGCGCACGCTCCGGGTGCTGAATCGCTCCCAACCGGGACCGGCGGCACAGACCTCGACACCGCTGTGCGCGATTCGATGCGCGAGGAGGTCGTCGGCGGTGTTCACCGACATCGACCACAACATCACGACCGGGGGATCCAGCTTCGACGCCATGCCTGCCGTCGTCTCGGCCGGCACCATCTGCCCCAAGAACACTGCGGGAATGCCGGCCTCGACCAAGGCCACACGCAGGAATTCCATAGGCAGGCAATGCCGCTCGCCCGGGCAGCACGCGAGCAACACCGGACGTCCGGGCAGCAGCGATTCGTAGCGGGCGCTGAAGCGCTGGAGGGCCGCGGAGACCTCGTTGGTCAACGCCCACTCGGATTCGAAACACGCTTGGCCTCGCAGCCACCGGCCGCCCAGGTGCTCCAGCACCGGCGCGACTACCTCGCTCCACGTGACAGCGGGACCGAGGGCCGACAACGTCTCGTCGAGCAATGCGCCCATGTTCGCGAACTGCAGTCCGTCGGCGGCTTCACCCAGTTGGCGGACGCTCTGGGGAGCCGAACCGGTCAGCTGGGCGTCGTCCGAGTCGGCAAACGCCTTGGCCGCGGCTTCGCGCGGCCGAAGTCCTCGATCGATCAGGCGTTGCATGTGCTGGAGGCGCCGGACGTCGAGATCGGAGTAGCGCCGGTGTTTGCCGCTTTCGCGCAGCGACGGTCCAATGCCGTAGCGCGAACTCCAGCTACGCAGGGTTACCGGTGAGACTCCGAGCATCTGCGCCACCATGCCCGAAGCCCATGTCGCCGCCGCACCAGGTCCACGTGCTTCGGCACTTGCATCGACGTACATCAGCTCCACGATCCCACACCGCCCATCAGGCCCGGCTGCCTTCACCGCGCACGGCATCCGACCAGGTCGGGACGCTCGCGCTCCCGAGAAATCATGCCACCGGATGCGGACCGTGAGTCAAATCACCGAAAACGAGCCGCCTGGTCAGGGCCACGCATGTGCATAGTCCGCGGAGACCACTCGCACCGCGGCGTCGGGCCGTCGAGCACTTTGCCGGGGTCCCGCATCACGGTCCGACCGGCCGGTAGGACCACATCTCCCGCATCGGCCAGGCTGCTGCTCAGGGTAGGTCCACAGGGTAAGGAATCATCGACCAGACCAGGACCATCCGCGGGCCCAGGTTCCCGACCAGCTGGGTCAGCACCGGCGCCGGGACCATCTCACCGAGCAGCACCACTGGGATACCAAGTTCGCGCTGGACGGCCGAAAGAACCTTCATAGAACCTTCATCGGTAGCGCGTGGCGCTCGGCCGGGCTGCACGCAAGCACGACCGGCGTTCCGACATGCCGGTCCTCCAGACCCGACGCGGCATCGTCAACTTCGTCCAGCAGCCGTCGCGACACCGCGGCCGCGACCGATTCAAAACGGATGAGCTCGGCCACGTCCTGTGGCCAGACCCCTGGTTCAGCAACATCGCCATGCGCCTCAGCCGTTGGAAGTCGCGAGGGAAGAAACGACGCTCACCTCGCGGCCCTCGCTGCGCCGATCCCAGGCCGTAGCGCACGTCCTAGGTACGCATCACAGGGGAGACTGCCAGCGCAACCGCCATCTGCCCGGTCGTCCACATCGTCCGGTCGCTGGTTTCGAGGTCAGATCGGGAAGTCACGTGTCCTTTCCGTCCTCATCTTGACCGATCTGCATCGATATCGCAACGCAGGGGCTCCTCGCCATGAGGTTCACCCCGGA
The DNA here is from genome assembly GCF_053602455.1 of Amycolatopsis sp. NPDC004378. Classification (NCBI taxonomy): domain Bacteria; kingdom Bacillati; phylum Actinomycetota; class Actinomycetes; order Pseudonocardiales; family Pseudonocardiaceae; genus Amycolatopsis; species Amycolatopsis sp. NPDC004378. The sequence goes on from NZ_JBSGDR010000005.1 coordinate 474,535, forward strand.
CGGTGGACAGGGGCTTAAGAGGGTTCAGGCAGCCATGCGGAGTGACTGCTCGAAGGTGTCGGGACTGAGCATCCCGATCGAGGAGTGCCGCCGCACACTGTTGTAGAACTTCACCCAATTGTCAACCGCGGCAACGAGTTCCGTCTTCGTGGCATACACGTGCCGGTAGTAATGCTCGTGCTTGAACGTCGACCAGAACGACTCCGCCGGGCTGTTGTCCCAGCAGATCCCGGTCGCGCCCATCGACCGGCGCAGCCCGTGCCGGAAACACGCCTGCGCCGTCAGATGTGCGGTGAACTCGCCGCCACGGTCGGAATGCAGAATCGTGCCGCGACATCTGCCGCCTCGTGCGGCCACCGCGGCGTCGATGGCGTCGGTGACCATCTCAGCGCCGATGTGGTCGGAGATGCTGTAGCCCAGCACTTTCCGGGAGTGCCCGTCCCGGATCGCGCACAGGAACATCTCGCCCTCACCGCACGTGAGGTACGTGATGTCGGTGAACCACGCCGCGTCGGGCCGGCCCCGGTCGAACCCTCGCTCGACCAGGTCCGGCGGGAACGACGCGGCCGGGTCGACCACTGTCGTCTTCACCTTAAACGTGCGCGGGCTGATGCCCTCCAGGCCGATCGAGGCCATGATCTTGGCGACCGTCTTCGCCGTGACCACCTCGCCCTGATCACGCAGCTCGGCGGTGATCCGCGGCGACCCATAGGTTCCGCGGGAGTCCTGGTGCGCCTGGGTGATCTTCACCTCGAGATCGGCGCGGCGTTGCTGCCGCGGCGTCAGCACCCTCGCCGCGGCGCGTTTGGCGTGCGCGTAGTAGCCCGAGGTCGACACGCCCAGCAGCCGCGCCATGCGCCGGACCGAGAACTGCGTGCGCCGCGGCGAAGTGGAGGTCTCGGGAAACTCGTCGGGGCCAGCGTACTCGGCCATCAGAGCGAACCGGGCTGGTTCTTCTGCATCGCGGCAAAGTACGCCGAAGCTTTTACCAGGAAGGCGTTGTCCTTCTCCAGCTCGGTCACGTGCCGGCGCAGGCGCTGCAGCTCGGCCCGCTCAGCTGCCTCCAGCGGTTTCTCGCCGTGGACCTCAGCGGCGGTGATCCGGCGCCGTTCGTCTTTGACCCAGACACTCAACATGCCCGGATCGATACCCAGCTCACGGGCAACCTCAGCGATCGTGCGGCCGGAGTCGATCACGCGGTGAGCAGCCTCGACCTTGTACTCGGCCGTATACGACCGGCGCTTGCGAGGAGGCATGAGGACATCCTTCCAGCAGGACAGCTGGTCCTGCTAACTCGGTGTCCACTACCCGGGGTGAACCTCACCACGCCCTTTCTTGTCCAATCGACACCACATCAGCCGGATCGACTACACCCCTGCATCGCTTTGTGACAACAGAACCGAACGGCGGACGATTTTCCCGATGTGTGGACAAGGCACACTGCACGTGCAACGGTTACGCATCAGTGGACACCGGAATGTGGAGGGAGACCGGATGGCGGTGACGGCGGAGGGCGTCGTGTCGTCAGACAAGGAGCCCGGTGAGTGGTTGAGCACGCTCAACCGGCGCTGTCTCACATATGCGAGCCAGTTCGTCGATGACCGCGGCGAGGAGCATTTCTCAGGGCGAAGCGAAGGTGCCCTCGCCAGACAGGTCCTGCCCGAATTTGTGCGCGGGGGCAAGTTCCTGAGACCGACTTCCGCCTATGCGGGCTGGTGCTGCCGCGGCGGCAAGAAGAACGCTGCCGCCGTCCGAGCGGCGACAAGTCTGGAGCTGCTGCGCTGTTTCGCGCTGGCTCAGGACGACGTCACGGACGCTTCCGCACTGCGCCGCGGCAGGCCATCACTACACGCCCGGTTCGCCCAATCGCACCGAGACCGGGACTGGACTGGTCCGCCGGACCGGTTCGGCGAGTCCGCAGCCACCCGGCGGCGGTGGCTGGATCGCCAAGTCGGGCCGGCTCGCCAGGAGTTCCCGGGTACCAACAGCGTGCCACCGTTGGACAACATCAATTTGCTCGATCGCTGCGAAGGCGACGCGAGCCGCTGGGCGGAAAAAGAATGCCGGCTCGGTCGTGGAACTCCACGCCTACGCCGGCACGACGATCGACACCGAAGGTCTGGCCAAGCAGATGGACGCTAAGATTCACGAGATCTACCCGGAGACCGCCACCGCCCGCACCGCGGGCGCGATCACGTTGTGGCGCGAGGGCTGCCCGATGTTCGGTGTCGGCGAGTTCGCCCACCGGCCCACGGTGTCCACCACGACGCCCGGGCTGGTCCTGGCCGGCGACGCCATCCGGGCAAACCTGCCCGTCGCCTTGATGGAACGAGCCGCGACGACCGGCTGGATCGCGGCCAACACGCTGCTGTCCGGCTGGGGGCTGGCGGGACACATCCTGCGCTCGGTGCCGAACCGCGGCAGGTTGGGCCCGCTTAACCGCTTCGCGGCCGGGATGGGGCGAACGCGATGAGGACGGTCTCGATCGCGTTGTTCACTCGCGACCTGCGGGTGCACGACAACCCCGTGCTGCACGCCGCGGCAGCGGCGGACTTGTGCATCCCCCTGTTTGTCCTCGACACGGCCATCACGACCGGCTCTTTCAACCGGCCCAACCGCGCGTCGTTTCTCGCTGACAGTCTCGAGGATCTCGACGCCGGGCTGCGTGAGCTCGGCGCCGCGTTGGTGATCCGGCAGGGTGAGCTCGTCGAAGAGGTCATGACGCTGGTGCGCGAACATCAAGTCTCATCCGTGCATCTCGCTGCCGACGTCAGTGGCTTCGCCCACCGTCGGGAGGAGGCGCTCCGGGCAGCCCTCGGCCGGGAGGGCGTCGAGTTGCGCATGTACGAGACGTCGATCACAGCGGTGGCCCCTCTTTCGATCACACCCTCTGGCGGCAACGATCACTTCGCCGTCTTCACCCCGTACTTCCGTAGGTGGGCGGGCACCAGCAAGAGGACTGTGCTTGCCCGGCCGAAGCGGATCGCGCTTCCACCGTTGCGCGCGGAGAAGCTGCCGAAGGTGACGGACATCTGCCGCGGTGACCGATCTCCGGATCTGGCCAAGGGTGGTGAAGCGACTGGGCGCGCGCTTATGACGAAGTGGGTGTCGGAGCAGATCGACAGCTACGAAGACCTGCACGACGATCTCGCGGGAGACGCGACCTCCCGGCTGTCACCACATCTGCACTTCGGCACCGTCTCGGTCACCGAGCTACTGGACCGGGCCGGATCCGGTTCCGACGGCGCACGGGCGTTCCGGCGGCAGCTGGCCTGGCGGGACTTCCACCACCAGGTGCTCGCCGCGCGACCGAGGTGCTCCACTGTGGACTACCGAACTCGCGGTGACCGGTGGCGGCAATCCGAACACGAATTCACCGCGTGGCGCGACGGTCGCACTGGCTACCCGATCGTGGACGCCGGGATGCGTCAGCTCGCGCTGGAGGGCTGGCTGCACAACCGAGCCAGGCTCCTCGTCGCCAGCTTCTTGGCCAAGACGCTGTACCTCGACTGGCGGCTGGGCGCGCGGCACTTCGCGGACCTGCTCGTCGACTGCGACGTCGCCAACAACCAGCTGAACAGGCAGTGGGTTGCCGGGACCGGCACCGACACCCGGCCCAACCGGGTCCTCAACCCGGTATTGCAGGCCCAGCGCTACGACCCGACCGGCGACTACGTACGCCGGTACGTCCCCGAACTCGCCGGGATCCGGGGAACGGCCGTGCACGAGCCGTGGAAACTCACGCCCGTCGAACTCTCGGCGACGGGGTATCCGCGTCCGCTGGTCGATCTGCGCGCCGCGGCAGACCGGTTCAAGGATGCCCGGGCGAAGAACAGCCGCCCTCGCTGACGGCCGGAACGCGCCGGTGAAGAAGATCCGCAGCATGTGCACGGCCATCGACGCCACGAAGATCAGCGCCGCCCAGTGGTGCAGGTGCCGCATGAACAACCCGCCACGCACGTCGAACGAGAGGTCCAGCGTGGTGCGGAAGGCCTGCGACATCTCCAGGCCCTGCATGTTCTTGAAACTGCCGTGGTAGACGACCTCCTGCATCGAGGGGTCGAAGAACAACGTCAGGTACACACCCGTGAGCAGCAGGATGATGAAGCTGTAGAGCGCGATCTCGCCCAGCAGGAACGACCAGTGCGTCGGGAACACCTTGTTCATCTGGTGCCGCAGGCCCTTGGCCAGCTGATACCGCTGATCCGCGTTGCTCGCCGCCTCGCCCACCTGCCGCACGGGCGCGCCCGCCCCCTTCGTCGGCGTGGTGAGCGAACTCAAACGCACCTCCGGTCAGTCGGCAGGATGTTCGTGACACGTGTGCATCGAATTCGCAACGCTTGTTCAGCCTTGACCGACGACACGTCGGTCACTTGCACCGATTTGGGTCAGCCTTGGTCAACGGCACCCTCCAGCAGTGCGTCGAGCGACTCGCGCACGATGCGCTCGACCTCATCGGGCGCAGTGGCAACCAGCGCCGGCAACCCGACGACCGCCCTGGTGACGCCGATGCCGAGGATCCACGCCCACGCCAGCTCGGCGCGTACGGCTCGCTGCTCCTCGGACCAGCCGCGGTCGCTGCGCGGCTCCGTCACCGGCAAGTACGTCCGGACCATCTGCTCCCGCATCGCGCGAGCGCCATCCGCAGTGCTCACCGAGCGCAGCATCGTCAGGACGGGGTGGGCACGCGCCGGCTCGGCGGGCTCGAGAAACCGACGCAACACGGACAGCAGCAAGGCCTCGCCATCCGCGGCGGGATCGGGTTCGCCGCGGCTCAGGACCAGTTCGTACAGGTTCCGCTTGGAGCCGAAGTAACGGAAGACCAGGGACTGGTTGACGCCGGCTCTCGCAGCGATGCGGCGCGCAGTCACCTCGTCGTAGGCGTTCTCGGCGAACTCCGCTCCGGCCGCCTCCAGCAACGCCTCACGGGTCCGATCCGCGTCGCGCGACCGCACGTTCTCCTCGTCTTGACCTGCCATGCGGATCAGCATAAGGTCGAGCTATGTAATCGATGGATTACATAGCTCGAAGGGAACAGCTCATGCCCGATGTTCGCCACCATCTCGCCACAGCCGAACAGCAGTTCGTGGGAACAGCGTCGCAGCTGACCGCGAAAGACCTCAGCCGGCCAACCCCTTGCACCGAGTGGGATATCCGCGCGCTCCTGACCCACACCGTGGGCACCATCGTCTTGTTCGCGGCCGCTCTCGACGGCGCTCCCGGACCGGACCGCAGCGCCCTGGCCGGCACCGGCGACCTGCTCGGATCCGATATCGGAGCATCGGTCGAGGCTGCGCTGGAGCGTTCCACCCGCGCCTGGGCCGCGGTATCGGACATGTCGGCCGAACGAGAAACACCCCTCGGCCCGATGAGTGCCGAGCGGCTCGCCGGAATCGCCACGTTCTCGGCCGTGGTGCACGGCTGGGACCTGGCCGTGTCGCTCGGCGCGCACAGGGAAATCGATCCCGGGCTGCTGGCGATCGCGCGCCCGGTGGCGGCCGTCATGGTTCCGGCGATGCAGGCCGCCGGCGCCTTCGCACCACCACTCGTCACGCGAGACAGCGCCGAGACAGCAGCCTTCATCGCCTCTGTCGGACGCGATCCGGCATGGCCGGCGTCGCCTGATGTTGCGCGATGAATTCGGGCGAACAGACACTGCGAGGTTCGGGAACGGTCCCTCGGCCTGATCTCGGAGGTGCTCCTCCGGCATCTGACGGCTGATTTCGCGCCCGCAACCCGGTTCGCCCTTGTACACCGGCTCCCCCGGCAGGCGTCGGCGCGGACCGGGGACAGGTGGCTGTGAGTTCAGGGGCACCGGCCACCCGGGCCGGTACGTGCACGAATCCCCTCGGTCGTGCCGTCCCGGTTTCCTCGGAAGCTCGTCGCCGCACCCGACGAACGTTCTGTGCTTGTGCACAGTTTTCCCGCTTGGCGCCCGGAATCCGGTCCGGCATCCGGACCAATAAAACCGGCCGAACAGCTCGAACCGCGTTTGAGACTACAGCAAAAGACCAGGTCAGGCCCCACGGTGCAACCGGCCGCCATTAACCCAACTGCACGTCCGGCAGAGAGCCGGATGATTTGCGGCCATCAGGGCGAGTCCCTAGGATTCCGCTGCCGATATCACAAGTTGGCCGCGTTCCGGGACCGGAGGTCCGTTATGCCACGCAATGCCCGTGAGCACAACGAGTTGTCGGTCGAAGAACTCCTGCGCCGAACGGGAGCGCGAGCTCGCCGCCCGGGCGAGAAGTCCGCAGCTGCCGCCGACCCCAGGGTGGCCGGCACCGCCGGACGGTCGCGAACACGTTGGCTCACAGTGACTTCCCTGCTCACCGGCGCGGCAATCATAGGCACGGCGGTCGTGCTCGCGACTCGTGCCGGACACACAGAAGTCGACGCCATTCCCCCGTACGAGCCGCCCGCTGCCGCGCAGTTTCCTGAATTTTCCGCGCCGCCGACAGAGGACGCCGCAACGAACGCAACGCCCACGGGTACCGCTACCGCCAATCCCAAGAAAGGCACCGAGCCGCCAGCACCGAAAAAGGCATCTCCCAGCGTTTCGACACCATTACCGACAACAGCGAAACAAGTGACCGAAACACAGACGGCCGACTACTCGTGTTCGGTCGAATTCAGTGTCGAAACATCCTGGCCGAACGGCTTTACCGAGTCCGTGTACATCACCAACCGTGGAACGCGCGCTTTCACGCCGTGGACACTGAGCTGGAGTTTCACCACCGGGCAAAGGGTTACCGACGGCTGGAACGGCACCTGGACGCAAGCCGGGAGCCGGGTGACGGTCACTGCGCCCTCGTGGGCGACGTCCCTCCAGCCCGGCACGACTTTCAAGACTGGTTACAACGGCTCGTTCGGAGACTCGAACCCTACGCCGCGAGCGATCCAGATCAACGGAACGCCCTGCCGGGTCGTCTGAGCCCCTCGGCGCCGGTGTGTCTCGCTCGGCCGCGGGTGGCACGAGCGCATCGATTGTGCAACGCTTAGGGTGTGACTCATTCGCGTGCAAGCCGCTGCCGTCACGCCGGAAGCTGCACAACGGCAGGCTCCGCATCACACCCGATCCGACTCGTGAGGCCGGCGCATCACGCTCAGGAGGCGACGGGCCGCCCACTCAGGCCCGCGATCGCGAACCGATTCGATCGGCTCGAGGCCGGTCGCTCCGCGCGTCAAGAGCTCGCTCGCCGCGGCAGCCGTGGCCTCGGCTGTGACTGTCGCCGGATTCAGGCACAGACCGCCACCGCATCGTTCGAGGTCGGCCGCGACGGCGAACTGATCGCTGGAAAACGGCAACGCGAGCGCCGGTAGCCCGGCAGCCAGGCACTCCGTGAAGGAGTTGTTCCCGCCGTGATGGACAACGAGGTCGACATGAGGCAGCAGGGTGCGCTGCGGCAGATAGCCCGCAACGTGCACTCGTGCGTCGGCCGACGAGAATCGACGCGACAAGGTGGTGTTCCGGTCACCGGCTGCCAGCACCACAGAAAGATCCGGCACGGCCAGCAAGCCGTCGGTGACGGTGGCGAGCACGTCGTCCCGGGCCGAGAGGAACGTGCCGAACGAAACAAGGGCCAGCCGGCGCCCTCCGGCTGTCAAGCGACGCACCACGCCGCGCCATTCGGGGTCGAGTTCCTCCTCGCCCACCGAACTGCAGTGGCCGGCGAAGATGCGCGCCGGGCCGGCCGCCGGGATCGGAAGCCATGGCAGCAGCGGGTAGCTGAACACGATCGCCTCGGCAGACGTCAGGGCAAAAGCGCGTGGCGGCCGCGGACGGTCCGGCGCGTGTTCGGCGACGAACTCGTCGAACAACCGGGTGAAGAGCCGATCGTTCGCCACAACGTCTTTACGCAGGGCGTCGAGGTCCCGAATGTCCGGGGCGATCGCCGATGGCCAGTAGGGTGGCAAGCCGAAGTAGCGGCCGGGTTCCTCGATGATGTAGCTGGGATGCCCGGGACAGAACGTCGCCCATCTCGACCCGACGCAATGCAGCGCCAGAGTGACGGCGTAAGCGAGCTGGTCGGTGACGTACCACTCCGGCGAGAGCTCGGCCTCCAGTGCCCGGACGGCCGCCAACGCCCGACCGGGATCGGTCAGCATGTCTGCTCGCCGATGACGCGCTTGCGCACGCAGCGCCGCGACGGCCCCGTCGCGAGTCGCGGCGAAGAACTCCGCCAGCCGGGCGGAGGCGGCAGCATCCTGCTCGGTCCGTTCGGCGACACCGTCGTTGGCGCCTCCGCCCATGCTGAAAGGCCGGAACCGGAGACGATGTTCGTCGGCGAGGCCGGCGAACGCCGGTGCACACGCGAAGGTGACGTCCGCGCCCGCCGCTGCGAGCCCGGCCCCCAGCATCGCCATGGGGCGAGCGTGCGACGCGAACGGCGGCGCGATCACCACCACTCGCTCCTGCGCGGGCCCGACTGTGTCCATCGACATCCCCTGTCCTCGTTCGGCTCGACCCTACTTCCCCCGTGCAAGGAGTTCGTCCGTGGTCATCTCCCCGCTGGACACCGTTCAGGACGATCCGATCGCGACCATCCGCGGACACGACCCGCGGCGTTCGGCCTCCGGCTCGTTTCGAGAAGCGCTGACGCGCCTGGATCCGCGGATCGCCGATCTGTTGGCACGCGAGTACGCCGGAACCTCCGGAGCAGTTCCGCCGGTTCCCGGAGCGGCGGTGGCGACCGCACGTCGCTTCGTTCGTGCGCCGCTACCGCGGCACCCGCTGGCCATGCTGCTCACGAGCTGGCCTGCCGGCGCGGACCTAATCTCCGCCGAACCGGCGCGATCGGTCCGGACGGACTTGTTCGATCGGAGCGTCGCGACCTTCGGGGCCGCGGCGGCCGAATCCGCGCTGACCTCGGCTTTCACCCAGCTCGACCCTGAGCACCACGACTTCTTGTTCGACACCGCGGCGCGGCACCGGCTCGTCCTGCCCGCCACGACAGTGGGTTCGTTGAGCGGGGACGGCAACCGGCGGCGCCGCCACGCGCGGTGGCGTTACGCGGCCACGCTTCCTGCCACAGCGTCGAAGCCCGAAGGTTGGGAAAGAGCCTGGGCCGCGGCTGCCGGCGGCTACGAGCGGCTCCTGCTCTCCGCCGTCGCGGCACGGCACGCCGGCCCGGCCGGGACGGATCGGCGCTGGCCCGGTCCGGCACCCGCGCCGTCCGCGCCGGGAATCACCGTGGCGCAGTCGATGTTGCTCGGTTCGGCGGATCGGCCGGGTGCCGGGGCCAGCGGCGGCCTCACGGTGCTGCTGCGTTCGCTGGCCGACGCCCTCACCGCGGTCCCCGGAATCGGGCGTGTCGTGACCGTCGTGCTGTGTCCCGAGTCGCGGCTGGGCCGACTCCAGTCGCTGGTGACGACAATGTCCGACGGCGACCGCGAACACCTCGTGGTGCACGTGCCGGTCGACTCTCCAGGCCCGGTTTCTCAGCGGGACCTGAGCGCGCATCGGCTCGCGATCACCTTCTGGATCGAGACCTTGCTCACGACCGCCGCGATCGCACCGGACGTCGTGCACGTGCGCTACTCGGACGACGGATCCGTCGCAGTGTCCGACGCCGCGACCCGCCTGGGGGTTCCGACGGTGTTCACCCTGACCGGAGATCCCCACCGCGCGCTCGCCGCGCGTTACCGGGCCGGGAGCGACCCCGACCTCGCCGCGGCCCATCAGGACCTGCACCGGCTGTATGCCGCCGACCTGCTCGTGGCGGCGGCCGACACGGTCGTCGCGTTGCCCCGTGGAGGGCATGACATCGAGCGGTTCTTCCCGGCCCTGCCGGCAAAGCCCGAGACGGTCGAGGAAGGCATCTCCCGGTACTGGCCCGAGCGGGAACCGGCCGAGAACCTGCGACAGGTTTTCGAGACCCTGTTCGACGAAGACTCCGAGTTACCCCGGCTGGCCGAGGCAGCCCGGACCATGCCGGTCATGCTGTCGGTCGGACGGCTCAATCCGGTGAAGAACCAGCAGTTGCTGGTCCGCACCTGGATCGACCGAAAGCTCTACCGGTCCTATGCTCTCGTCCTCGTCGGTGGCGATACGGAGAACCCCACGGCAGAAGAGCGGGTTGTCCTGGCCGAGATCCAGCAAGCGGCAACCGCGGTGCCGGAGGCGGCCGGGCTGCTGGCCGTGGTTCCGGCCGTCTCCAATGCATGGGTGCGTTCACTCGAGCACGGCCTGGCTGCTTCCTGGGAAACGGACTCTCCGCACCTGTACGTCTGCCCGAGCCAGAAGGAAGAGTTCGGAATCGCGTTGCTCGAAGCGATGGAAGCCGGGTTCCTGGTGTGCGCGCCGCAGCGGGGCGGCGCAGGGTACTACATCCGCGACGAGGCGAACGGCTTTCTCGCAGACACCAACGATCCCGATGCCTTCGCGGACCGGCTCGCGGACATCGTGCGGGGCGCCGTGGCTGACCCCGGCAAGGGCAAGGCGATCGCCGAAGCCGGTCGGCAGACGGTCATCCGGCAGTTCGACATCAACGACGTGGCCGCCAAGTTCGCCGACGTCTACTTCCGCACGATCGAGGAGGGCCGGTGACCGCGAAGTTCTCCAGTGTCGTCGACGCGCCGCTCGACGAGGTGTTCGCCTGGCACGGCCGGCCCGGCGCGATCGTGCGCCTCATGCCGCCCTGGCAGCCGGTGCGTGTAGCCGAGGAAGCGGGGTCGCTGCGGAACGGACGTGCCGAGCTGGTGCTGCCGACCGGACTGAAATGGGCGGCTGAGCACCAGCCCGACGACTTCGAGGCCTCGCGCAAGTTCGTCGACAGCTTGGAGACGCCTGTGCTTTCGACGCTGTTGCGTTGGCGTCACACCCACTGCTTCGAGAGCGTGGACGACTGCCGGACGCGAGTCACCGACACCGTGGAGACCAGGCTGCCGATGTCGATGCTGTGGGCGATGTTCGCCTACCGGCACCGCCAGCTCGCCTGGGATCTCACCGCACACCAACGCTACGGCGGTCCTCCGATGACAGTAGCCATCACAGGCGTCGGCGGGCTGGTGGGTACCGCCCTGTCAGCCTTGCTGAGCACCGGCGGACACCGCGTCGTCAAGCTGGTTCGGCGGCAGCCGCGGAGCAGCGGCGAACGCCTCTGGAACCCGGCAGCTCCGGACGCGGAACTGCTTGCCGGGATCGACGCCGTCGTCCACTTGGCCGGAGCGTCGATCGCCGGCCGGTTCGATTCCCGGCACAAAGCGAAAATTCTGCACAGCAGGGTGGGTCCGACGCGAGCGCTTGCCGAACTGGCCGCTCGTACCGTCGACGGACCCCGAGTGTTCGTCTCGGCGTCCGCAATCGGCTTCTACGGACCTGACCGCGGGGACGAGCCGCTCACCGAGGAAAGCGAACGAGGGGAGGGGTTTCTGGCCGACGTCGTGTCCCAGTGGGAAGCAGCAGCGACGGAACCGGCGCGGGCGGCCGGCCTGAAGGTGGCGAAGATTCGCACCGGTCTGGTGCTGAGCCCGCGAGGCGGCCTGTTGCGGCTGCAGTACCCGCTCTTCGCACTCGGGCTCGGCGGTCGGCTGGGCCAAGGGGGGAACCGGATGTCGTGGATCGGTATCGACGACCTGACCGACATCTACCTGCGAGCGTTGACCGACCCGGAGCTGACGGGACCGGTCAACGCCGTCGCGGTGGAACCGGTGACCAACGAGGATTACACCAGTACCTTGGCCGCACTGCTGCACCGCCCAGCACTCATTCGCGTGCCCGCGTTCGGGCCCCGAATGTTGCTGGGGCGGGAAGGCGCCGGCGAGCTCGCGCTCGCCGACCAACGCGTGCTACCCCGCAGGTTGATCCACAACGGACACCGGTACCGCACGCCGCGCCTGAAGCCGGCGCTCGCGCACGTACTGGGCCGGGACGCGCCGGACGCCGAATTTCCCAGGTTGGACTGAACCGGACATCACCACGACGCTCCCGGCCGATAGTTTCCCGCGCTCCACTCCTTGCCTGCCGGATCGAGCACACGAGCGCGACGGCTGCCCCACCCCGTGTCTTCCGGCGGGATGACCCCGGTGGCGCCCGCTCCGACAGCCCGCGTGAACCAGTCGTCGACCTCGCGGTCATGCTCGAACCACAGGTACAGGCCGTCGCCGGTGCTGACGCCGACCAGCGCTGGACAGTCGTAGTCGGCGTCGGCCGTGGCGATCATGAGCACGACGGATCCGAGACGCATTTCGGCGTGGACGACCGCACCGGCTTCGTCGTCCTGCCTGGCCACCAGGTCGAACCCGATGGCGGCGAGCCAGTCGAGCCCGGCCGGGGCGTCGCTATAGCTGAGGTAGGCATACAGACCGGGTGACTCCATGGACGTCTCCTTCGGGGAAGGACCGCCGGAGGTGGCCACTCCGGTTCGGCCACCTCCGGCGGAGCATCACTTTCGGATCATGGGGTTGCCATAGCCGATCACCAGGCCCTGAGTGAACGCGGTGACGCCGAAGGTCTTGTTCAACAGCGCCGCGGCCGGTGCCGTGAGGGCCAGGGTGACGCCGTCGGGCGTCGTGACGCCGATCGTGAACAGGTCGGCGCGGGTTCCGAAGTTGATCTTCCCGCTGAGCACGCCGCGGTTGAGGTCGATGGTGTAGCTGGTCAGGTAGAGGCACTTACCGCCCGCGCGCAGCACCAGGCCGCCGATGTGCTCGATGGTGCCGTCGTTCGGGTTGCCGACGATCGTGAAGCCGAACACGGTCTTGCCGCCGGGGTGACTGACCTTGGCGAAGACTGGCGACACCTTGACGCCGAGCGACGTGAGCGCCTTCGCCGCGGCGGCATCCAGCGTGAGGTCGGTTCGCCCCTTGCCGAAGTGGTGCCAGCCGTGGTTCGAGACGGTGTAGGAAGACGCGTGGACCGGCTGAGCTGCCTGAGCGGGCGACGCGGCGACGCCGGCCAGGGCCGCCGCGGCGGCGATGGACACCCCGAGCATGCGAAGGCGCATGATGACTCCGTTCTCGTTGCTTCCTGGACACGAGGGATACGCGAAAAAGCACTCGGGCGGATGCAGCAGTTGCGGCGATATTTCTCAGCGCCCGCTTTCGGCACGGAGCCAGACAGTGGCGTCGCCGGGCAGGGTCGAGTTCACCAACGGTTCGCTGGTGATGATCGGCGCACCCCATTCAGCAGGCAGTTCGACCGGCGAGGCGCCGAAGTTGGTGACGCAAGTGATGTCGCGGCAGGTGAACGCGACGACCGACGGGCCAGGCTCTTCTCGCCACGCGAACTCGCCCTCGGGCAGGCCGCGCCGCGCTTTCAGGGCCCGCCGGTAGAGGTTGAGTGTCGAACCGGCGTCCATCTCCTGTTCGGAGACGGCGTACTTGCCGAACCAGTCCGGCTGCGGCAGCCACGGTTCCTCCGCCCCTGCGGGACTGAAGCCGAAGGTCGGCTCACCGCTCGCCCAAGGCAGGGGGACCCGGCAGCCGTCTCGGCCGGCCTCGGCACCGGCGGTGCGGAAGAAGATCGGATCCCGTCGCCGGTCGGCGGGGATGTCGAGGACCTCGGGCAATCCGAGCTCCTCTCCTTGGTAGAGGTAGACCGAGCCGGGCAGCGCGAGTGTGAACAGAATTGCCGCCCGGGCACGTCGTTCCCCCAGTGCGACATCGACGACTCCCCTGGGGCGCATCTTGGCGGCGAAAGGGTCGTTGCTGGGCGGAGCCGGATCGGCCTCGACCAGCCCGTAGCGGCTGACCGCCCGGTGTACGTCGTGGTTGGCCAGGGTCCAGGTGATCGGCGCGTTCGTCGTGATCAGCTGCCGCATCGCGCGGTCGACCGACGCTCGGAAGTCCTCCGCGCCCCAGGGCTGCATCAGCAGATCGAAGTAAAACGCCTGGTTTAACTCGTCCGCACGCAGATACGCGGCGAGGTCCTCGGCGTGCGGCACCCACACTTCGCCGACGAACATCAGCTCTCGTCCGGGCCCGTAGCCGGCGGCCAGTGCCCGCCAGTTCCGGTAGATGGCGTGCGTCTCGGGCTGGTTCCAGGAATGCTCGTTGTAGTCGCCGCCGGACCAGTCGCGTAGTTCGGCGTCCTTGACCAAGCCGTGCGCAACGTCGATCCGGAAACCGTCCACTCCCCGGTCGAACCAGAACCGGAACACTTCGTCGAAGTAGACCGCCACCTCGGGGTTGCGCCAGTTGAAGTCCGGCTGAGCCGAGGTGAACAGGTGCAGGTACCACTGCCCCGGCCTGCCGTCCGAGGTGACGGTCCGGGTCCAGGCCGGTCCGCCGAAGACACTGCGCCAGTTGTTCGGCGGCTCGTCACCTCCCGGACCACGCCCGTCACGGAAGAGAAACCGGTCGCGCTCGGGGGAACCGGGGGCGGCCGCCAGCGCCTCGAGGAACCAGGGATGTACGACCGAGCAGTGGTTCGGCACGATGTCCATCAGTACCCGCAGACCCCGCTCGTGCGCCGCGGTGACCAGGTGGTCGAATACCTCGAGGGTGCCGTAGTCGGGGTTGACGTCGGTGAAGTCCGCGATGTCGTAGCCGTGGTCCGCCTGGGGCGAGGGGTAGCACGGATTGAGCCAGAGCCCGTCGACGCCCAGCCGGGCGAGGTAGTCGAGCTTCGACACGACACCGCCGAGGTCGCCGATGCCATCACCACCACTGTCGACGAACGATCGGACATAAAGCTGGTAAATCACGGCGGAACGCCACCACGGGAATTGCGAATCGAGCACGGGAGTTCCTGTCCTTGGGAGATACTGGGTCAGCGCAGGCTGACGCGGAGTTCGCAATTGCACGTGGCCGAGACGACGTGGACTTCCCGGCCGCGGGTCGTGTCCACGACCTGGTACGCGACCGGGTGTCCGTCGAGAGAAACAGACGTGATCTGTTTTCCTGGCGGTACCACGGCACCCACGGTGATATCGGGCATGACGCCGTCGACATGGACGGACGTCGACAGAGAATCGCCATTCCGCAGTGCCGATACCTCGATCGTGCCCGATCCGATGTGGACGCCACTGCCGGAGATCCGCCTCTGGCCCTCGGGGATCTGCGGCACCACGGTGAGCCGGCCGTGCCCGAGATCGGGATCGATGCCCAGTTGCTGCCGCACGACGGGCCACAGTACCCCGTAGGTGCCCCAAGCCTGCAGCACCATCGAGCGGTCGGTGAACGGCCGGTCGATGTTGGCCGTGAAGTCCGGCGACGGCGCGACTTCCGGCATAGCGCCGGGCTTTTCCCAGATCTCGGGCGCGAGCTGGATGCGCGCGTTCGCGCTCGTGTACCGCTGTTGCTGCGCGCGGCCGAGTCGCCCGTAGTTCCCTTCGGCGACGGCCATGATAGCGGTATTCAACGAGAACACCGAGCGTTCGCTGGAAACCGCCGAAATCGTCGTGTCACAGCTGGGGCCGGGGTTCCCGGCGTCCGCCGACGTCGGCCCGGTTCCGGTGTGGTAGAGACCGTTTTCACCGCTGTAGCAGGCTTTCTCCCGTTGGTCGAGGCCGGTGCCGGCGCGGGCCGGGTCTGCCAGCGGGCGGCCGTCATTGCCGGGCAGCACGGCCTCCATCGGTGTCACACCGGTCCAGTGTCGCTGGAAGATGCGGGTGTTGTCGTTCGCCGGGTCTGCGGGCTTGTCCACGGAGTCGGCGTACGCGGCTGCGCCGGAGCCGGCCCACCACTGCTGTTCGAACCGGCGCTGCAGGTCCTGCGCCTTGGTGGTGGCCCAGGTCGCGGTCGCTGAGTCGTGGCGGCTCGCCGCGAGATCGGCCAGGTCCAGCAGCCCACGGATGTAGTAGACCGTGTTGTCGAGCTTCTCGACGCCCATGCCGTCGCGTTCGACGTTGCCCAGCCCTTCGGGCCACCCGTCGTGGTCCGCGTCGAGAGTCGAGCCGACGTACTTCAGCGCACGCACGGCCGTGCCGTAGAACTCGTCGAGCACGGAGGCATCACCGGTCCAGCGCCACAGCAACGCGACCGCACTGGGGAACTTGACGCTCTCGTCGGTGTTTCCGGCGTCGGCGTTCGCGCCGAAGTAGACGTCGCCGGTCGATACGACTTCGTGCACGATCTTGCCGCTGTGCTGGTTCGCTATGTCGCTGACGTCGCGGAGCGCGCGCAGATGGGATCGCAACAGCTCGAAGTCGCCGGCGGCGACGGCGGCGTAAGCGCTGTACTCGCCGTCGGTGGCGAACAGCCACGGGTAGTCGGGGAAGCCGGCGCCGATCCACCGAGCCGACGCCACGGTGCCCGAAGGGTTCGGGTATTCGGATCCCGCGCGGACCGGGCGCACGGCCAGGTCGTCGGCCTGCTGGACCGAGTCGGCGAGGTTCTGCTTGCTCCACTCGACGCTGCGCTGCAGCAGGCGATCGCCGGGGAGGTCCACCTGGGTGCGTGTCGCGGTGGCCTGGCGAGCGGCGAGTTTCCCCCGGAAGAGCGCGATGGGATCGGCCAGCACACGTGTGTACGCGGCACGCGCCGGTGAAAGGCCGTGATCGGACCCGGCGACGGCGAACCACAACGTCTGCGGCTTGCCCGGGCCGACCTCGATCCGGTACACAAGGCCGCCGCCGGCTCCCTTGCCGTCCGCGGAGTCGTCACACCGGGCCGGCGCCTGTCCGCTCGCCGGGCACAGCACGGGCGGTTCCTGCGGACCACGATGGCTGCCGGTCACTTGTTCGCTCGCCGCCGGGGTGGCCGACCCGACGACGGCGACGTAGTCGTGGGACTTGGCGCCTGCCACCGGCGCGGTGCCGTGATCGCGGAAGACCAACGAGCCGTGCTCGGCGGAGACGGTGTCCGGGAGGTCGTTGGTGGCGGACGACGGGACGGTCGAGGTCCACGGGTAGGCGGGCAGTAGTTCGGAGTGGGCGTCGAGCTGGACGGACACCGTTCGTCGGATGGATGCGGAGAGGGTGAGACCGACCACGGTGGCTGTGTCCCCGTCGGGCTCGAACTGAACCCGCTCTGCGGCGACGCCACGAGCTTGTTGGTACCGGAAGCGCTCGTATCCGTAACCACTCGCGTAGCTCGTCGCCGGCACGTCACGCCCGAGCCACTGGCCGTCGACGCCGAGCCAGAGTCCGTCGAGGAGCTTGACCGGCGGCGCCCAGAAGCCGCCCATCTCGCCGCGGATGTGGAACCCGGACGCGGGGTACTGCCCCGACTCGTCGCCCAGTGCGAACATCCGGTCGCCGGAGACGAACGAGCGTCGGTCGGCGAGCCTGGTGGAAGTGACGAGTTCGTCGCTGCCGCGCAGCCGAGGCTCCGGGAACGAGCCGGTGGACGCCTCGGCCGAGGGCGGCACGAGGATCACCCCGGCTACCACGCCGATCACCAGGGCGAGCCGGGCCGAGCGATGCGTGTGCGGCTTCATCGCCACTACCTCCGAGGGTCGGACAACGTTGTCGACTTGTCGATCAGGCGGGTGGAGCGGTGCTCCCGCGGAGCACCAGGTGGGTGTCGACCTGCGAAGTGCGGCTCGAAGGATCGCCGCCCAGCCGGGCCACAACCCTCTCTCCGGTCAACCGGCCGATTTCGGCCACCGGCTGCACGACCGTGCTCAGCTCCAGCAGGTCGGACATCTCGTGGTCGTCGAAGCCGATGACCGAAATGTCGTGCGGCGCGCGCAGGCCGGCCCGGCGCAGCGCCCGAAGGGCACCGAAAGCCATTTCGTCCGAAGCGGCGAAGACGGCCGTCGGGCGCTTCGTACCGCCGAGGAGCCGACTCATCGCGCGCTCGCCGCCGGCGATCGTGAAGTGGCCACCGGCCTCGAACGCCGGATCGGCAGGGCAGCCGAGCTCTTCGCGCACTTGGCGGAATGCCGCGAGTCGGCGCACCGGCGCCGTGAAGCCGAGCGGGACGGGACTACCCTCCCCGATGAACGCGATCTCGCGGTGGCCCAGCCCGGCCAGGTGCCGCATAGCCAGCAGCGCGGCGGCGTGGTCGTCGATGCCGATGCAGTCCATCCCCGGTTCCTCGATGCCCACGGCGACGACGGGGACGTCGAGACCGAGCAGCAAGTCGGTCTCGACGTCCGACAGCGGCAACGACAGCACCACGACCGCGTCGACCCGGCGCTTGAGAGGCAGGGCGGAGAAGAACCGCGTGCGCCCCTCGTTGTCGCCGATGTTGTAGAGCAGGACGCTGACACCGGCGTCCCGCAGGACGCGTTCGACCTCGGAGATGATCTGCGCGAAGTACCACCGGCCGAGGTAGGGCACGACCATGCCGACCGTGCCGGTCCGGCCGCTCGCCAAGCTGGACGCACTGTGCGAAATGACGTAACCGAGTTCGGCCGCCGCACTCGCGACGCGAGCCCTGGTCGAGGCCGACACTCGCGGCAGTCCACGCAAGGCACGCGACGCCGTCGCCGTGGAGACGCCCGCGTGCCGGGCCACGTCGTCGAGCTTTCCCGTCATCATCCTGCCTGTCGCTCGTGCTTGTGCAAGCGCTTGCATCATATTGCCACACAGGGCTTGACTCTTCCAGCAAATTGGTAATCATAGGTGCGCAAGCGATTGCACAACGCAGGTCAGGCGTTGTGCACCCGGGCAAGGAGGCCTGATGTCGCATCACCCCAGCCACCGCCTGCGTGCCCTCGCGGGCGCGGCCCTCGTCGCCGGCGGTTTGATCGCCGGTTGTTCCGGCTCGAGCGGCTTGAAGATCAACCTGTACATCTCCCCGGAAGATCACTTGCAGACCGTGGTCGATCGGTGCAACGCGGCCGCGGGCGGCCGGTACGAGATCGTCTACAACAAGCTGCCGCGGACGGCCGACGGCCAGCGGGAACAGATGGTGCGCCGCCTCGCCGCCGGAGACGAGACCCTGGACATCCTCGGTCTCGACGTCACGTGGGTGCCTGAGTTCGCCGAAGCCGGCTGGGCCGAAGAGTGGACCGGCCAGAACAAGGACGCAGCGACCCAAGATGTCCTGCCGGGCCCGCTGTCGACGGCCCAGTGGAACGGCAAACTCTACGGCGCGACGAAGAACACCAACGTCCAGCTGCTCTGGTACGACGACCGGCTCACCCCCACGCCGCCGAAGACGTTCGACGAACTGATGTCCACGGCGGAGCAGCTGAAGGCGGCGGGCAAGCCCTACCAGGTGGTGTTCACCGGCGCGCAGTACGAGGGTCTCGTCGTCTTCTACAACACGCTGGTCGCCTCCGCGGGTGGGCACATCCTGTCCGACGACGGCAAGTCCGTCGTGATGGACGACGGTGCGGTCAAGGCGTTGCAGCTGCTCAAGACCCTCACGACGGCC
This sequence comes from Amycolatopsis sp. NPDC004378, assembly GCF_053602455.1. Taxonomy (NCBI): domain Bacteria; kingdom Bacillati; phylum Actinomycetota; class Actinomycetes; order Pseudonocardiales; family Pseudonocardiaceae; genus Amycolatopsis; species Amycolatopsis sp. NPDC004378. The sequence goes on from NZ_JBSGDR010000005.1 coordinate 493,747, forward strand.
GGGATCACGGACCCGTCCCTGACCAACCAGAAAGAGGACGACATCCGGCAGGCCTTCCAGCGGGGGCAAGCCGCTCTGCAGCTGAACTGGCCGTTCGTTTACGCCTCCTACGCCAAGGAGAAGCCGCAGGACCTGTCCCACATCAAGTGGACCCGCTATCCGTCGGTCGTGCCCGGATCGCCGAGCAGGGTGACCATCGGCGGGTTCAACCTCGCTGTGAGCACGTATTCACAGCACAAGCCCGAGGCGTTCGAGGCGGCGTTGTGCCTGCGCAGCGCCCAGAGCCAGAAGTACCAGTCCCTGGTCGACGGCATCCCGCCCAGCATTTCCACGGTCTACGACGACACCACTCCCCTCGATCCCGCGAAGCCCGCGGACCCGAAGGAGAATCCGCGGCTGGCCGACCTGTTCCCGATGAAGGAGGACATCCAGGCGGCGCTGACCCAGGCTGCGGTGCGTCCGCTGACCCCGGCGTACCAGAACCTCTCGGTCGTGATCTCGAAGGTGCTCTCGCCGCCGTCGGCGATCGACCCGCAGGCCACCGCCGCCGAGCTGCGGGAGCGGCTGACCGACGCCCTCAACTCGAAGGGCATCATCCCGTGACCGTCGTCGACGCCAGCCCGCAACACACACACGCGAAGCCCAAACCCGCCCTCTCCGAAGGGAAGAAGGCCGAACGCAAGCTCGGGCTCTGGCTGTGCGCGCCCGCGTTCGTCGTGATGATCGCGGTCACCGGCTACCCGATCGTCTACTCGATCTGGCTGTCGCTGCAGCGTTACGATCTGCGGTTCCCGGCGCAGCAGGAGTTCGTCGGCTTCGACAACTACGGGGCCGTGCTGTCCAATTCGTACTGGTGGACGGCGTTCGGCACCACGATGTTCCTGACCGTGGTGTCGGTGGCGATCGAGTTCGTCCTCGGCATGGCGCTGGCGCTGGTCATGCACCGCACGCTCGTCGGGCGGGGCCTGGTCCGGACGGTCGCGCTGATCCCGTACGGCATCGTCACGGTCGTCGCGGCGTTCTCGTGGTACTACGCGTGGACGCCGAAGACCGGTTACCTGGCGAACTGGCTGGCCGCGGACGCCGCTCCGCTGACCGAGCAGTGGCCGTCGATGTTCATCATCATCGGCGCCGAGGTGTGGAAGACCACGCCGTTCATGGCGCTGCTGCTGATGGCCGGCCTCGCGCTGGTGCCGGACGACCTGCTCAAGGCCGCGGCGATGGACGGCGCGAGCGCGTGGCAGCGGTTCACGAAGGTGATGCTCCCGGTGATGAAGCCGGCGATCCTGGTGGCGCTGCTGTTCCGCACGCTCGACGCGTTCCGGATCTTCGACAACATCTACGTGCTCACCGGAGGCGCGCAGGACACCGGCTCGGTGTCCATGCAGACCTACGACAACCTGGTCAAGGGGCTCAACCTCGGGATCGGGTCGACGATGGCGGTGCTGATCTTCATCACGGTGGCGATCATCGCCTTCATCTTCATCAAGGTGTTCGGCACGGCCGCACCGGGTTCGGACGACGGGGGTAAGCGCTGATGGTGATGGGAACCGTCACGACGGGCCGCAAGCTGCGCTGGGGCCTGGTCGACATCCTCGTGCTGGTGTTCGCGCTGGTGCCGGTGCTCTGGGTCGTTTCGCTGTCGTTCAAGACCAAGGACACGCTGACCGACGGGTACTTCATCCCGCAGTCGTGGACCTGGCAGAACTACGCGGACATCTTCCAGACGTCGGAGTTCCTGCTGGCGCTGGTCAACTCCATCGGTATCGCGATCATCTCGACGGTGATCGCGGTGGTGCTGGGCACGATGGCCGCGTACGCGATCGCGCGGCTGGAGTTCCCCGGCAAGCAGCTGCTGGTCGGGCTTTCGCTGCTGATCGCGATGTTCCCGCAGGTGTCGCTGGTGACCCCGCTGTTCAACATCGAGCGGAACCTGGCGCTGTTCGACACCTGGCCGGGCCTGATCCTGCCCTACATCACGTTCGCCCTGCCGCTGTCGATCTACACGCTCTCGGCGTTCTTCCGGGAGATCCCGTGGGAGCTGGAAAAAGCGGCGAAGATGGACGGCGCCACGCCGGCCCAGGCGTTCCGGAAGGTGATCGCGCCGCTGGCCGCGCCGGGCGTGTTCACCACCGCGATCCTGGTGTTCATCTTCTGCTGGAACGACTTCCTGTTCGCCATCTCGCTGACGTCGACCACGGCGTCGCGTACGGTGCCGGCCGCGCTGTCGTTCTTCACCGGGTCCTCGCAGTTCGAGGACCCGACCGGGCAGGTGAGCGCGGCCGCCGTCGTGATCACCATCCCGATCATCCTGTTCGTGTTGTTCTTCCAGCGTCGCATCGTGGCGGGGCTGACCTCCGGTGCGGTGAAGGGGTAGCGCTATGGCAGAGATCGTGCTCGACAAGGTGTCGAAGAAGTACCCCGACGGCGCGCTCGCGGTGTCCGAAGTGGACATCACCATCGCCGACGGCGAGTTCATCATCCTGGTCGGCCCGTCCGGCTGCGGGAAGTCGACGACGCTGAACATGGTGGCGGGCCTGGAGGACATCTCCTCCGGCGAGCTGCGCATCGACGGCAAGCGCGTCAACGAGAAGGCCCCGAAGGACCGCGACATCGCGATGGTGTTCCAGTCCTACGCGCTCTACCCGCACATGAGCGTCCGGGAGAACATGGCGTTCCCGCTGCGGCTGGCGAAGGTCGACGACAAGACGGTCCGGGCGAAGGTGGAGGAGGC